>NZ_CP063231.1:3308333-3647500 GCF_023612255.1 Luteibacter flocculans | reverse complement strand
GTTGGCTTAGAAGCAGCCACCCTTTAAAGAAAGCGTAATAGCTCACTGGTCGAGTCGGTCTGCGCGGAAGATTTAACGGGGCTAAGCTATGCACCGAAGCTCGGGGTGTACAGATTTTGATCTGTACGCGGTAGAGGAGCGTTCCGTAGGCCTGTGAAGGTGAGTCGTAAGGCTTGCTGGAGGTATCGGAAGTGCGAATGCTGACATGAGTAACGATAAGGGGGGTGAAAAGCCCCCCCGCCGAAAGCCCAAGGTTTCCTCGCGCAACGTTCATCGGCGCAGGGTGAGTCGGCCCCTAAGGCGAGGCAGAAATGCGTAGTCGATGGGAAGCAGGTTAATATTCCTGCACTTTTCTACAGTGCGATGTGGGGACGGAGAAGGTTAGGTCTACCAGGCGTTGGTTGTCCTGGGGAAAGGCGGTAGGCGGTGATCTTAGGCAAATCCGGGATCACTTACGCCGAGCACCGAGACTAGTCCTATGAGGACGAAGTGACTGACACCACGCTTCCAGGAAAAGCCACTAAGCTTCAGCTGTAGAAAAACCGTACCGTAAACCGACACTGGTAGGCAGGGTGAGAATCCCAAGGCGCTTGAGAGAACTCGGGTGAAGGAACTAGGCAAAATGGCACCGTAACTTCGGGAGAAGGTGCGCCCCTTGGTGTGGTCACGTGCGTGACTGAGCATCGAGGGGTCGCAGTAACCTGGCCGCTGCGACTGTTTATCAAAAACACAGCACTCTGCAAACACGAAAGTGGACGTATAGGGTGTGACGCCTGCCCGGTGCTGGAAGGTTAATTGATGGGGTCAGCCGCAAGGCGAAGCTCTTGATCGAAGCCCCAGTAAACGGCGGCCGTAACTATAACGGTCCTAAGGTAGCGAAATTCCTTGTCGGGTAAGTTCCGACCTGCACGAATGGCGTAACGACAGCGGCGCTGTCTCCACCCGAGACTCAGTGAAATTGAAATCGCTGTGAAGATGCAGCGTTCCCGCGGCAAGACGGAAAGACCCCGTGAACCTTTACTATAGCTTTACACTGAACGTTGAGTTCTTCTGTGTAGGATAGGTGGGAGGCTATGAAACCGAGACGCTAGTTTCGGTGGAGCCATCCTTGAAATACCACCCTGAAGTGCTTGACGTTCTAACCTAGGTCCGTAATCCGGATCGGGGACCGTGTATGGTGGGTAGTTTGACTGGGGCGGTCTCCTCCCAAAGAGTAACGGAGGAGCACGAAGGTACGCTCAGCGCGGTCGGACATCGCGCACTGTGTGCAAAGGCATAAGCGTGCTTGACTGCGAGATCGACGGATCAAGCAGGTACGAAAGTAGGTCTTAGTGATCCGGTGGTTCTGTATGGAAGGGCCATCGCTCAACGGATAAAAGGTACTCCGGGGATAACAGGCTGATACCGCCCAAGAGTTCATATCGACGGCGGTGTTTGGCACCTCGATGTCGGCTCATCACATCCTGGGGCTGTAGCCGGTCCCAAGGGTATGGCTGTTCGCCATTTAAAGTGGTACGCGAGCTGGGTTCAGAACGTCGTGAGACAGTTCGGTCCCTATCTGTCGTGGGCGTTGGAGATTTGAGGGGGGCTGCTCCTAGTACGAGAGGACCGGAGTGGACGTTCCGCTGGTGTTCGGGTTGTCATGCCCATGGCATTGCCCGGTAGCTACGAACGGAAGTGATAACCGCTGAAAGCATCTAAGCGGGAAGCACGCCCCAAGATGAGATCTCCCGAGAGCTTGACTCTCCTTAAGGCACCATCAAGACTAGGTGGTTGATAGGCGCGGTGTGGAAGTGCAGCAATGCATTGAGCTTACGCGTACTAATGAGCCGTGAGGCTTGACCATATAACCCCAAGACGCTTCACCGTCTTAATACAATCCTCCGGTCGTTCCCGGACGCTTGTCACTCGTTTACCCCCTTTGTGGAGCCGGCGCTAAGGCGCTGCTCCCACCCCTTCCCTGGCGGCTATAGCGGCGTGGTCCCACCTGATCCCATCCCGAACTCAGAAGTGAAACGCGCATGCGCCGATGGTAGTGTGGCTCAAGCCATGCAAGAGTAGGTCACCGCCAGGGGCTTTATCCTAAAAACCCGGTCTCGTCAGAGGCCGGGTTTTTTTCTTGGCCGCAAACTAATGGCGTGGCGTCGTGCCCGCAGGGCACGACCCGCAACAGGTCACCGACAGGGGCTTTATCCTAAAAACCCGGCCTCAATGAGGCCGGGTTTTTTGCTTGGCCTGTGGGAGCCGCCATGGCGGCGAGGGAGGCTTGTTTGGTGGGAGCCAGCCTGCTGGCGATGGGAACTAGCCTTGCCGCTACAACGCTTCGTGGGCTTCTCGCCGCCATGGCGGCTCCCACAGGCATGACACTCTCGCGACAAAGCGTCATCATGTCTGCGCAGTGCGACAGAACGGGAAGGCGATGGATCCACGACTCAATCGGCGGCAGGAAGAATTGATTGCTATCGTCCAGCGCGAAGGCTTCGCTGGCGTGGACGAGTTGGCCAGTCATTTCGACGTGGCCCCACAGACGATTCGCCGCGACCTGAATCTCCTCGCCGACGCCGGCTTGATTCGTCGCTATCACGGGGGCGTCAGTGCTCCCTCGAGCGTTGAGAACGTCGCGTATGCCGCGCGGCAGTCGCTGCAGGCCGCGGAGAAGAACCGCATCGCTGCATCCATCGCGCGGGAAATTCCCGATGGATCGTCGCTCTTCATCAATCTCGGCACGACAAACGAAGGCGTCGGTCGCGCGCTGCTTGAGCATCGCGATCTGCGCGTCATCACGAACAACCTCAACATCGCCATTTTGTTGAGCGACAACCCCACCTTCGAGGTAATCGTTGCCGGTGGTGTGGTGCGCGGCCGAGATCACGGCGTGACGGGCGAGGCGACGATCGAACTCATCCGCCAGTTCAAGGTGGACTTCGGCATCATCGGTATCTCCGGTATCGAACTCGACGGCACCTTGCTCGACTTCGATTTTCACGAGGTGCGCGTCGCGCAGGCGATCATCGAGCACTCGCGCCAGGTCTTCCTCGGCGCCGACCACAGCAAGATCGGTCGAAATGCGATGGTTCGCCTCGGCGACTTTTCGCATGTCGATGCATGGTTCACCGATCGTCCGCCGCCCGACGTGCTTATCCCCGTCCTCGATGCAGCTGGCACGCAGGTGCACGTGGCCGAGGACTGAATCGCCCAAGGGGGCGCGGGTATCCGACGTCGCCTACGTTGCAGTGCAGCGTGCGATGTTCGTTTATGTTCGCATATGCTCGTTTGCACGCAGGCGATAGCTGGCGATGTCGTAAGAATGTTCGTTTTCGTGGAAAACACTGTCTTAACGGACGAAAACGAACGTACCCGAGCGTAGGGTACGTGCGACGCGCCTCGCCTCCCGCAAACGGAGTAGTCGATGGTCGAGCAGGTCGATGTCTTGGTGGTAGGTGGCGGCGTCAATGGCGTCGGGATCGCTCGTGATGCGGTAGGTCGCGGACTGAGCGTGTGGTTGTGTGAACGCGACGACCTTGCATCCCACACGTCCAGCGCTTCCACGAAGCTGATCCACGGTGGTCTGCGCTATCTGGAGCAGTTCGAGTTTGCCCTCGTCGGCAAGGCGCTCGCCGAGCGTGAGGTACTGCTCCGCGCCGCGCCGCACATCATCTGGCCCCTGCGCTTCGTGCTGCCGCATCAGCCGCATCTGCGTCCTGCCTGGATGATTCGCATCGGCCTGTTCCTGTACGACCATCTGGGCCGTGGTCGTCGCACGCTGCCGGGTTCCCGCCGTGTGCGTTTCGGCAAGCACGTGACCGGCGCGCCCCTGCGCGACGAGTTCTCCGTGGGCTTCGTGTACTCGGATGCCTGGGTCCAGGACGCACGACTCGTTGTGCTGAATGCGATGGACGCGGCGCGGCGCGGTGCACGTATCGAAACCCACACGAAGTGCGTGAGCGCGCGCCGCGATGGCGACGGCTGGACGGCGGAGCTGGAAGCTCGCGACGGGTCGCGACACTTCGTCAAGGCGCGTGCGCTGGTTAATGCAGCGGGTCCCTGGGCCGCGAGCTTTCTCGACGACGTGGTGCGTCTCAAGCACCAGCACACGCTGCGCCTCATCAAGGGCAGTCACATCGTGGTGCCGAAGATCTTCGAGCACCGCTACGCGTACATCTTCCAGCAGCCCGATCGCCGCATCGTCTTCGCCATCCCGTATGAGCGCGACTTCACGCTGATCGGCACGACCGACATCGAATACCACGACGACCCCTCGCATCCTCACATCGGTACGGACGAAACCAGCTACCTGTGCGATGCCGCGAACCGTTACTTCAAGAAGCAACTCACGCCTTCCGACGTCGTCTGGAGTTACAGCGGGGTACGCCCGCTGCTGCAGGACGAAGCAGGCAGTGCATCCGAAGTGACGCGCGACTACCTGCTCGATGTCAATCAGGACGGCGCACCGCTGCTCAATGTCTTTGGCGGCAAGCTCACGACCTATCGCAAGCTCTCCGAAGAGGCCGTCGATCGCCTGGCCCCGTTGCTCGGCAACCGTAACCCGGCGTGGACCGCCGATGCACCTCCGCTACCTGGCGGTGGCGAGCGCGATACCGACGAGTTGCTCGCCGACATTCGCTCGAGCCGCCCCTGGCTGCCTGAAAAGCTCGCATGGCGCCTGGTGCATAGCTACGGAACCCGCGCGCGCGATCTGCTCGGCGAAGCCTCGGGCCTCGATGCGCTCGGCGAGAACTTCGGCTCCGATCTTTACCAGGCGGAAGTCGACTATCTCGTCCGGCACGAGTGGGCCACCGAAGCCGAAGACATTCTCTGGCGTCGCACCAAAGTCGGCTTGCGGGTTACACCGCCCGACGTGGAGCGCCTGTCCGCTTACCTGGCGACGAAGCGCTGACGCGCGAGTCGCCATCCCCCCAGCACGGGCCGTACTGCTGACCGGCCCGCACGATGAAGGAGTACTCAGCATGTCGGTGTATCTGAGTGAGTTCCTCGGAACGATGGTGATGATTCTGCTCGGCGACGGTGTCGTCGCAGGCGTGCTGTTGAAGGATTCGAAGGCCGAGAATGCCGGCTGGGGGGTGATCACGTGGGCCTGGGGGCTTGCCGTGCTCATGGGCATCTTTGTCGCCGCAAAGAGCGGCGCGCACATGAATCCGGCGATTACCCTGGCCCTCGCAGCGATCGGCAAGCTCTCGTGGTCGCTCGTTCCGGGATACGTGGCAGCGCAGATGGCAGGCGCATTCACGGGCGCGGTGCTCGTCTATCTCACCTATCTCGCTCACTGGGGCCGCACGCCGGATCCCACGAAGAAACTGGGCGTGTTCTGCACCATTCCTGCCGTGCGCTCGCTGCCGGCCAACATCCTGACCGAGGTCATCGGCACCTTCGTGCTGGTCTACTGCGTGCTCGCCATCGGCAGCAACGATCTGTCCAAGGGCATTGCACCCATCGCCGTCGCCCTGCTCGTGGTCGTGATCGGCATGTGCCTGGGTGGTCCGACCGGCTACGCCATCAACCCGGCGCGTGATTTCGGCCCGCGCGTGGCGCACGCGCTGCTCCCGATCCCGGGCAAGGGTGGTTCGGATTTCGCCTATGCACCGGTTCCCATTATCGGTTCGATCATCGGCGCCTTGCTCGCCGCCTTCGCCTATACCGCTATCGCGGCATGATTCGAGAGGACTTACCGTGACCAAGAAGACCTACATTCTCGCCATCGACCAGGGCACCACCAGCTCGCGCACGATCCTGTTCGATCACGACGGCAACATCGCCGGTACCGCACAGCGCGAGTTTCCGCAGATCTTTCCGCAACCCGGCTGGGTGGAGCACAACCCGCGCGAGATCATGACCAGCGTGCTCTCGACGATGACGGAAGTCATCAGCAGCTCGCAGATCGATCCCGCGTGCATCGAAGGCATCGGCATCACCAACCAGCGCGAGACCGCGGTGGTTTGGGACAGGCACACCGGCCAACCGATCTACAACGCCATCGTGTGGCAATCGCGCCAGACCGCGGATATCTGCGAGCGGCTGAAGAAGGAAGGCCACGAAGAGATGGTCCGCGAGAAGACGGGTCTTCTCATCGACGCCTACTTCGCCGGCACCAAGGTGCGCTGGATACTCGATCATGTCGACGGTGCGCAGGCGCGCGCCGAGGCAGGTGACCTGCTGTTCGGCACCATCGATACGTGGGTGATCTGGAACCTTACCGGCGGCAAGGTGCACGTCACCGATTACACCAATGCGTCGCGCACCTTGATGTACGACATCCACAAGTGCGAATGGGACGACGAGCTGTTGAAGATGCTCGGCGTACCGCGCGCCATGTTGCCCGAGGTGAAGTCCTCCAGCGAGGTCTACGGCAAGACGTTGTCGAAGCACTTCTTCGGTCGCGAGGTACCTATCGCAGGTATCGCGGGCGATCAGCAGGCAGCGCTGTTCGGTCAGGCATGCTTCGAGGAAGGTCTTGCGAAGAACACCTACGGCACTGGCTGCTTCATGCTCATGAACACCGGCGAGAAGGCCGTCCGCTCGAAAAATGGCTTGCTCACCACCATTGCCTGGGGCGTCGACGGCAAGGTGGAGTACGCGCTCGAAGGCAGCATCTTCGTCGCGGGTTCGGTGATTCAATGGTTGCGTGACGGCTTGCGCATGCTCGGCAAGGCCTCCGATTCCCAGGAGTACGCCGAGCGCGCCAAGGACAACGACGGCGTGTACTTCGTGCCTGCCTTCGTCGGTCTCGGTGCGCCGTACTGGCGAAGCGACGTACGCGGTGCCGTGTTCGGCCTGTCGCGGGGTACCACGAAGGAGCAGTTCATTCGCGCTGCGATCGAGTCGATGGCCTACCAGACGCGCGATGTCCTCGAGGCGATGCAGAGCGATTCCGGTATCCAATTGAAGGAGCTGCGTGCCGATGGCGGTGCCATCGCCAACGACTTCATGGCGCAGTTCCAGGCGGACATTCTCGACGTAACCTTGCTGCGGCCGAAGGTGCAGGAAACGACCGCGCAGGGCGCGGCTTATCTTGCCGGTCTTGCCGTGGGCTTCTGGAAGGACAAGAAGGACATCGCCACCCGTTGGGCGATCGATCGCGAGTTCAAGCCGTCGATGACCGAAGAACGTCGCAACGATCTCTACGAAGGCTGGAAACAGGCGGTCAACGCCACGATGGGATTCAAGCCGCGCAACTGACGCGCACGTATCGCATGCCAGAAACGCAAAGGGCGGCGCAGTGATGCGCCGCCCCTTGTTTTTAAGCGATGTCGAAGGCTCAGGCCAGCTTGTAACCGAACTGTTCCTCGAACTCGCCCGCGAACTGTTCGTAGGTGAAGAACTGGTTCTGCGTGCCCGGATGCTCGACCTTCAGCGCGCCCATCAGCGACGCCATGCGTCCGATGGTCGGCCAGTCGTAGCCCTTCATGATGCCGAAGATGAGGCCTGCGCGATAAGCGTCGCCGCAACCCGTCGGGTCGACGACCTTACGCTCGCGTGCCGGCTGCACCTCGATCGTGGCGCCATCGGCGTGGATCAGCGAGCCGCGCGGTCCGAGCGTCACGATGTACGCCTTCATCTTGGAGGCGATGTCGGACGCGCTCCAGCCGGTGCGCTGCTGCAGCAACTGCGACTCGTAATCGTTGACGATCACGTACGTCGACTTCTCGATCATCGCGCGGAATTCGTCGCCGTTGAACAACGGCATCGCCTGGCCCGGGTCGAAGATGAAGGGCACGCCACGCGCGGCGAACTCGTCCACGTGCTGCAGCATGGCTTCGCGACCATCCGGCGCCACGATGCCGAAGCTGCAATCGGCGATGTCGCGCACGTGATTCTCCTGCGCGCTCGACATCGCGCCAGGATGGAAGGCCGTGATCTGGTTGTTGTCCAGATCGGTGGTGATGAAGCACTGCGGCGTGAACTGGTCGTCGAACTGGCGCACGCCGTCGAGCCGGATGCCGAACTTCTCCATGTGCGCGCGGTACGGCGCGAAGTCCTGACCCACGGTCGCGACGGGCATTGGTTCGCCGCCGAGCAGCTTGAGGTTGTACGCAATATTGCCAGCACAACCGCCGAACTCGCGGCGCATGGCCGGCACCAGGAACGACACGTTCAGGATGTGCACCTGATCCGGAATGATGTGGTTCTTGAACTGGTCCTGGAACACCATGATGGTGTCGTAGGCGAGCGATCCGCAGATAACGGCAGTCATGCGTTGGGAAACCCTGAAGGTGATGGGGCCGTGATCGGCCGCGGCAAAATGCCGTCGACGAGGGTGACGGCAAACCGGCGAATCGTACCCAAAAACGGGTCCGGAGGCGACCGCCGGAGTCGCCCTGGACCTATCCGGGGAGGGTAGCTTCCGCATGCATCATTCGGACTTACAAGGCTTTCTTAACTTATCTGCCCTTGCGTGGGGGAGGGCGCCAATCTAGACTCGCACGCTTACTTTTTGCCGCAACGGGCGCCCGCCGCATCATGTTTAAGAAGTTCCGCGGTCTCTTTTCGAACGACATTTCCATCGATCTCGGCACGGCGAACACGCTCATCTATGTGCGCGGGCAGGGCATCGTCCTGAACGAGCCGTCGGTGGTGGCGATCCGCCAGGATCGCGGCCCGGGTGGCCCGCGAGCCGTCGCGGCGGTCGGTGGCGACGCCAAGCGCATGCTCGGCCGTACCCCGGGCAACATCGCCACCGTGCGTCCGATGAAGGACGGCGTCATCGCCGACTTCACCATGACCGAGGCGATGCTCCAGCACTTCATCAAGCAGGTTCACCGTTCGCGCATGCTGCGCCCCAGCCCGCGCGTGCTGGTCTGCGTGCCCTGCGGCTCGACCCAGGTCGAGCGCCGCGCCATCAAGGAATCGGCCGAAGGCGCGGGTGCGCGTGACGTCTTCCTCATCGAAGAACCGATGGCAGCCGCGATCGGCGCCGGCATCCCGGTTCACGAGGCCCGTGGCTCCATGGTCCTCGACATCGGCGGCGGCACCTCCGAAGTGGCGGTCATCTCGCTCAACGGTATCGTCTACTCGCAGTCCGTGCGCGTGGGCGGCGATCGCTTCGACGAGGCCATCATCAACTACGTGCGTCGCAACCACGGCACCCTGATCGGCGAATCCACCGCCGAGCGGATCAAGCTCGAAATCGGCTGCGCCTTCCCGCAGAGCGAAGTGCGCGAGATCGAAATCTCCGGCCGCAACCTCGCCGAGGGCGTGCCGCGCATGTTCACGATCAACTCCAACGAAGTGCTCGAAGCCCTGCACGAGCCGTTGTCCGGCATCGTGGCGGCGGTCAAGGCGGCGCTGGAGCAGACCCCGCCGGAGCTGTGCTCCGACGTGGCCGAGCGCGGCATCGTGCTCACCGGTGGTGGCGCGCTGCTGCGCGACCTGGATCGCCTGATCTCCGAGGAAACCGGCCTGCACGTGCAGGTGGCCGACGACCCGCTCACCTGCGTGGCGCGCGGCGGCGGCAAGGCCCTGGAGATGATCGACCAGCACGGCAGCGACTTCTTCGCGTTCGAATGATGGCGGCGCGCACGGCGCGGAGGCCGGAGCGCGCAAAGGATGCACAGGAAGCGCTCGCTGCGGCCTGTGACCTGGCGGGCCGGCCGGCTTCCGACAGCGCGGCCCAGAGCATCCCGTCATGGCCCTGAATCGCGACGACAAGTCGCCCCTCTTTGCGCCCGGCGTGGCCGGCACGTTGCGGCTCATCGTCTACCTGGCGCTCGCCTGCGTGCTCATGGTGCTCGATCACCGGGGCGGCTGGCTCGCCAACGTGCGCTATGGCCTGTCGATTCTCGTGGAGCCGGTCTACCGCATTGCCGGCCTGCCATCGCAGGGGTTCCAGGCGGCGACCGTCGCCTTCGCGGATCGGCAGCGCCTCACCGAGCAGAACCAGCGATTGCGCGAGGATCTGCTGCTGGCCAATGCCAAGCTCAATCGCATGGCGTCGGTAGCCGAGCAGAACCAGCGCCTCAAGGAACTGCTCGACACCCAGCACAGCCTTTCGCTGAATGTGCAGCTCGCGCGCCTCATCGGCGTCGATCTCGGCAGCTTCCGTCACCGGATCGTGCTGAACGTCGGCGCGCGTGACAAGGTGAAGCCGGGACAGGTGGTCATCGACGCCCGGGGCGTCATGGGGCAGATCGTCGAGGTCATGCCTACCACCTCGGTCGCCATGCTCATCACCGATCCCAACCACGCCATCCCCGTGACCGTCGAGCGCAGTGGCCTGCGCACCATCGCCTACGGCTCGCGTGCGGGCGACATGCTCACGTTGCCGAACATCCCCGTCTCGGCCGACGTGCAGGTGGGTGACAAGCTGGTCACCTCCGGCTTGGGTGGGCGTTTCCCGCCCGGCTTCCCGGTGGGTGAGGTTCGCGACGTCGCACAGACGCCATCCGGCACCTTCCTGTCGGCCCAGGCGAAGCCCGCGGCGGACCTCGATCGTAGCGAGGACGTGCTGCTTCTGCACGACCTCGCCGAAGTCGATGGGCCGCCCGCGCCGGCGCCCAATGTCGGTCCGCCCGCTTCCCTGGCGCCCGATCCCAACGCGCCCCAACCGACCCTGCCGTCGGTGACGTCGCCCACGGCGACGCCGGTGCCGGCACGCTCGGCGACCGCCGCCACCCCGACGGGGACCGCACGATGAACAAGGTCCGCGTTCGCCAGTTGTGGTTCGCCGCCACGCTGCTGATTTCCCTGTTCCTGATGCTGATCCCGCTGCCGGGCCCGTTGACGCCGTTCAAGCCGTACTGGCCTGCGCTGGTGTTGCTCTACTGGTGCCTGCAATCCGGGGATCGCGTCACGCTGGGCCTCGCCTTCTGTCTCGGCGTCGCGGCCGACCTCTTCGACGGCATACTGCTCGGCGAACAGGCGCTGCGGCTCACGGCCATGGTGTTCATCGCCTTGCGCTTCCGCTCGCGCCTGCGCTTCTTTCCCATGTGGCAGCAATCGCTCGCGGTGCTGGGTTTCCTGCTGAACGATCGCATCCTGTTGCTGCTGATACGCGTTTTCGGCGGCGATCCGTTGCCGCCGCCGGAGTACTGGATCTCGCCGTTCGTTGGCGCAGCCCTCTGGCCGTTCGTCTTTCTCATCCTCGATGACCTTCGCGCGCGTCTGCGCATCCACGAGGCATGAGCAGGCGGCGCGCCTCGATCAAGGAAGTCCGCGGCGAGGTGGCGCTGTTCCGTCGCCGTGCGCTCGCGGGCTTCGTCTTGATCCTGCTGGGCCTCGCCGCCGTATGCGTGCGCTATGTCTATCTGCAGGTGCTGCACCACGACGAGTTCGTGGCACGCTCGGACCAGAACCGCGTGAAGCCGCGCGCGATCCCGCCGGCACGTGGCCTCATCTACGATCGCAACGGCGTGTTGCTGGCCGACAACGTGCCGGCGTTCCGTCTCGAGGTTACGCCCGAGCAGGTGCCCGACATGGACGCCATGCTGCACGAGCTGGGTGCCGTCGTACCGATCAGCGATGAAGACATCACGGCTTTCAAGAAGCAGGTGAAGCAGAGTCGCCGCTTCGAAGGCGTGCCGCTCAAGCTCAAGCTCACCGAGGATGAAATCGGCCGATTCGCCGTGAATCGCTGGCGATTCCCCGGCGTGGACGTGGTGCCCTATCTCACCCGGCGCTACCCGCTCGGTGCGCAGATGGCGCACGTCATCGGCTATGTAAGCCGCATCGACGCGGACGACCTCGATCGCATGGATGAAGACGAGGAGGCCAGCTACAAGGGCACCACACATATCGGCCGCATCGGTATCGAGCGCTACTACGAGAAGCTGCTGCATGGCCAGCCGGGTTACGAACTGGTTGAGGTCAATGCCGACGGCCGTACCCAGGCCGTGCTCGACACCACGCCGCCCACGCCCGGCAAGAACATCTATCTGAGCATCGACGTGCGCCTGCAGAAGGCCGCGGAAGAAGCCATGAACGGTCGCGCCGGTGCCGCCATCGCCATCGATCCGCGCAACGGCCAGGTGCTCGCGTTTGCCAGCGAACCGAGCTTCGATCCCAACCTTTTCGTCAACGGCATCAGCTCCGCCGATTACAAGGCGCTGACCACCGCACCCGACAAGCCGCTGTACAACCGCGGTCTCCGCGGCGTGTATCCGCCCGGCTCCACGGTGAAGCCATTCCTCGCGCTCGGTGGCCTGGCGATGGGCATTCGTCGGCCCAGCGATACCGTGCTGTCCACGGGAGAGTTCTGCATTCCGGGTCAATCGCGCTGCTATCGCGACGACAAGCGCGGGGGCGACGGCACGGTCAACCTGCAACGCGCCATCGAGAAATCGACCAACACCTATTTCTATCGCCTCGCACTCGACATGGGCATCGATCGACTGGCCGACTGGATGGGGCGTTTCGGTTTTGGCCAGAAGACCGGTATCGATCTCGTCGGCGAAGTCGAAGGCATTCTGCCTTCGCGCGAATGGAAGGCCACCCGAAGCAAGGCCGGCTGGTATCCAGGCGAGACGATCATCGCCGGCATCGGACAGGGCTACTGGGCGGTGACACCACTGCAACTCGCGCATGCGACGGCAACCTTCGCCGGTCGTGGCGTGCCGTACAAGCCGCACTTCCTGCTCGACACGCAGGATGGCGTGGATAGCCCGCGCGTGCCGCAGGCGTTTCCACCCACCGGTCCCTCGCTGATCCGGAAGCCGGCGGATTGGGACGCGGTGGACCAGGGCATGATTGCGGTGATCAACGGCGAAGGCACCGGCAAGGGCCTCGGCAAAGGCTTTCCGTACGTGATCGCTGGCAAGAGCGGTACGGCGGAGCGCTTCTCGCGCACCACCAACGCATACAACGAAAACAAGAACACGGCCTATCTCGCCACGCGCCATCGTGCGCTGTTCATTGCCTATACGCCCGCGGAAGATCCGCGCATTGCGGTGGCGGTGGTCCTCGAGGCCGGTGCGTGGGGTGCGAAGGATTCCGGCCCCATCGCCCGCAAGATCCTCGACCAGTGGGTCGTGGACGAGGGCGGCCAGCGACCGACCGATCTGTCGCCTGCCGACGTCGTCACGTCAGACGCCCTGCCCGAAGCGGCACCTGCCAGCGAGGGCACGGCGCCCGCCTCGGCTGCGAGTGCGCCGGCATCGCCCGACGACAACGTCGAGGACCAGGGCCAATGATCCAGAACCTCTCCGCCCGGCTCAAACGCTTCGGCCTGCGCCTGCTCACCCGGCCGCGGCTCGACCTGCCCCTGTTGCTGGCGTTGTTCGTGCTCGGATGCGCCGGGTTGGCGACCTTGTACAGCGCAGGCAACGGCAATCTATCGCTGGTGACGGGGCAGGCGGCGCGCTTCGTGCTCGGCGGTCTGCTGCTCGTTGTGATCTCGCGCATTCCGCCGCCGGTACTGCGTTCGTGGACACCGTGGCTCTATCTCGGCAGCACCGCGTTGCTCGTGGTGGTGGCGGTGCTCGGTGAAGGTCGCGGTGCGTACCGTTGGCTGGACCTCGGTGTGATGCGCTTTCAGCCGTCCGAACTGCTCAAGCTCACCATGCCGATGATGGTGGCCTGGTATCTGCATCCGCGCCAATTGCCGCCAAGCTGGAAGGACATCATCGTTGTCGGTTTGTTGATCGCCGTGCCTGCCGGGCTCATCGCCGAGCAGCCCGATCTGGGTACCGCGCTGTTGGTAGCAGGCGCAGGCGCGTTCGCGCTGTTCCTTTCCGGCATGGCGTGGTGGCGCATCGGACTGCTGGTCGGTGCCGTGGGTGCTGCCATTCCCGTTGCCTGGCAATTCCTCCACGAATACCAGCGCAACCGCGTGCGTACGCTGCTGGACCCAGAGTCCGACCCGCTCGGCAATGGCTGGCACATCATCCAGTCGAAGATCGCCGTAGGCTCGGGTGGCGTGTTCGGCAAAGGGTGGCAGCACGGTACGCAGTCGCGTCTGGAATTCCTGCCTGAGCACACGACCGACTTCATCTTCGCCGTGTTCTCCGAAGAGTTCGGCTTGGTCGGCGTCATCGCCATCATGCTGCTTTACGCATTCATCATCGGCCGCTGCCTGTGGATCGCGATGAATGCGCGCGACACCTATTCGCGCCTGCTGGCCGGCGCCATCGGCATGAGCTTCTTCGTCTACGTGGCGGTCAACGGCGGCATGGTCGCTGGCATCCTGCCCGTGGTAGGCGTACCCATGCCGCTCATCAGCTACGGCGGTACGTCCGCCGTATCGTTGCTCACCGGCTTCGGCGTGCTGATGTCGATACACGCGAACCGGAAGCTGCACGACTAGCGTCGTGTAGCACCGCGAAGCCGCTCTGCTCGTCAGCGACTCAGGTTGCTCAGTGCCAGATCCACGATGGAATCGCCGCGGCCGCTCATCACGGCCTTCAGTGCGTAGAGGCTGAGGCCCTTCACTTGCTCGCCGCTGATCTTCGGCGGGATCGACAGCTCGAGGCGGTTGCTCACCACATCCAGCAACGCCGGGCCTTCATGGGCGAGGACCTCGGCGATGGCCGATGGCAGATCGCTGGCGCGGGCAACACGGCGACCGTGGATGCCCATCGCATTCGCCATGGCGGCGAAGTCGGGGTTACGCAGCTCGACGCCGGTTTCAAGGAGACCGGCGGCCTTCATTTCCAGCTCGACGAAACCCAGCGTGCCGTTGTTGAGCACGATCACTTTCACGGGCAGCTTCTGCTGCGCCAGGGTGATGAAGTCGCCCATCAGCATCGTGAAGCCGCCATCCCCCGACAGCGAAATCACCTGCCGCTCCGGATAGGCCGCTTGTGCGCCGATCGCCTGCGGCATCGCGCACGCCATCGAGCCATGGACCCAGGAGCCCAACAGTCGGCGTTTACCATTCATGCGCAGATAGCGGGCGGCCCAGATGGTGGGCGTACCGACGTCGCAGGTGAAGACGGCATCCTCTTCCGCCAGCTCGCTTACCAGTCGGGTGACCTGCTGCGGGTGGATGAGATCGTGGCCGGGTTCGATCCGCGCCAGTTCGTCCAGGTCGTGACGGGCGCGCTCGTAATGCGCAAGGCAGCGATCCAGATGACCACGCACGCGCTTGGGTTCGATGCGCGGGAGCAGGGCGCGGAGGGTTTCGCCAACGTCGCCCACGATGCCGAGGTCGACGCGGCAGCGTCGGCCGATATTGCCGGGACGGATGTCTACTTGGGCGATCTTGGCATCTTCGGGATAGAACTGCCGATACGGGAAATCGGTGCCGAGCATCAGCAGCGTGTCGCAGTCTTCCATCGCGTGGTAGCCCGAGCTGAAACCGATCAGGCCGGTCATGCCCACGTCGAACGGATTGTCGTACTCCACGAATTCCTTGCCGCCCAGCGCATGCACGATCGGTGCTTTCAGCGCATCGGCCAGGGCAATCAATTCGTCATGCGCGCCCGCGGTACCACGACCGCACAGCAGTGTGACCCGCTTGCCTTCGTTGAGCAGGGCCGCGAGCGCATCGAGCTGGCGCTCGGCCGGCACGACGCGCGGCGCTGCGGGCAACAGGCTAGCGGCAGGCGTTGCGGCTTTCACCGGCGACTTGCGCATCGCGACGTCGCCTGGAATCACCACCACCGCCACGCCGCGTTGGCCGACGGCGGCACGAATCGCGGCGTCGATCACGCGCGGCATCTGCGCCGCGTCGGAAACCATCTCGCAGTACACGCTGCATTCGCGAAACAGTTCGGTCGGATGCGTTTCCTGAAAGTAGCCGTTGCCGATTTCCGCGCTGGGGATGTGCGCTGCGATCGCGAGCACCGGTGTGCGCGAGCGATGGCAATCGAAGAGACCGTTGATGAGATGCAGGTTGCCCGGACCGCAGCTGCCGGCGCACACGGCAAGCTCACCGGTGAGTTGCGATTCGCCACCGGCGGCAAAGGCGGCGACTTCCTCGTGGCGCACGTGGACCCAGTCGATGCGTTGTCGCTGGCGCAGGGACTCGGTGATGGCGTTGAGGCTGTCGCCGACGACGCCGTAAATGCGGCGGACGCCGGCTTCTTCGAGAGTTTCTGCGATCAGGTCAGCGACGTTGGCAATGGACATCGATAGGCTCCTTGGGCGCGAACGGCCATTATGCGGCCGTCGCGATCAAGGTGCCGTCGTCGTGCCATGCCATTCGTAGAGGAAGTCCCATACGCCGTGGCCGAGCCGCATGCCGCGACGCTCGAAGTGCGTCTCCACGCGCCATGCGGGACGCTCCGCTGCCAGCCCCGGCCCAAGCCGGTTACGCCAGCCCGGCGCCGCTTCCATCGTTTCCCGCATGTGCTCGGCATACGCTTCCCAATCCGTCGCCAGATGAAGCAGGCCGCCCGGCGCCATGCGCGACGCGAGCAGCGCCACGAACGCCGGCTGGACGAGACGACGCTTGTTGTGACGCTTCTTGTGCCAAGGGTCGGGGAACCAGATGCGCACCTCTGACAGGCTGCCGGCAGGGATCTCGTGCTCCAGCACTTCTACCGCGTCGTGCTTGTAGAGACGCACGTTGCTCGCATCGCGAGCCGCGAGCGCATTCATCAGCCGGCCGACGCCCGGACCGTGGACTTCCACGCCGACGTAGTCGCGAGCGAGATCGTGCTCGCTGGCCCACGCCAGCGCCTCACCGTTGCCGAAGCCGATCTCCAACACGCGCGGTGCATGACGACCGAAGGTCGCGTCGAGGTCGCGTTCCGTGCCGGTGTAGTCGAGGCCGAAGCGCGCCCAGTGATCGTCGAACGCGCGCTGCTGTGCGGGCGTCATGCGTCCCTCGCGCAGTACGAAGCTGCGGATGCGGCGGTGGAACGGCGCGTCGCCGGAGGTCTCGTCGTCGTGGGTCATGACCATGCCGTTCCGCCGAAAGAGGATGAGCATTCCGCAACGCGATGCATGTCGATGCGGGGCAGGGAGAGTGAGTTCATGCGGGCTATCCGTCGAAAGGCGCGGCATGGCCGCTGCCTATGGCGTGAATCGTTGGGTGGCGAATCCGGGGGAATCGGCACGGAATGCGGTGACAGACTCGACCTGCGATGGGTTTCCACCCCCAATGCACTGGGCCTGGCGGAAGCACATCGCAACGGCGCGCATGCGCGCCTGGGTGTCGGGTCGTCAGCAGAGGGGCATTGTAACGGCCGGTACGCCTAGCCGCAGCCGGTGGCGGCGTAGATCAGCGGCCGTCGCCGCGCCAGCCGCCACGCAGAGGAACGCCGGTACCCGGCTGGTTGCCCGAGCCCATGCCTGTACCGGGCTGGGGGCCGCGGCTGTTCGTTCGGCCGGTGCCCGGCTGCGGCGCGCGGCTGTTGGTCATGCCAGTGCCGGGCTGTGCGGCGCGCGCGGCGTCCTCCGGCCGCACGGGCAGGTTGTTGCCGTAGCCGGGGTTCCATCCGTGATTCCAGCGGTCGCGATCCGACTGTCCCGGCTGGCGCTGTGGTGCGAGCTTCACCCCCGCGCCGCTGGCCGACGGTGCGCCACCACTGCCTGCGGCAAGGCTGAGGGGGCGCCCCTGATCGCGGTCGTTATCGCCATGGTGACCATGCGGGCCATCGTGATCGTGGTCATGGTCGGGCCGGCCGTGGCCGCGCCCATCGCGATCGTTCCAGCCGTAACCCGGCGGGTAACCGCCGCCGTAGTAGCCGCTGTCGCCGTAGTCATCCTGTTGCTGGTAGCTACCGCCACCCGCGGAGACTTGCCCGCCGACATAGAGCCGGGCGGGCTGGGGCAGGGTGCCGGTGCTCACCGTCTCCCGACGCACGGGCGCCGACGGCCCCGAGATATAGCTCACCCCCGGCTTCGGCATGTCCGCCGTGGACACGCTGCGGGATTGCGCAGCGACCGAACCCGCGGCAAGCGCCAGGCCCGCGACGATGGAAAGCGAAAGTATCCGATGCATGCCCCGGCCCTCATGGGATTCCCGGCAAGATTATGCGCGCCCCGCCGACACGTAGCGCAGCCGCCACCGGATACGTTCAGCGGCCCGCCACCTTCCCCCCATCGCCGCACTCGTATTACCATCCAGGCCCGACGCGGGTGTAGCTCAATGGTAGAGCTGTAGCTTCCCAAGCTACTGACGAGGGTTCGATTCCCTTCACCCGCTCCATTTCCTTTGCAGCCTTGCGGCACAACGGTTGCAGGCAATCAGCGATAGCCGGAAACGGCCTTCAAAAAGGTATCGTTTGGGGTATGGCCTTCGTGCCAAAGCCCCTTTCCGCATCGCCCTGTCGGACTCTACGCCCGTTTTCGTGTGCCTGCGAAACCGTACTCGTGGACGGCGCCGTCTCATCCGTCCCCTGCATATGACCAAGCGAGATCGTGCCCTCTGGTTACCGAGTGCATGCCTGTGTCATTCACCTGGGCATTCGAGCGACATCAGATAGGGGATGTTGCGGGGCTTGAAAATGCCCTGGATGCTGTCCGCGGCTCTCACCGAGTGGCCGCGTCTTCTTGCCGAATTTTCGCATTGCTGAGTTCGGCGAGAAGGGAGCATTACGCAACGTCGCTGGTAGTCTGAGATCGCTTCGCTCTATTGCCGTTCGGCAAGGGTGGGTAAAGCCAATTCTGTAAATCAGGGGATGTCGCATGGAAGTATGGGTCAAGTCTTTTGACGTCGAGATGCAAGTCAAACAGAACGGTATTGAGCTCGAAGTGAGAAACCCAAACGGGTCTTCCCAACTCGGCGACTGTTACGCAACGATGACCGGTCTGGTGTGGTGCAAGGGAAGGACCACCAAGAAGCATGGCGTGAAACTCAAGTGGGAAGACATCGCTGCAATCTGCAGCTCTCCCGAGGCGGTAAAGGCTGCCGTTAAGGCAGCGAAGGATGCTTCGACGTAATACGGACTATAGCCTTCACTCTGAGGGATCTGGCTCCATCAATGGCAGTCCAAGAGAACGGAGCTTCGCTGAGCCGCTCCGAGGGGCTTTGTCATGCACCGAAAATTTCATTTGAAGGGACGATTAAAGGAAAGACATTCTTTGAAAATGCACGGCTCAAGACTTTCATTATCTGTCTGGGCTCGTAGAAAACTATGCTTCCTTTACTGACGACAGCAGGAGGAAAAAGCTTCTCCTGGAGTTGGACAACGACTCCACGAAAAAGAAGAACTCGTCACGTTTGTAGATGAGCAGGTTCGTTACTTCGGCTCCTCAGACGTTGCTTGCTTTGCCCGAAAAATCATCGGGAAGTCAGTTGCCGTAAGCGCCGACGCACATGTGTTCTCCGCCTTTTTCGCTTTCTATAGTCCGTCCCGTTCCTCGTCGACACCCCATTGATCGCCGGTGGCGGATCAGAAGCAGCGGCACTTATACGAGCTCATGGACGCCGTGGGCGGCGCGAAGTCCTACGATCTCATCGAGCCCATTAACGGAGACAAGTGGGCCGGGGTGGGGAACAACTGAGCGACGAGCGGCATGACGAACTCCTCCGCGCTTAAATCCTGGCCCGTCAGCTATCTGATCAGTAGCTAATGGGTCAGGTCGTGCAACGCAGCGGCTTGGTCGCTTGGTTCAATTTCCGCTAGGACATCATCGACCGACGTAGAACTAGATTGACGCAGGGATTCTCGGGGAGAAAGCGTGCCGAACCTGACCATTCATCTGCTTCGGGAAAGCATCCAGCATCATTCCGATGCTGTCGGTTTTACGGCGGCAAAGCATATCTCTATCGATGACGGCATCCGCCACATCGGGGACCTGTATGTGGCGCCCAAGCCGGAGAAGCCACCGACGTGGGCGAGCATCTTCAAGGACCATGTTGCCGACCTCAGTGAGCTTGGCATGGTCAAGTCGACCGGTGGCGTGCTCATCGTCAAGGCCAAGGGGCGACACTTCGCGCTGACGTTTGGACAGGGGCGTTTCATCCTCGACCAAGACAAGATTGAGGAGCGGTTTGGCCTGCTGGCGACGCTCAACTCGCTGGAGGCGGACGCGCTACGGAGCATCGACAAACGCACCTTCGACGCCGTCGACCAAAACAGCAGGGTCCAGGTTGGCCTAACCAGCGCCGCTGCCGACTTCGGCATTGATATCGAGCGCGATCTCATCAAGGGCATCGTGGGTTACCCGAAAGGGAAGAAGGCCGATCTGCTCGGACGCCGGATGTCGGGGTCCGATGCGCTGACGGTCAGCAGGGACATCAACCTCAGGACCATCCGCAAAGCACTGGCAGCCTACCTCAGGGCCTACGAATCGACGGACTACCGGGAACACTTCGCCTGGGTTGACCAAATTCACCAGGTCAGGAAGAAGGGGCACCTGGCAACTGAGCTCGATGGGCTCCTGATTGGAAAGCTCGAAGCGGTCCAGTCGCAGGGTGGGCAGGGCGGCGATTGCTGGCTGGCAGCGCCAGACGTACTCGACTGGGATGTGGTCGAGGGCTTCCGGTTCACTCAAGCCAAAGGTGATGGTTACCTCACCGACATGCACCTGCCGGGGTTCTTCGACACGGTCAAGAACACCGAGCTCTCCGTTGAGCTGCTGAAGATGCGACACGTGTATGCGGTAAATGCGGACCACATGGAGGTCAAGCACTGGACCGTCTACAAGTGCATCCACTGCGAGGTGGAATATGACGGGAAAAGCTACCTTCTGTCCGGCGGGCAATGGTTCGAAATCAAGAAGGACTTCGTTGACACCGTCAATGAGTTTTTCGACGGCATGAAGGTCTTCGAACATGCTCTGCCTGACTACCAGCACGCCAAAGAAGGCGCGTACAACGCGGAGCTTTGTGGGTCACATCAGGATTACTGGGCATTGATGGACCTCAAGCACATCAAGGTCGGCGGCGTCCACGACAAGGTCGAGTTCTGTGACGCCTACAGCACCGGGATGGAGCTTCTACACGTCAAGCACTACGGCGGCTCGAACCTCCTTGGTCATCTCTTTAACCAGGGGCTGGTCTCCGGTGAACTGCTGCGTGACCATCCCAAGTACGTCAAGCTCGTCAACAAGGAACTGCCGCCTTCCTATGCGCTCAACGATGCCGATGAGATGCCGAGGGATGTCAGTGCATACACCATTGTCTTCGGCATCATCAGCCAATCCGATGAGCCCAAGCTGCGCATTCCCTTCTTTGCAAGAGTCGCCCTGAAAAACGTCTACCGACGCCTGGAGTCCATCGGCTACACGAACATCTGCATCGCCAAGATATCCGTCGATCCGATTTTCAAGCAGAAGACGCAACTTCCGCCGGGGAAAGTGAAGGGGAAGAAGAAATAGGTGGCGCGGGCGATCTCTCCTCCACGAGCTCGTATTCTTCGGCCGGCCTATCCTTAGTTCTAGCTCTCGACCTTTATGTTCAGTCAATCGCTGTGTTGTTTCCGTGCCAACCCTGCCTTAATGGCCGCGCCGATATGGACGGCTTGGTGGGTGTACATTGCAAATAGGGGTGTCCATGGGCCTTTAAGAGCGCAGCATCTAAGGTATCGGCATCGTGCCAACGTCCCAACCATTCTGCGTTTTGCCACTGGGTTCATGCGAGCCTGGCTCCTGTGGATATGCCTTCTGTCACTCTATTGGGGCGCTTCCCAGTCCTAGCTCGCGAGAGTGCTCCGCATCAGACCGGCATAAGCATTGCCGAACATAGACCATGACCTACGAAATCATTCAGCCCCCCTTCGAGAAAAATCTCGAGGACATGGCGAAGGCCGAACTCAAGCAGTATTTTCAATGGTTCCTAGACGTGCTCCCCAAGCGTGTCGGCGTGCTTGAGGAAGCCGTGTATACCACTCCTGGATTTGAGAGCTGGCGTGCAGACTACTCCCCGTCATCGCTTGGCCCCCTCGGTCAGTGGTTCGCGACACAGGTAGAAACCCGAAGTCTTAGTGAGACAGAAAGGCAAAAAATAAGAGAGAAGAATGGTCCGAATGCTGTGCCGGACGAGCAACTGACCCACAAAACTTTCTCTGTAGCCGTGGATATCGGCATGTATCTGGGACAAGTGTTTATGACCAATCACCCCTCTTTGAAGTGGGCGCAAGACATCTCCGATAAGAGATTCGCTTTTTACGGCCAACCGTTGATTGTTGGCTTCGGTTCCGTACCGTTCAATCCGGCGGGCACCGTATTGGTCCAGGCGCACGGCATAGTTAGTAAGACTAAGACGGGAGACCGGCTTAGGGAGGTTTACGACATTTGGGAAAAGCGGATAGAGCAACCTTCTTGAGCCTGGTGGACAATCGCACTTACTGCGAATCCAACTGGGGAATGAGGCAATTCATCGCGTTGTATGCCCGGATGGTCTGCGGTCGATGGATGGCTGCGACGCCTCCCGCGTCAGTAGCGCTGGGGTTCGATTCCGATCTCGGCCGAAGGCGATTGCACGTGACGTTATCGAACGTCTGCACCTTCGGACCGCATCGACCATCGCTTCAGGCCGCTCAATGACTATGGAGCGGCGCGGCCACTACACGGCTACATGCCATGCCCACCGTGAGACATGACCGGACCTTGCGATTGCATCTGCTGCTGCGTCACCTGCTGGCCTTGCGCCTGCTGTTGCGCTTGTTCGAACTGCTGCATGGCTTGTGGCCATTTGGCGCCGCTCTGCTCCATCGGCGTCATCGCTTCCGCCGTGGGCACGCTCGTCCGCAAGTCGAACAAATGGTCCGTTCGCCCCGGCGGGGTCTGCACCGACCACAGCCGCTGGCCGTCGGTCGATAGCGCGACCATGTCGATGCGCTGCAAGCCATCCGCGCGGGCTTGCACGGCGGCCGCCGAAGCCAGCTGGTTACTGTGAACGTCCGGGGTTCGGCCCAAGCTCTGGTCTAGCTCGACAACATGCCCACGAGCTTGTTGGTAAAGCGCATGGTCCGGGTGCGACGGGTCGTCCAGGCGCTGTGGCGCCACGGGCACATACTGGTATTGATGCGGACCGTCCGCCGTGTGGTCGAACGCGTGTGGGGTGGCCGGTTGGATGCTGCTATCCAGATACGGGATGGACTGCTTCGAAGGCGCCAGGTTTAGCCCTGCCTTCTCCATCATGTCCTCGTACAACCCGGCGTGTTTCATGTTGATCTGAATTTGCGGGGCGGGGCCTCTGCCGTGTGAGGCGGCTCGCTCTTCGGCGCCAATGGTCGCCACCGCCCAGCCGGCGTAATAGTTCGGGTAGTCTTCCACCCCGCCGTGTGCCAAGGCCATCGGGTTGCGGTTGTCACCCGGCTGTCGATGTGCGGACGTGGGTCGGTCGAAATAGTTGTGGCCCATCGCGGCGACGTTCGCTGGCGTGAAGGGCATGCTCAAGTCAGGATTGAGCTGAACATTGCCATGGGCGACGAACCCCGCCCCATGCGGCTCGATGAAGTCAGCCGTCCGCGCAGGCAACGCATTGGCCATGTCGGTCAGCGTGACGTGGCCTTGGTCGTGCTGCACGCGGCTGCGCAGCGCATTCCATCCGGCAATTTGCGCGCCGGCTTCGTCATCACGCCCACTCTGAATGTGCCGCTCGACCAACGCGGTGTAGTCATGCACCGGACCGGGCGAGGCAGCCATCGTGCGCACATCATGAACAAACACGGTCCTTGCTTGCGCGGCAGCTTGTGCGTTGAATCCGTGTTGGACTTCATGCCCGATGACGAAGGTCAAATCATGCGGGTTGTAGGTGCCCGAACTGTGCGCACCTCGGGTCATCAGCGATTCGCTGACCAGGTTCATGGCGTGGTCGGAGGCGTTGAAGCTGCCTCCTACGCCCGCACCGGGTGCGGTGAACGCAAAGGATTCGAGGATGCGGTGCGACGGTTGAAGTGGGTCGGTCGTCGTGGCGGCTCGCTTGATTTGTTCAGCCAATGCTGGCGAATTGTTGAGCGTGCCTTGCAAGTTATTTAGCATGTCCGGGGTGACCGCTTGGCTCACCCCCGCGGCGTCGGTGTAACTCTTTGCGCCAAACTCCGTGACCATCGCTTGCACGCGCAGCACGGCACCTACGTCAGGGTGCGAGCCGGCGAAAGCGGATATGGGTAAGGTCATCGTGCCAGTCGTGCGGTCGTATTCGCCCACGGGGCGATCGGGCGTGCCAGCGGCCGCGAGTGCAAACCCGTTCAGCGCACCGCGCGCCGCCTGCGTATCCAGACGTTGGCTCACGTCGGGGTCGGCGGACAACGCAGCGCGAAGTGCCGATACATCGGCGAGGCTGACGCCGGGCTGTTGAGCAAACTGCTGGACCGCCGCATCAAGAGCCGGATGGGGTGCTGCCATGGCAATCCTTTTTCGGTCAGTGACCGTCGCTGGTCTGGATGGCGAGCACGCAGGCGGTGCCGTCGATGTCCGTGCCGTCCCGCGGGGTCAGGGTCAACACCACATCGTTCTTGCTGAACTCGATGGCCAGGATGCTTCCGATTTCGGAAGGCACGGGTCGCTCGACCCAGCCGTGGGCAGTCAATGTGCTGCGCAACCGGTCAAGGGGCAATGCACACACCGGCGTGGCATCAGCCGACCGGTCCGGATGGTCGAACCAGAAACGGAAGCCGTTCTTCATCGACGGTCGGGCATCGGACTGCTGCACCCAGTAGGTCCAGCCTCGGCCGATATCCGGGCTGTGGTAGACCGTCCAGCCCGCACCGTTTTCGGAGTCGGGGCCGAGCGTCACACCGAAGGCATGGCCCAGCGGTGCAGGCTTGAGTCTATCGGTGCTGTCCAAGGTCGTCAGGAAAGCAAGCAAATGGTCAACGGCCGCGCGCGCCCCGGGCAGCGCGTGGGCTTCAAGGGAAGACGACATGGCATGGTCCTGGGTGGAGAGCGGAGCAGAGGTGCTGGCAGTGCGTGGCGCGACTTGCTGGGCCGGTGTGGCGCAAGCGACCAAGATCGAGGCCAGAAGGCTAGCCAGTAGCGTGGCAGGGCGCGTCATCGAAGCATCGTCCGTGGCTCCTATCGGGTGGGCCGCCTTGCGGGCGGGCGGTCCATCTTAACGAACAGCTCGCGCGCTTTTGTAGGACATGGCGCACGGGTTGACCTCTCATCAAAGGCTCACGCCATCGACGTATCGCTTTATCGACGCTGGTAGACCACGCCCTGAACCAAGACCTGTTCGGTATCCGGCTTCTCGTCAAAACGTCTATGTGCATGGGCAATAGCGGCTTGGTTCTCGTTCGCCCAGTCGACCAGCGCCATGACCGGCTTCAGCAGCGTTCTTCCCAATTCAGTGAGTTCGTAATCGACGCGGGGAGGAATCGTCGGATACATCGTGCGCGTGATAAGGCCATCGCGTTCGAGTCCTCGCAGGGTCAGCGTCAGCATGCGTTGTGAAATGCCGTCGATGCCACGCTTCAATTCATTGAAACGCTTCGGGCCGTTCGCCAGCGTGGCGATGATGTAGAGGCTCCACTTATCGCCGATGCGATCCAGGATTTCACGGGTTGCCAGACAGCCGCCATCGTCTGGGGAAGGCATATCGGTAGGCTGCTCAATGTGACCAGGTGACATGCGTGTGCCTTCTTGTGAGGAAAGGGCAGGAACCCTACGATTCTTCGTATGAGCTGGTAAGTAAAAATAAAAAAGCTACTTGGTTCTTACGTTATACCTGGGAGCATTCATGAGCCACATCTTGCTTGTTACGTCCAGTCCGCGTGAAGCCGACAGCCTTTCCACTCGTTTCGCCACCGACATCGCCGAAGGCATCCAAGCCCGCTCGGGCGGTTCGTTGAGCGTGCGCGACCTCGCCGCGAATCCGCCGCCGCACATCACGTCGGCGTACATCCAGGGCCGGGTCGCGTCGCCCGAAGATCGCACGCCGGAACAGGTGGAGGCGGTGGAAATTGCCCAGCAGTTCATCGATGAGTTGAAGGCCGCGGATGTGATCGTGATCGGTTCGGGCATGATCAACTTCGGCCTGCCTTCACCGCTCAAGGCGTGGTTCGATCATGTCACCTGGCCACGCGTCACGTTCGGTTATGGCGACACCGGGCCGAAGGGACTGCTCACCGGTAAGAAGGTCTATCTCGTCACCGCTACTGGTGGCGTGTTCTCGGAAGGTGCTTGGGCACCGTTCGACTTTCAGACCAACTATCTACTGCACCTGCTCGGCTTCATCGGCCTGACCGACGTGCAAGTGGTGCGTGTCGAAGGCACGGTTTTGGGCCCGGATGCGGTAAACGCTGCCGTTGCCAACGCCGAAGCAGCCATCTCGGCGCTGTTAGCGAAGGCGGCGTGACCTCACGGTCGAAAAAGATCGCGTTGCTCGGTGTAACGGGATCGACCGGAAGGTGCGTCATCGAGGAAGCCTTTGACCGGAACCACGCAAGCCCGACCTGCACATGGTTAGCGCGAAGATAAGGGCGCGAAGACAAGATGGCTTCGGCAGTACAAGCGACTTCCGGCACCATCGGTCGGACGTGAAGTTACTGAACCCGCGCCAGCACCTTTGCAACAGCATCCGCCACCGCTTCCGGCCGTTCGATCACCATCGCGTGACCGGTGCCTTCGATGATGAATTCGCCCTCTGCCATGTCGCGTAGCCGTGGCGGTACGCCCATCCCCTGAGGGGTGCGCTCGCCGTAGATGAGGAAGGTGGGGACGTGGGCCATGACCATCATGACGTCTGCCGAATATCCAGGGCGTAACGTTTCCATCAATACCGCGCGTGCCGCGGCGTGGATCGTCTGGGCGTTTTGATGATTGAGCAGTTCGCTCAGGCGATCGAGGGCGTTACCCGTCAAGCGGTATCCGTCTGAGGTGAGCAGGCTGCCGGGATCGCGTCTGGCGCCTTCGAGCCATTCCGAAACACCTTGCACCGTCATGGGCGCGAGGCGAGAGGAGAGAAACGCATCGCTCGGCGCGAGATTGCCCTCGGCGCTGACCAGCGCAGCGATGCGATGCGGATACTTGCGCGCATAGGTAATGGCAACGGCGGCGCCGGCGGAATGAGCGACCAGCACCGGAGGCTTGCCACCGAGTTCTCGATCGATCCATTGAGCCAGGTGATCAGCTTGGTGAGCGATGCTCATCCGCGACGGGGCAGCATCCGCGAAGGGTCCATAGCCTAGAAGATCGGGGGCGTGGACGTACCCATGAGGCAACCCCGTCGACAGCTCCGGAAAGCGCAGGTGTCCAATGAATCCATGGATATAAACAACCGGTGTATGCATGCGCTCCCTCCCTGGTCTTTATCGGCCAAACGTTGATTCTCTGCAACGGGTAATGGTGCACGGGAGCGGCACAATGCAAGACGGACTCCCGCATGTACTTCACGATCCCCGGCCGCGTGCCGGTGCGTTTGGGAAAGTGAATTTGGAACACTGATCTGGCCACAACTTGATCACTATGAGATAAATCGGTCGTCAGGACGTGGCTTGGTGATTCGTTACCGCTGACGGGTGGGTTTGCTGCTCCTCGCACTGACCGCATGTGTGAATCGTTCGATATCAGTGGCTGGCAGTGGGCGCACGCGTGAGGGTCAATGAACGATTGGGGGGCGGATGAGCGGTCGCGGCACGCTACAGGTCGTTTCGATCATGACGATCGTCTTCGCTATCTCTGCATGCAGCTTCTTCGACGTCACACCGGCCGAGCCTGACGCGACCGGCGCCGTTCGCGTCGGTTGCAGCATGATGAGTGGGGGAGGGTCTGACGAGATGGCTTTCTGTGACCAGAAGGCGCAGGAGGCATGCGATGGACCGGCGTTGTTGCTGGAGTCGAGCTTCGGGGCTCCTCAATCTGACCCCAAGACCGGATTTCCGGTGGCGGGTTCGATGCGATCAGGCGTAGCGCGTTATCAATGCACGCCTCGTTAGCAGCCGGCTCGCGTTACGACGAGCGGAGCCGAAGCGAAGGGAGTAACTCGGTCGAGACGTTGGGACGGTTCGCGCGTGCTTGTAGGCGCGAATGAAAACGATTCTGCTAGTTGCCATGTGGCTACCGATGATCGTTCTCGGCCACGTGCTTGGCGCGCTGTGGTTCAAGGAGGGAACGCTCGCCAGCTATGCATTTTTCATTGCCTGGCCGATCGCGAACATCGCTCTCGCCTATAGGCTCTGCCAGACGGACGGCCACATTCTGGTGGTGCGATTGGTGACGTTCCTCTTGGTAGAGCTTGC
Organism: Luteibacter flocculans; assembly: GCF_023612255.1. Classification (NCBI taxonomy): domain Bacteria; kingdom Pseudomonadati; phylum Pseudomonadota; class Gammaproteobacteria; order Lysobacterales; family Rhodanobacteraceae; genus Luteibacter; species Luteibacter flocculans. The sequence continues at coordinate 3,619,535 of NZ_CP063231.1, read as the reverse complement.
GACTCTCGCCATCGTTCTTCTCTACTTCGGCTAGGCGCCCACATGTGCGCCAATACATTGGGTTGTAGCCCATAGGTCACGTTGGCACGACACGCTGCCACCTGTAGCCTGACTACACATGTAGGCAATCGAAGGGCGTGACCATGCGCGGCGTAATCACAGCTTTGCTCGTCTTGCTATCGGTATTCGCTTCCGCCGTATCGCAGGCCGATGAGGTCTGGATTCTCCGTACCGACCTGTGGCGCTCGCCGGCCTTTTCGACGCTGCGCGTGCATGAGGACGCGAGCCGATTGAGCGGCACGCTGGACGGGGATGCCATCAAGGGTAAGGTGGAGAAGGACTGGTTATCGATCGCCAGCACGGACAAGCAAGGCCAGGTGTCGCGCTATCGGCTTCAACGGATGGGCGCGTCCGTCACGGGCACGGCGGACCTGCCGGACCCCAACGACGCCACGCGGCGCGCGACGCATGCGGTCACCGGCTGGCAACTGCCCGAGCGGAAGGGGCCGTCGCGGACCATCGATTACCATCCCACCGATTACTCCAATACCTGGGACGCCGACCGTCATCCCGTGCTCGTCGTATGGCCTGGCGACACGATCCACACCACGACGATCGACTCGGGCGGCGTCGACGAGAACGGCAAGACGCAAGCGCTGTTCGGCAACCCGCAGACGGGCCCGTTCTTCGTTGCCGATGCAGAGCCGGGTGACACGTTGGTCGTGCATATCCGCCGATTGCATTTGAACCGTGATTACGCGGACAGCCTCGATACGGTGGTGGGGCGAGCGCTCGGTATGTCGCTTGCCAGCGGTGCCGCCGCGCTGGGCAAGCCGGTGCGCTGGACGCTCGATCGCGAGAAGGGCCTCGCCCGTCCTCAAGGCGCCACGGGCGCGCTCGCTGACTTTGCCGTCCCAGTGAAACCGATGCTCGGTGGCCTCGCCGTGGCGCCCGGCTTCGGCATGCCGCCGATATCCACGGGCGACACGGCGCGCTTCGGCGGCAATATGGATTTCAACGAGGTGGTCGAAGGTAATACCGTCTATCTTCCCGTGCAGCAGCCGGGCGCGCTGCTCTACATGGGCGACGCGCATGCGTTACAGGGCGACGGGGAGACATCGCAGTACGCACTGGAAACGTCGATGGACGTAACGGTGACCGTCGACGTCATTCACGGGCGCAGCGTGTCCATGCCTCGCGTCGAATCGCCGTCGCAGATCATGGTGCTGGGGCAGGCGGGTTCGCTCGACGAGGCGTTGAAGTTTGCCAGCACGGGAATGATCCAGTGGCTGCAGCAGGACTACGGCATGACCCTCTCGCAGGCTGCGCAGGTGATGGGTTCGGCCGTCCATTTCACGGTGGCTAACCTGGCCGGGCGAAGTGTCGGCGTGGCGGCGAAACTGGACAAGTCATTGCTTCCGGCGCTCCGTCGGGAATGAGGATGCCTATGACGATCGGGTTCGCATAAACGCATCGTTTCGGTTGACGTTGATCGCGTGCCGCGCTTTCATCGGGATTCGTCCCCGTTGGATTCCCCGCCCGATGTCCTTGCGCATGCGTCGTCTCCTGGCCGGCATGGCCTTGTCCCTTGCCGCCGGCAGCAGCCTGGCCGCTCCTGAACCCGCCGCCCCCTGGTGGAAGCACGCCCTCATTCTTGAGGTTTATCCACGCAGCTATGGCGATAGCAATGGCGATGGCGTGGGCGACCTTGAAGGCATCCGCCAGCACCTCGACGACGTGCAAAAACTGGGTGCCGATGCCATCTGGATCACGCCGATGTACCCATCCCCGCAGGTCGACTTCGGCTATGACGTCGCGGATTATCGCGCCGTCGATCCGACCTACGGCACGCTGGCGGACTTCGATCGGCTGATGGCCGACGCGAAGCAGAAGCACATTCGTGTCCTGCTCGACATGGTGCTCAACCACACGTCGGATAAAAACGCATGGTTCGTAGAGTCTGCGTCGTCGCGCGACAACCCGAAGGCTGATTGGTACGTGTGGAACGACGGCGTCGATGCAAATGGGGCGAGCGTCACGCCGTTCCAGAAGCGCTTCGTGCATGACGGCAAGGTGCCGCCGAACAATTGGGAATCGGTGTTCGGTGGTTCCGCGTGGGAATGGGTGCCGGCTCGCAAGCAGTTCTATTACCACCGCTTCTACCGTCAGCAGCCCGACCTCAACTGGCGCAATCCGGCCGTGGAAAAGGCCATGTTCGACGCCATGCGCTTCTGGCTCGACCGCGGTGTGGCCGGCTTCCGGCTCGATGCGATCTCCACGCTGTTCGAGGACCCGCAGTTGCGTAACGACCCCGAGCGCGGCGGTACCAATGCCTATGGCGATCCGAACCTGCACACCCAATACAGCGACAACCTGCCGGAGGTGCACGACGTGATGCGTCGCCTGCGCAAGATGGTAGACGGTTATCCAGGCGATCGCGTGCTGATCGGCGAGACCTACACACCGAAGACCGCCGACCTCGTGCCTTGGTACGGTGGCGCGCAGAAAGACGAGCTGCACCTGCCGATGGATTTGATTCCTGGCTTTGGCTGGCAGGCCGCGTTCGACGACAACTGGTTCCGGAAGCACCTGCGCGACGCGCAGACGGATCTGCTTGGGGAGCCGCCGCTGCTGGTTTTCGATAATCACGACAACCCGCGTTCGATCGATCGCTTTGGCGACGGCAAGCATGACCTGGCGCGCGCGAAGGTGATCGCCGCCATGCTGCTGACCAACCGCGGCGTGGCGCTTACCTATTACGGCGCCCCCATCGGCATGACCACCAGCACGCCTACGCGCAAGGAAGACGTGCGCGACCCGGTGGGCATCACCGGGTGGCCGAAGGACAAGGGGCGTGACGGCGAGCGCACGCCGATGCAATGGACAGCTGGACCTCAGGCCGGTTTTTCGACGAATCCAACGACGTGGTTGCCGGTGGCGTCGAACTATCGCACCGTCAATGTCGCGAGCGAGATGGCCGATAGCGGATCGCTACTGCAGTGGTATCGCACCTTGATCGATCTGCGTCGCAGTAACCCGTCACTGCACGACGGCGCCATGACCTTCGTCGATACCCAGAACCCGAACGTGTTGACCTACGTCCGTGAAGGCGCGGAGCCGGTGCTTGTCGCGATGAATTTCAGCGGCGAGCCGCGTCCGCTGGCCTCTGGGATCAAGGCCAGCGCTGTCCGTACGCTGGCTGCCAGCGACGACGCGCTGAAGGCGGCGCACTCGCTCGACGGCACGATGCTGCCGCCGTACTCCGCGTGGATCGTCGCCTTCAAGCGGTAGTCGCACCGTTCCAGACCGTGCGGTGCGCTCGTCGCCGAGCGCACCGCACCCAACGATCACTCAGCCGCCGGGAAATCCACGTCCGTATCGTTGATGCGATTGAACGTGTTGGTGAAGGTGATCTGCGAGATCGCGAAGGCAATCGCGACAAGCTGCGCATCGCTATAGCCAGCCTCGCGGATGGCGGTCACCGCTTCCGCCGGGAGCGTGCCGCGCGTCTGCATCAGCGTCAGCACGAAGCGGGTCAACGCATCGCGCTTCGCGTCGCCCGTAGGCTCGAGATGGCGCAGGGCGCGGACGTCTTCCGCGGTAAGCCCGGCCAGCTTGCCCAGCATGTTGTGTGCGGCCACACAGTAGTCACAGCCGCTCTGCGCGCTCGCCACCAGCTTGATCGTTTCCAGGTCCTTCCGGGCCAGGCCGGCACTGGCAAGCACGGCGTCGGCGTTCAGGTAGGTGTCGAGCACGGCGGGCGCGAGCTGGCCGAGGGTGGCGTATACGTTGGGCAGCTTGCCGCCGGTTCCCTTGCGGACTTTGGCATAGACCTCGGCAGTGGCGCCGGTGGCGGTATCGACGGTGGGAGTGGCGATGCGGCTCATGGGGTGTCTCCGGGTGGGTTTGAATATGGGACTAGTCTGCTCGCCCGGATTGATCTCGACGAGGTCGAAAGAAATCAATAAAGTGCTCAAAAAGCTCACGGACGCCCCTTTATGCCTACCGATATCGATTGGCTCAGCCGCTTTCTGGGGATCGTGACGGTGGCTGGCCGTCTGGAGATCCGCTGCGCGTATGGCGCGCCGTGGCGGATCGCCCAGGAGGCGTCATTGCCGGGCGAGATGCCGTATCACGTACTCGCTCGGGGTACCGCCCGCCTGAATGCGCCGGATGGCAGCGTGATCGCCCTGCAGGCAGGCGACATCGTGCTTTTCCCGCATGGTTCGGAGCATGTCTTCGTGGACGGCAGCGGTATGCCTCCCGCGCCGACGCGCGAGCGCGAGACGCTCAACGTGCTGCTCAGTGAAAACGAAGGGCAGGGCGAACGGGTCGACATGCTTTGCGGTCGCTTCACCATCGCCGCGCCGCATGATCGCTGGCTGCGTAGCTACCTCCCGTCGACGCTGGTCGTCCATGCCGGGCGCGATGCTGGATCTGGGTCGGCCGCGTTGCATCTGGCGAACCTGATCGAGTTGATGCGTTCGGAGTCGGTGAACGAACGCCTCGGTGGTTATGCCATGTTGAACGCGTTGTCCGCCGCGCTGTTCGCTCTGGTGCTTCGCGTGGCAAGCGATGCCGAGGCGCCGCCACCCGGGCTGCTCGCTTTGGCGGCGCATTCGCGTCTGGCGCCGGCCATCACGGCGATGCTCGCCGATCCGGCGCGGGCATGGACGATCCCGGAGCTCGCCGCTCTGTGCAGCATGTCGCGCGCGACCTTCATGCGTCACTTTCAGGACGGTCTCGGGCGTTCGGCCAGCGATTTCTTGCAGGACATCCGCATGAGCATGGCGGCCAATGCGTTGAAGAACCCGGCGCAATCGACCGAGGCGGTGGCCGAAGCCGTGGGTTATCAGTCCGTTTCCGCATTCCGCCGCGTCTTCGCCCAATGGGCCGGTGTGACGCCCGGCGCGTGGCGCAGACAATATCGTGCGGATGCGGCGGCGTGATTGCAGAACGACCGCACAGTCTCGCGCATCGACGAACACACAGCCTTGCACGTTCGACACGTGCATACGCATTCCGTGCGTGTGTTCACCGGGGCAGTCGGCTCGCGTCCATGTCGCTTGACCGTGTCGTGCCGGTGCTCATTAATAGCGGTCTTGGCGACATCGCCCGTCCTCTTACGGCTAAGCCCATCCTATGAGCGTCATCCCCGAGTCCGATCTCACCGAACGCCGGCCACTGACCCGTGGCGACGCCAAGACGTTGCTTCTGGCGGCACTGGGCGGTGCGCTGGAGTTCTATGACTTCGTGATCTTCGCGTACTTTGCGAAGACTCTCGGCCATCTGTTCTTTCCGCCCGGTACGTCGGACTGGCTGGCGCAGTTGCAAGCGTTCGGCATCTTCGCGGTGGGCTATCTCGCGCGCCCCATCGGCGGTCTGGTCATGGCGCACTTCGGCGATCGCGTCGGTCGCAAGCGCATGTTCACGCTGAGCGTGTTCCTCATGGCGGTGCCCACCTTGCTCATCGGCGCGCTCCCCACTTACGGCACGATCGGCGTATTCGCTCCGGTGCTGCTGACCTTGCTGCGCATCGTGCAAGGCATCGCGATTGGTGGCGAAGTGCCCGGCGCCTGGGTATTCGTCGCCGAGCACGTGCCGAGGCATCGCATCGGCCTGGCTTGCGCCAGTCTGAGTTGCGGGCTCACCGTCGGTATCCTCATCGGCTCGCTGGTGGCGGCCGCCATGAATGCGTACCTGTCCGAAGCGGCCATGCTTGCCTACGGCTGGCGTATTGCCTTCGTCCTCGGCGGTGTTTTTGGTTTCTTCGCGGTCTACCTGCGCCGCTGGTTGAGCGAAACCCCGGTGTTCACGCGCCTGCGCGAGCGCGAGCAGTTGACGACCGAACTGCCTGCGTGGGTCGTGTTGCGCGATCACCTGCCGGGCGTTGCCTTGTCGATGATTGTGACCTGGGTACTCACCGCTGCTATCGTCGTCGTGATTTTGATGACGCCTACGCTCATGCAGACGGCGTTCCATGTCGCACCGGATCGCGCCTTCGCAAGCGGCAGCCTTGCGGCGTTCGCGCTGTGCGTCGGTTGCCTGCTCGGTGGGCTGCTCGTCGATTGGCAGGGCAAGGCGCGAGCGATGCTGGTCGCGTCCATCGGACTTGGCGTCAGCACGTATGCGCTGTACGTGGACTTGAAGTCGGGCGGCGCACTCCTGTTCGCGCTGTATCCGCTCGCAGGTCTTTTTGCGGGCGTGGCGGGCATCGTGCCTTCGGTGCTGGTGGCCTCGTTTCCGGCAGCGATCCGGTTTTCCGGTATCTCGCTGTCCTATAACGTGGCCTATGCCATCTGCGGCGCGGCAACGCCCGTCGTGGTGGGCTACCTCGCCAAGACGGCCGGTGGGCTAGGGCCGGCGCATTATGTCGCTCTGGTGAGCCTGGTCGGCGTGGCCAGCGCGATCTACATGCTGCGCTCACGCCGGTGGTTCGGCGCATAAGTCGGCCACGGTAAACGTTTCACGCGTTTTTCATGCGCGTGACGAGTGCAAGCTGAAGGGTTTGCATGATCCTGTTGCGTCGGCCCCGCCGCTTCGGCATCCTTTTCCCATCGTGGCAGCCGCCGCGAACACGGCGCGTTCCCCGCGCGCCATCGTCGCCCCCCAACCGTCGCTCCAGACCATGACTGACGTCATCACCCTAGGCTGGCGTGAACGGCTCGCACTGCCGTCACTCGGCGTCCCTGTTCTTAAAGCCAAGCTCGATACGGGCGCGCGTTCGTCGTCGCTGCACGTGGAGTGGCTTGAGGTGGACGAGCGCGCGGACGGCACGTGGCTGCGCTTCCAGGTCCGCGTCACGCGCAAGGGGGCGTTGTCGGAGCCATGCGAGGCGCGCGCCACGGGGCGGCGTTCGGTGACCGACTCGGGCGGGCATACCACCACGCGCTGGTTCATCCTTACCGAGATCGAACTGGCCGGCCATCGCTTCATGGCCGAGGTGAACCTCACCGATCGGCGGCACATGCTGTTTCCCCTTCTGCTCGGCCGCACCGCGCTCCTTGGGCGCTTTGCGGTCGATCCTTCGCTCTCCTACTCGCAGACGCCGCGCCGCGCCGTCCGGGAATCGTCATGAAGATCGCCATCCTGTCGCGCAATGCGCGACTTTATTCCACGCAGCGGTTGGTGGAGGCCGCGCGCAAGCGCAAGCACACCGTGAGGGTGATTGATCCCCTGCGCTGCTATATGAGCGTCGCGCCGCAGTCCTTCGCCATTCATTTCAAGGGCAAGCCACTGGGGCCCATGGATTGCGTGATCCCCCGCATCGGCGCGTCCAGCACGTTCTACGGCACGGCGGTGCTGCGCCAGCTCGAACTGATGGGGGTGTTTACGCCGAACCCGTCCGATGCGGTGCTGCGCGCGCGCGACAAGCTGCGCTGCCTGCAATTGCTGGCAGCGCGCGGCGTGGACATGCCGTTGACTGCCATCGGCGACAACCCCGATGACACCGCCGACCTCATGGCCATGCTTGGCGACCCGCCGCACATCATCAAGCTGAACGAAGGTACCCAGGGTGCCGGCGTGGTGCTGGCCGAGAAGCGCTCGGCGTCGCAGAGCGTCATCGAGGCCTTCCGTGGTCTCTACGCCAACTTCCTCGTTCAGGAATTCATCCGCGAGGCCAACGGCCAGGATTTGCGCTGCTTCGTGGTGGGCAACCAGGTGGTGGCCTCCATGCAGCGGTCGTCCGCACCGGGCGAGTTCCGCGCCAATCTGCACCGCGGGGGCAGTGCCGCCTCGGTCGCCCTGTCCGATGACGAGCGCAGGGTGGCCGTCGAGGCCGCCTCCGCCCTGGGCCTGGAAGTGGCGGGCGTGGATCTGCTGCGCTCGTCGCGCGGCCCGCTGCTGCTGGAGGTCAACGCGTCCCCCGGGCTGGAAGGCATCGAGGGCAGCACGGGCGTGGACGTGGCGGACGCCATCATTGCCCACTGCGAGGCGAGGCTGGCCGAGCGCCCAGTCGTGCCGAAAGTGCGCCGCGCCAGGGCCCGCAAGGGGTTAACAGCGATTTAAAGGGTGCTCCCCTATAAAGGTCCCACTGTGATTCCGCGAGGCGGGGTAACGGTATCGGGGCAGTAGTTCTTTCGGCCCGGGCGGGTTCTCCCGCCCGGGCCTCTCTTTTGCTGCTGTCCGCTTCACGATTTCCCCGTTAAGCTTGCAGTCGCAATACTTGTAAGACTCAAAGCGACCGCACAACGGAGTGCCGCATGCGCGTTCTGGTCATCGAAGACAACACAGACATCGCGACCAACATCGGGGATTACCTCGAAGACCGGGGCCACGTGGTGGATTTCGCCGGCGACGGCGTCACCGGGCTGCACCTGGCCGTCGTGCACGATTTCGACGTCATCGTGCTCGACCTGACCCTTCCGGGTATGGACGGGCTGGACGTGGCGAAAAAGCTCCGTCACGAGGCGCACAAGCAGACCCCCGTGCTCATGCTCACCGCCCGCGACTCGCTGGAGCACAAGCTCACCGGCTTCGAGTCCGGCGCGGACGACTACATGACCAAGCCCTTCGCGCTGCAGGAACTGGCCGCGCGCCTGGAAGTGCTGGCGCGCCGCGGCAAGGGTCCGCAGAGCCGTGTGTTGAAGGTCGGTGGCCTGACCTACAACCTCGACACGCTCACGGTCACTCGCGAAGGCAAGTCGATCCAGTTGAACCCCATTGGCCTCAAGCTCCTGCAAGCGCTGATGGAAGCCAGCCCCTCGGTGGTCACCCGCCAGGACCTGGAGCAGCGCGTGTGGGGCGAGGAACTGCCTGACTCCGATTCGTTGCGCGTGCATATCCACGGTCTTCGCGCAGCCATCGACAAGCCGTTCGAGAAGCCGCTGATCCACACGCGTCACGGTATTGGATACCGCATGGTCGATCCGGATGCGGTCCAGACGTAAGCTCCGTTTCCGACTGATCGTCACGTTCACGCTGTTCGGGTTTGGCCTGAGCGCGCTGTTCGCGTTCGCGGCGCTGAACATCCGTGCGCGCGTGGAAGAGCAGCTGATCAATTCGGCCATGCAGGACGAGGTCGACTCGATCAACGAGAAGGTGCTCGCCAATCCGAATGAAGCGCCTCCGATCGAGATCGTGAAGGGCGCCACCTTCAGCGATCGCACGATCTACAAGGCGCCGCTCGCGTGGCAGTCGCTCGACACGGGCGTGCACGACATCTACGAGGTCGGCAAGGACGGCAAGAACCACCATTACAAGGTGGCCGTTCGCCGTAAGGGCGGCATCATCAACTTCCTCCAGTTCGACGTGTCGCGCGACGAACTGGGCAAGCGCCAGTTGCTGACCAGCGTGATCGCTGCGGTGTTCCTGTTCGGGTTGATGTCGCTGGTACTCGGTGTGTGGCTGTCGTCGCGCGTGTTGCGCCCGGTGACCGACCTCGCGCGCCGTCTGCGCGACTTCCGCCGCGTGGGCAAGGCCGAGGCGTTGGCCCCGCATTTCGCGGACGACGAAGTGGGCGAGCTGGCGGTAGCGCTGGACGAATACGCGATGCGTCTGACCTCGGTCGTCGAGCGCGATCGCGAATTCAATTCCGACGTCAGCCACGAGCTGCGTACGCCGCTCGCAGTGATTGCCAGTACGACCGAGCTACTGCAGGGATCGCCGGATCTCACCGACAAGCTGCGCGAGCGCCTCAAGCGCATCGAGCGCGCATCGCGTCAGGCCACCGAACTGATCGAAGCGTTGCTGCTGCTGTCCCGCGCTGAGCGCCGCGGACCCACGCGCGGCGAGACCACGGATGTGGCGAAGGTCGCTGCCGATGTCATCGAGAGCCAGCGTCCGCAGATGGGCGGCAAGCCGATCGAGATCGAATTGATCGCCGACGGCTCGGTCACTGTAAACGCACCGGCCTCGGTCGTGTCGGTCGCCCTCACCAACCTGATCGGCAACGCGATCAAGTACACGATGGAAGGCATGGTGACGGTACGCGTGCTCGAGGGTCGCATCGACGTGATCGACACGGGGCCCGGCATCAAACCGGAAGACGCGGAGAAACTCTTCCAGCGTGGCATTCGCGGTGAAAGCGCCACGGGCGGTGGTGCGGGTCTCGGCCTCGCCATCGTGCGCCGCCTGTGCGAGCTGTATGGCTGGGACGTCTCGCTGCGTCCGCGCCCCGAAATGGCCGGCGCCATTTCCACCATCGACTTCCGCTGACCGCGCCACCCTGTGGTGTGGGAGCCGCCATGGCGGCGAGGGAAGCTTGCCGGTGGAAGCCAGCTTGGTGGTGATGAGCTTGCCGGTGGGAGCCAGCCTGCTGGCGATGGCAATTTGCCTCGCTGCTACACCGCTTCGTTGGCTTCTCGCCGCCATGGCGGCTCCCACACCCTGTCATCTTCACTGTCATAAGATCTTCATTCAGACGTCCGAACATGCATCGCTTCACGACGCGTGCCGGGCTGCCTCAGGGGAGGAGTGCTGCGGCGTGTCAATGCAGGGAAGGACCGCCCCTTGTTCAAGCAGACTCTTCTGGCCGCCGCTCTCGGCATGGCCTTTGCGCCCGTGGCATGGGCGACCGACGACACGGCGACCACTCCCGAGGGCGATAACGCCGCTGCCAACCGCGCCAAGGCGCAGGATCTCGACGCCGTATCGGTCATCGGCAGTGGCGAGACGCGGCAGGTGCAGCGTCTGCGTCCCGCCGATCAGAAGGTGTTGCCGCCGGGCACCAGCCTGCAGAAGGCGCTGAACACCTTGCCGGGCGTGAACGCGCAATCGGTGGACGCGCTGGGTACGAACGAGCAGTCGATGACGTTGAGCCTGCGCGGTTTCAGCGGCACACGTCTGGGTTACACGCTCGACGGCATGCCGCTCGGCGACAGCGCCTGCAACAACTACAACGGTCTCTCGATCAATCGCGCGCTGATCTCGGAAAACTTTGCAGGCGCCGAGCTTTCCGAAGGCATCGGCAACCTTGGCACGCCGTCCACCAGCAACCTGGGTGGCACCATCGCCTACACCTCGAACGATCCCGCCAAGACCATGGGCGGCCGCGTCGTGCAGAGCTTCGGTAGCGACAACAATCGCCGCACATTTGCGCGCTTCGATACCGGCGACTACCACGGCTTCTCGATGTACCTGTCCGGCGCGCGTACCACGTCCGACCTGTTCAACAACCAGGACGCGTACAACGGCTCCACGACGAAGCAGTTCAACGGCAAGGCCGTATGGGACTTCGACGGTGGCCGCATTACCGGCTTCGCCGATACCTCGCGCACGTCGCAGGCCGACTACTTCTATCTCTCGAAGAGCGAGATGGCGCGTGGCCTCGGCTGGGATTGGGGCGGCTATGCGCCGGATTGGCAGCGTGCAGTCGGCAAGGCCTACTGCAACGCGGGCACGCTCAACGCGAAGCTGTGCGACAAGAGCGGTCCCGACAAGGACGCGGATGGTGCGTTCACTGCCGGGCAGATTCTCCGCAGCGACGACCTGTATTACCTCGCTGGCGACTTCTTCCCCAGTGACACGGTAACGATCCACACGCAGGTCTATCACCACGAGGACGCGGGCGAAGGCCATAACTGGAACAGCGGTACGTATTCCTATCCGGGTACGCCGCAGCAGTTGCCGATCATCTTCCGCAACACGCTCTACACGATCAATCGCTCTGGCGCGATCCTGTCGGCGTCGTGGGACGTCGACAATCAGCACATCGAGGGCGGCGTGTGGTACGAGCACAACGTATCCAGTGCAGCCCGCTACAGCAGCTACGTCACCGGTCCACGTGATCTCAGTGGGCCGATCGATACCACGCCGGACCTCGGAGTCTTCGATCAGCGCACCGTGTGGAACACGCGACAGGCGTTCCTGCAGGACACGATCCGTTTCCTTGATGACGCGCTGACCGTCGACGTGGGTGTGAAGAGCCCGCATGTGACGTCGCAGGCCACCGCGCTTCCGGGTGACGCCGTGCAACCGATCAAGCCGACCTCGAACAATCAGTTCGCCAGCGGCAAGCTCAGCGCGAGCAAGGCCATTCTTCCGCAGTTCGGTGTGCGCTACCGCATCGCCGATGGACAGGAAACGTTCGCCAGCTTCGCGAAGAACATCGCCATGTTCCAGGGCGGATTCAAGCTGGGTCCGCAGGCCGTCAGCCAGGCGATCTGGGACACGCAGGCCGACCTGAAGCCCGAGAAGTCGCGCAGCCTCGAAGCCGGTTACCGCATCGAGACTGGCCCGATCGCCGCCTCGGTCGCAGCGTATTCGGTGCGCTTCGACAATCGTCTGCTGCAGTACAACCCGTGCGACTCGCGCCAGCCCGTGGGCCCGACGTGCGGCAACCGCTTCTACAACGTGGGCGGCGTCGATAGCCACGGCGTGGAACTGACCTTCGTCTGGACGCCGACGGACCATCTGCGCTGGTACAACTCCGCGTCGTACAACCGCTCCACCTATGCCAGCGACTACGTGCAGGCGGGCGTGATCCAGGCGACGAAGGGCAAGATCCAGACGGACACGCCGACCAAGCTCTTCGCCTCGCAAATCGACTGGTCGCAAGGCCCGTGGTTCGCGTCGCTCCGCGGCAAGTACACGGGAAAGCGTTACTACACGTATACGAACGATCGCGGTTTTGGTGGTTTCACCGTATGGGATCTGTCGGGCGGCTACGACTTCGGCCCCGTGTCGATAGCGAAGGACGTGCGGCTTTCGCTCAACGTGACCAACCTTGGCGACAAGCGCTACGCCAGCAACCTGGATTCCAGCGCGTTCGTGCCAAGCGATCCGGCCGGCACCGCTTATGTGTTCCACGCATCGGCGCCGCGCCAGTTCTTCGCCACGCTCGACGTGCGCTTCTGAGCATGCGTCGGCTTAGCGGTCTCGCCGCTGCCCTCCTGATCGGCAGCGCCGTCGCAGGGCAGGGCACGGTGCTTGCGCCTGACATCGTCACGACCCCGTTGCCACGGAAGGTCGAGATCGGCGGCGCCGAGTACGTGGACAAGGGCCTCGTCGCGACGGGTGCACTGCCAGCGGGCACGATCGACTTTCTCGGCGACACCTTGGGCTCGTTCTCGTCGCTGATGATCGAGCCCGGTACGTGGAAGCGCGAAGGAGACACCTATACCGGCGTGCTCTGGACCTTGCCGGATCGCGGTCGAAACGATCCGGAGCATGGCGTCTTCTTCGACTACAAGGGACGGTTGCACCGCTTTCGCTTCCGGATGACGGTGCCATCGGCTCCTGGCAAGAGCCCGAATATCGTGCTGACGCCAGACAGCGGGCGCGTGCTTGCCGACTTCGACGGCAAGCCGTTCACGGGCGCCGAGCCCGGTGGCGGCACCCGCATCGAACGTGGCATCGTCTTGCCGTCGCCAGTGAAAGGCATCGGCGCCAGGAAGATTTCCCTCGACGCCGAATCGCTGCAATTCACCCGCGATGGCGGTTTCTATATCGGTGACGAGTACGCCGCCAACGTCTATCGGTTCGACAAGGACGGCCGCTTGACCGGCGTGATCGTGCCCCCGCGCGCAGTACGTCCATTGGATGAGAGCGGCAAGCCGGACTTCACCTCCCTACGCCCTCCAGCGAGCGGGCGTCGCAACAATCAGGGCGTGGAAGGCATGGCCTTGTCGCCGGACGGGACGCGCCTGTTCGTCGCGCTCCAGAGTGCGCTAGTGCAGGACACGCAGCCCGGCAACGCCGCCGGTCGCACATTGACTCGCGTGCTCGTCTACAACGTAAGCCGCAACGCCGTGCCACAGCGGCCGATCGCGCACTACGTAGTTCGCCTCCCCACGTACGACGCAGACGGCGCGGGCGGCACGCCAAACCGGACGGCTGCCCAGAGCGAGATCCGCGTGCTGGACGACCATCGCTTCCTCATGCTCGCGCGCGATGGTGCCGGGCTGGGCGCCGAAGGTGGCAAGCCGATCATGTTCAAGACCGTGCTGCTGGTCGACACCACGGATGCGACCAATCTTGCGGGCACCGCTTATGAGACCGGCACAAAGTCGCTCCTGGGGACGGACGGCGAGCTGCGGTCCGACATTCGCGGCGCGCCATGGCAGCCGCTGGTCAACATGCTCGATCCGGTCGACCTCGCCCGTTTCGGTCTGACCCTTGACCCTCATGCGGAAGGCAAGACGCTGCTCTCGGAAAAATGGGAGGCCATGGACCTCGTGCCCGTGCTCGATCCGACACATCCGCGCGACTGGTTTCTCCTCGTCGGCAACGACAACGACTTCATCGCGACGCATTGCGTCATGGACGGCAAGCGCTGCGATTCGGACTTCGACAACGACAACCGCATCCTCGTGTATCGGCTGAGCCTGCCGGACACACGTTCCACCAACGCTTCCCACCACCGCTGAAGGGTCATGCGCATGATGAAACGTACCGCTCTCTCGCTGCTGTCCGCCACGCTCCTGCTCGGCGCCACGGCCAGCCACGCCAATTCGCCGGCCTACGTCGACAGCAAGGAGTACAAGGCGCTGCTGGATGCCTCGCGCTTTGCCAGCAACCCGTCGAGCGCCGCGACCACGCTGCTGCACGACCTGTCCTCGCGTCTGTCCGCGCTCGGCTTCGACAAGACCATCACGGGTAACTTCAGTGCCGGCGACCGCGACACGCTGGCGTATTACGACACGCCGCACAGTTGCTCGCTGATCAACCGTGGTTACACCGTGCGCACGCGCGCCGGCGATCATTCGGACATCCAGTTCAAGTTCCGCCATCCGGACGAGGAGCTGTCGTACTGGACCGATGTGTCCGGCGCTGGCAAGAACAAGGAAACGAAATTCGAAACGGACGTGACGCCGGGCAACCTCGTGCTCGCGCATTCCACCAAGCAGGACGCGACCACCACGCCGACGACGGTGGCCGCGCTGATCAAGCAGTTCCCGGGAGCGTCTGCGCTCTCCGATATCTCGAGCGCCGGATTGGCGCCGGTGGCTGGTGTCACGGTGACCCAGCAGGAGTACGACGGTCCGCAGTCGGACATCGGCCAATCGGTAGCCGAGTTCACCCTCACGCTGTGGTACGTCAATGGCGCCGCCACGCCTGCACTGGCCGAACTGTCGTTCCGCGTTGAAGCCGACGAGGACAGCTACTTCACGACGCCGGTGCTCACTCGCTCGCAGGTGCTCAATACCGCCATCGGCTCCATCGGCAACGGCTGGAACATCGCGAATGACGGCGGCAAGACGAGCTGGCTCTACGCCTACCGTTCCTCGTCGTATCCGAACGGGTTCTGCAACTGACGACATGCCGCTCCTGCCTTCGGGCAGGAGCGGCACCGTCCGTATGGACGACTATCGTTAGTCAGAGCGGTTCCAGCCAGCCCCAGCGATCGGCCGTCTTGCCGTTGAACAGGCCGAAGAACAATTCCTGCAGACGACGCGTGATCGGGCCGGCCTTGCCGCTGCCGATCTGTTTGCCGTCCACCGAACGGATGGGCGTGACTTCCGCCGCCGTGCCGCACATCAGGATCTCATCGGCGAGATACAGGTACTCGCGCGGCAGGTCGCGTTCGACCACGTCGATGCCTTCCTCGCGTGCGAGCGTCATCAACGTATGCCGGGTGATGCCCGTGAGGATCGATGCGCTTGCCGGCGTGGTGTGCAGCGCGCCGTCGAAGACGAGGAACAGGTTCTCACCCGCGCCTTCGCTGAGCAGGCCGGTGGATGCAAGGGCAATGCCTTCACCGAAGCCGAGGCGACGCGCTTCGCGCGCGATGAGCTGGCCGGAGAGGTAATTGCCGCCGGCCTTGGCACCGGCCGGAATCGTGTTCGGGGCGAAACGTTGCCAGCTCGACACGCACGCGTCGATGCCGTTTTCGAGCGCCTCGGGCCCGAGGTAGGGGCCCATGGGCCACGTCGCCACGGCGACGTCGGTGGGGCATTCGGCGGAAAGGCCGAAGCCGCCCAGGCCGCGGAAGGCCACCGGGCGCAGGTAGGCCGTCTTCAGGTCGTTCTTCTTCACCACCTCGCGGCAGGCTTCCGCCAGTTCGTCCAGCGAGTAGGGAATGGAGATGTCGTAGATCTTGGCCGAGAGGTACAGGCGCTTCAGATGGTCGGTAAGACGGAAGATCGCCGCGCCATCGGGTGTTTCATAGCTGCGGATACCTTCGAATACCGATGAGCCGTAATGCAGCGCATGCGCCATCACGTGGACGGTGGCCTCGCGCCAGGGCTTGATCTGCCCGTTCTGCCAGATCCATTCGGGGTAGTTCTGCGACATGTGAGCGCTCCGGAGGGGACCGCCCATGATACCGGGTCGTGCTGGCGCCCACATGGCGCGATGCGTCAGTGCGCGTGCGGATGGCGTGCATGGGGTAAACAGGCCTTAGCCGGGCGGGCGCAGCCAGAGGCAGCCCGAATCCCGAACGACGCCGAAGTGCATCCGCCGCGTACCGCCGTCGCCGCCCGGCGCCGAGGTGACCGCGTCGATGCCAGCCCCTTCGTTGCCTTCCAGCGACACAAGCGGCTGGCGGACGAGGGCCTCCATCAGCCTCAGGTTGTCCACGGCGCCGCTGCTTCCGTAGCCGTTCCAGAGGATGAGTCCGCCGACGCGGTTGGCACTGCGTGCCGCGAAGGCCTGCGCCAAGCCTTCACGCAACTCGGTGAGGTCTTTCGCGCACAGCAGTCCGGTCGATGGCGCGCCGTCGGATCGCGTCGGAGCGCTGCCGGCGGGCGCGGGTAGCACGGAGGTCGCGCCGACGCTGGCGCAGGGCTGGTCGCTGAAGACTGGCCGCCCGTCAGTACCGATGCAGCGATGGATGGCGGATTGCGCGTGGGCGGGGAGGGTGGCGACGAGGGCGAGCAGGAGGAGCAGGGCGATGGCGCGGATCACGGGCGGCAGAGGGTGGCGAACGGTGCGTCATCATCACCGGCCGCGAGCCCACGAAGAGTGATGGCGCGCACGTTAACTGCGGATGCCTGATGTGCTCAGAGACGTTCCAGGACCGACACCGTCGCCCGTGCGCGATTGATCGTATAGAAGTGCAGGCCCGGCGCCCCCCCGGCCAGCAGGCGGCGGCAAAGCTCTGCGACGACGTCGGCGCCGAGTTCGCGCACCGCTGCCGCGTCGTCGCCGTGAGCCTGCATACGCTTCACGATCCAGCGCGGGATCTCCGCGCCGCATTGCTCGGAGAAGCGGCGCAACTGGCTGAAATTCGCGATGGGCATGATGCCCGGCACGATCGGCACGTTCACGCCGAGCTTCGCCACGTCGTCGATGAAGCGGAAATAGGCGTCAGGATTGAAGAAGTACTGGGTGATCGCGCCATTGGCGCCGGCATCGACCTTGGCCTTGAAGTGGCGCAGGTCGACCAAGGCGTTTTCCGCCTGGGGGTGAGTCTCGGGATACGCCGCCACTTCGATATGGAAATGGTCGCCGCTGTGTTCGCGGATGAAGGCCACCAGCTCAGCGGCGTAGCGGAAGTCGCCTGGCGTGGCCATGCCTGAGGGCAGGTCGCCGCGCAATGCCACGATGCGCCGGCAGCCGGAGGCTTTGTACGCGTCCAGAAGAGCGGCGATCTCGGCGCGTGTACCGCCCATGCACGAGAGGTGCGGTGCGACGGAGAGCGCGTGTTCTGCCCGCAGCCGCCGCACGGTTTCGTCGGTGTAGCTGAGCGTCGAGCCACCCGCACCGAACGTCACCGATACATATTCCGGTGCATGTGCCTTGAGGCGCTGAACGGCCGCATCGAGCTGCTCGCGCTGTTCGTCGGTCTTGGGCGGGAAGAACTCGAAGCTGATGGCGGCCATGGGCGATCTCGTCGGACTGGCTCGCAGTATAGATATCTTTCTATCCAGATGGAAAGATGGCTATTCGTCGTTTCGTCCTTAGTTGCGCCGTGAGGGCTCGGCTTCGCCATCGCTGTGGGCCTGTTTTTGCGAGGGGCGGGCAGGAGGCGGCGGCTGCAGTTTGCGTCGCTGAGTCCTCGTCCGGCCTTCGCCTCCCTGCGGAGCCGCTCCGCAAACCGCACCCGCCGCCTCCGTCGGATGTCTCGCAGGCGCGGAGGAGAGCGGGTCGCACGGTGATGTTGCGAAGTTGCAGAACCATCGAGGACGCTCGTTCAGGGGCAACGGCACGCAGGAAACCCCGGCGAAAGTTGCATGCGGTCAGATGGGCGCGCCCTCCCCAGGAGATGCTCGATGATTCGTCTTTCGTACGCGTTGCCGTTGTGCCTGCTGACCGTCGTGGCGGGGTGCGCTCCGCCGCCTCCTCCGCGTCGCCCGCCTGAGCGAGTGGTGGTCGTCGAGCCGCCGCCGCCGCGCATGTATGTCGTACGTGTCACTCACGAACCGCCGCCGCGGGTCGTGGAGGTGGAGCCCCCGCCGCGGGAAGGCTGGGTCTGGGCGCACGGCTACTGGAAATGGGAAGGCGATCACTACGTCGCCGTGCCTGGGCACTGGGAGCGGGTCATCGAGGGCCACCATTACGTGCATGCATATTGGGAACATCGCGATGGTCAATGGTGGCTGCACGAGGGCTACTGGGCCCGCAACTGATACCCAACAAAAAAGAAGGCCGCCCATGGGCGGCCTTCTTCGTTTCGACAGCGAATGGATCAGTAGCGGTAATGGTCGGCCTTGTACGGGCCTTCCACCGGCACGCCGATGTAGTCGGCCTGTTCCTTCGTGAGCACGGTGAGCTTTACGCCGATCTGCTCGAGGTGCAGGCGGGCGACTTCCTCGTCGAGCTTCTTGGGCAGGCGGTACACCGTCTTCTCGTAGGAGTCCTTGTTCTTCCACAGGTCGATCTGCGCCAGCGTCTGGTTGGAGAAGCTGTTCGACATCACGAAGCTCGGATGGCCGTGGGCGCAACCGAGGTTGACGAGGCGACCTTCGGCGAGCATGTAGATGCTGTTGCCGGTGGCCTTGAACGTGTAGCGATCCACCTGCGGCTTGATCGTCTCGCGGGAGACGTCTTTCGCCGTGTTCAGGCGATCCATCTGGATCTCGTTGTCGAAGTGACCGATGTTGCAGACCAGGGCGTTGTTCTTCATCTTCGCCATGTGTTCCAGCGTGATGATGTCCTTGTTGCCCGTGGTGGTGACATAGATGTCGCCGATGCCGAGCGTGTCTTCCACGGTGGTGACCTGGAAGCCTTCCATCGCCGCCTGCAGGGCGTTGATCGGATCGATCTCGGTAACGATCACGCGCGCGCCGAAGCCCTTGAGCGAATGCGCGCAGCCCTTGCCCACGTCGCCGTAACCGCAGACCACGGCAACCTTGCCGGCGACCATGAGGTCGGTGGCGCGCTTGATGCCGTCGGCCAGCGACTCACGGCAACCGTAGAGGTTGTCGAACTTGCTCTTGGTGACCGAGTCGTTGACGTTGATGGCCGGCACCAGCAGCTTGCCGGCTTCGGCGAGCTGGTAGAGGCGATGCACGCCGGTGGTGGTTTCTTCGGAGACGCCGCGCCATTCGGCGGCGATCTTCTTGAACCAGCCCGGACGCGCCGCGGCCGTCTTCTTCACCAGATCCTTGATGACCTGTTCTTCGTGGTTGCCGCTGGGGGTGTTGACCCAGTCGCTGCCGTCTTCGAGTTCCACGCCCTTGTGGATGAAGAGGGTGGCGTCGCCGCCGTCGTCAACGATCAGCTGCGGGCCCAGTTCGCCCGGATGGGTCAGCATGTCGAGCGTGCAGTCCCAGTATTCCTCCAGCGACTCGCCCTTCCAGGCGAACACCGGCAGGCCGCCGGCAGCCAGCGCGGCGGCGACGTCGTCCTGGGTGGAGAAGATGTTGCACGAGGCCCAGCGCACCGAGGCACCGAGTTCGCGCAGCGTCTCGGCGAGCACGGCGGTTTCCTTGGTGACGTGCAGCGAGCCGGAAAGGCGCACGCCCTGGAGCGGCTTTTCCTTGGCGTAGCGGGCGCGGATCTGCATCAGGCCCGGCATTTCCTCTTCCGCCATGCGGATGCGGCGGCGGCCGAGGTCGGCCTGCGAGATATCGCGGACCTTGTAATCCTGGAAAGCGGTGTCTTTGGTGACGGCGTTCATCTGGCGTAGCTCCGGAGTAAGCACGGGGGCGCCGTTCGGTGGGACGCCGCGCCGAGCCTGGCCTATTGGACGGATGCCCCACGGTCGCAGCGCCCCTCGGCGGGCAAAACGGTCCGGGTATTGTATCGCGGAATCCGGATGCAGGGATGAACACACTTTTTTGGGTACCCTGGGGTCTTTC
This sequence comes from Luteibacter flocculans, assembly GCF_023612255.1. NCBI lineage: Bacteria > Pseudomonadati > Pseudomonadota > Gammaproteobacteria > Lysobacterales > Rhodanobacteraceae > Luteibacter > Luteibacter flocculans. Next base: position 3,599,409 of record NZ_CP063231.1, on the reverse strand, counting down.
GACCCAGACCGAGAGCCCGATGGAAGCTGCCCGCGATCCCGAATTCCTCCCTCATGACGATCCCCTGCGGGAAGACGTGCGCCGCCTTGGCGCGCTGGTGGGCCAGATGCTGGCGGAGCAGGGCGGGCAAGGCTTCTTTGATCGGGTGGAGCACGTGCGGACGGCCGCCATCCACCGCCGCCGCAGTGGCGCGGCGGTGGATGCCCTGGCCGAATCCCTGACCGGCCTGGACGCCGCCGACGCCGAGGGGCTGGCCCGTGCCTTCGCCGCGTACTTCCAGGCGGTCAACACCGCCGAGCGCGTCCACCGCATCCGCCGCCGCCGCGATTACCAGCGCGAGGGCGGTGCGTCCCAGCCGGAATCGCTGGCGGCCGTGCTCGCCCTGTTGAAAGACGATGGCGTGAGCCGGGAGGAATTGATTCACCTGCTCGGTCGCCTGGACGTGGAGCCTGTGTTCACTGCGCATCCCACCGAGGCCGTGCGTCGCTCGCTACTGGAAAAGGAACAGGAGATCGTGCGCGCGCTGGTGGACGAGTTCGACCCGTCGCGCACGCCGCAGGAACGTCGCGACGACGACGCACGCATTCTCATGGCGCTCTCCGCCGGATGGCAGACCGCCGAAGCTTCGCCGGTGCGCCCGAGCGTGCAGGACGAGTTCGATCACGTGGGTTTCTACCTCGCCCGTCCGATCTATCGCGTGTTGCCGGCGCTCTACGAGTCTCTGCAGCAAGCCATTTCGGCGGCCTATGGCGACGACGTCGCGATTCCCCGCGTGCTGCGCTTCGCGACATGGGTGGGCGGCGACATGGACGGCAATCCCAACGTCAACGCCGACACCATCGCCGCGACGCTCTCGGCGCAGCGGTCGCTCGTGCTGGAACGCTATATCGAAGACGTGGACGCGCTTGGTCGCCTGCTGAGCCAGACGGAGGATCGCGTGCAATTGGACACGCGCCTGCGCGAGCGTATCGATGCGTATCGCGAACGCCTGCCCGACGCTGCGGCGCGCATCCGACCGCGGCATGCGGACATGCCCTATCGCTGCTTTCTCACCCTTGTCGCCGCGCGGTTGGAAGCCACCTTGCACGAGCAGGCGGAGGCGTATGCCACAGCGAGTGAATTCATCGACGATATCGCCCTCGTCGAAACCAGCTTGCTAGAACACGGTGGCCGCCATGCCGGTGCGTATGCCGTGGGCCGGGTGCTCTGGCGTGCGCGCACCTTCGGCTTTCATCTTGCGCGGTTGGATGTGCGTCAGGACGCGCGTGTGCACGACGAAGCGCTGGCCGCATTGCTTGGCGATGTCGACTGGGCGCAGCGCGATACTGCCGCGCGTGTCCAGACCTTGCGCCCGTATGCCGCGGGCGAACGAAGCTTCGTCGCCGGAGACGACCACGAGGCGGCCGGCATGCTGCGCGACGTGTTCGCTACGCTGGCGGACGCGCGCACGCGCTACGGCCACGAGGCTACCGGCCTGTACATCATCAGCATGGCCGAGACCGCGGCGGACGTGCTGGCCGTGCTGGCGCTCGCGCGGCGCGGTGGCCTGCTACACGAAGGCCGGGTGCCGCTCGACGTAGCGCCGCTGTTCGAGACCATCGACGATCTGGCTGGCGGCGCCGAGACCCTGCAAGCGTTGCTCGACGATCCGGTGTATCGCGCGCATCTCAAGGCACGCGGGGATCGCCAGTGGGTGATGCTCGGTTACTCCGACAGCGGCAAGGACGGCGGCACCGTCGCCTCGAAGTGGAGCCTGCAACGGGCGCAGGTGGAACTGCTCGAAGTGGCTGCGAAGGCGGGTATCCGCATTGCGTTCTTCCATGGTCGCGGCGGCTCGGCCAGCCGCGGCGGGTCACGCATCACGCCTGCGCTGATGGCGTCGCCGCGCGGTTCGGTCGGTGGCGTGCTGCGCGTGACGGAGCAGGGCGAGGTGATCCACCGCAAGTACGGCATCCGTGCGTTGGCGCTGCGCAATCTCGAACAGACGCTCGGTGCCGTCATGCGCGCGTCGTTGCGCCCGCGCGAAGCCGAGGTGCGCGAAGCGACCTGGAAGGAAACAATGGCCGCGCTCTCGGATGCGAGCCGCAAGGCGTATCGCGCGTTTGTCGAAACCGAGGGCTTCGTCGATTACTTCCGCGGCGCCACGCCCATCGACGTGATCGAGCGGATGACGCTCGGCTCGCGCCCGGCACGTCGGCGCAGCATGAAGGGTGTGGAAGATCTTCGCGCCATTCCCTGGGTGTTCTCCTGGACGCAGTGCCGCGCGGTGCTCACGGGTTGGTACGGGCTCGGTACGGGCCTGGACGCGGTGGCGAAGGACTGCGGCGAAGAGGCGCTGGTCCGCATGGCACGCGAGTGGCCGTTCTTCTCCACGATGCTGGACGACGTGGAAATGGTGCTCGCCAAGGCCGACATCGACATCGCCGAGGCGTTCTCGACCCTGGCCGGCCCGTTGCACGACCGTTTCTTCCCCATGGTGCGCGACGAATTCGAGCGTACCGTGCGCTGGGTCTTGAAGCTGAAGGGTGCGAGTGAGCTGCTGGCAGGCGACCCGCGCCTCGCAACGTCGATTCGGCTGCGCAATCCGTATGTGGACCCGATGAGCCTGCTGCAAGTCGACCTGCTGCGTCGCTGGCGCGCGACGGACGGCAGAGACGACGCGTTGCTCAACGCGCTGGTCGCATGCGTCAACGGCGTGTCGCAGGGTTTGCAGAACACGGGTTGATTGTCTCAGCGCGCGGTGATCGAAGCGGCGTGTCGCAGGATGTGCAGACTGCGGTTGGATTGTCTCGCCGCCATGGCGGCTCCCACAAGCAGGGGTGCGATGCCGTCGTAGGAGCCGGCATGCCGGCGAGGCAGGTTGCCGCGGTGCGCGGTTACCAAAACGACGTGTGCAGGCTTTGCAGACTGCGGACGGCTTTTCTCGCCGCCATCGCCGTTCGAACCGGCTGTTGGGTTGCTGTTATCCCCATCGCCAGCAGGCTGGCTCCCACCGCCAGTACCGAGGCCAGGCCAGCCTGCTGGTGAGTCAGGGCGTGCTGTGGTGGAGCCAGCCTGCTGGCGACGGGCAGCTAGTGAGCCATGGTCTGCTGCGGTGGGAGCCAGCCTGCTGGCGATAGGGGCAGCTAGTGAGCCAGGGTGTGCTGTGGTGGGAGCCAGCCTGCTGGCTATGGGGGCAGCTAGTGAGCCAGGGTGTGCTGTGGTGGGAGCCAGCCTGCTGGCGACGGGCAGCTAGTGAGCCATGGTCTGCTGCGGTGGGAGCCAGCCTGCTGGCGATGGGGGCAGCTAGTGAGCCAGGGCGTGCTGTGGTGGGAGCCAGCCTGCTGGCGATGGGGGCAGCTAGTGAGCCAGGATGTGCTGTGGTGGGAGCCAGCCTGCTGGCGATGGGGGCAGCTAATGAGCCAGGGTGTGCTGCGGTGGGAGCCAGCCTGCTGGCGATGGGGGCGCCTCAGTGTGGCGGTACCCTCAACCTTCCAGTTCTTCCCGCCGCGCGAACGTTGGGTGTGCAGACGGCGGTTGGATTGTCTCGCCGCTATAGCGGCTCCCACAGGGTGCGCGATGCCGTTGTAGGAGCCGGCATGCCGGCGAGGCAGGGGTCCTCAGCGTGCGCCTGCCCTCAACCTTCCAGCTCTTCCCACCGCGCGAACGCCGTTTCCAATTCCGCCTGCAGTTTCGCCAGCTCTTCGTTCGCGCGCGTGATGGCCGCCGCATCCTGCTGGAAATACTTGGGATCGTTCATCGCTTCGGTGCGCTTGGCGATCTCGGCTTCCAACTGTTCCAGTTTCGCCGGAAGCAATTCAAGTTCGCGCTGCTCCTTGAACGACAGCTTCCTCTTCGGCGCGGCAGGTGCTGCCGCTACCGGAGCGGCCACCGTTTTGGCAGCGGCCGGTTTCGCTAGTGCCGCAGCAGGCTTCTGCCGCAGCCAGTCACTGTAGCCACCCACGTATTCGCCCACGTTGCCGTCGCCTTCGAGTACCAGCGTGCTGGTGACGACGTTGTCGATGAAGTCGCGATCGTGCGAGACGAGCAGCAGCGTGCCCGTGTACTCGTTGAGCAGTTCTTCCAGCAGTTCCAGCGTCTCCACGTCGAGATCGTTGGTCGGTTCGTCCATGACCAGAAGATTCGACGGCTGCGCAAACAGCTTCGCCAGCAGCAGACGATTGCGTTCGCCGCCGGAGAGACGGGTGATCGGTGCGCGCGCCCGCTCGGGTGAGAACAGGAAGTCCTGCAGGTAGCCGATGATGTGCTTCCGCTGGCCGTTGAGTTCGATGTACTCGCGGCCCTCGGCCACGTTGTCGAGCGCATTCATGCGGTCGTCGAGCACGGAGCGATGCTGGTCGAAGTAGGCGATCTCGAGGCCGGTACCGAGCGTGACCTCGCCTTCCTGCGGCTTGAGTTCCGCGAGCAGGATCTTCAACAGCGTGGACTTGCCGGCGCCGTTCGGGCCCATGATGCCGACGCGGTCGCCGCGCATGATGGTGGTGGAGACGTCGCGCAGCAGCGTGCGTCCGCCGTAGGCCTGGGTCACGTGCTTCGCCTCGATCACCTTGCGGCCCGATGCCTGCGCCGTGGCGAGCGTGATGCGTGCATTGCCGGACTGCTCGCGGCGTTCCTGCCGCTCGCGGCGCATCGCCTTCAATGCGCGTACGCGACCTTCGTTGCGCGTGCGCCGCGCCTTGATGCCCTGGCGAATCCAGACTTCTTCCTGGGCAAGCTTGCGGTCGAAGTGCGCGTTGGCCTGTGCTTCGGCGTGCAGGCGCTCCTCGCGGCGGCGCAGATAGTTGTCGTAATCGCCCGGCCAGCTCGTGACCTGCCCGCGGTCGATTTCCACGATGCGCGTGGCGAGCGCGCGCAGGAAGCTGCGGTCATGGGTGATGAAGACGATGCTGCCGGTGAAGCTCTTCAGGAACCCTTCGAGCCACGCGATTGCCTCGATGTCGAGGTGGTTGGTGGGCTCGTCGAGCAGCAGCAGGTTCGGGTCGCGCACCAGTGCCTGACCAAGCAGCACGCGACGCTTCATACCACCGGAGAGTTCACTGAAATCGGTATGTGCGGGCAATTCCAGGCGTTCGATGACCTGCTGCACGCGCGAGTCGAGATCCCAGGCATTCTGCGCCTCGATCTGCGCCTGCACGTCGCCCAGGCCGTCCATGTCGCCTGCGTCGAGCAGGTGGTGGTAGCGGGCGAGCAGATGGCCGAGTTCGCCGAGGCCGTCGGCCACCACGTCGAACACGCTGCCCTTCGTGTCCTGCGGCACCTCCTGGGTCAGCCGCGCGATGCGCGTGCCGCCCTGAAGGCGAATTTCGCCATCGTCCGGATGCAGTTCACCGGCAACGAGCTTCAACAGCGTGGACTTGCCCGCGCCGTTGCGGCCGACGACGCAGACGCGCTCGCCGGCATCGAGGGAGAGATCGACCTGTTCGAGCAGGAGCGGGCCGCCGACGCTGTAGTCGACGTTGAGGAGTTGGATGAGCGACATGCCGCCATTGTACCCGAGCACCCGAAACCAACGGCGGGACCGGCGGCCCGACTGTGGGAGCCGCTATAGCGGCGAGAAGCCGCCGGAGCGGCGATGCCGGACAGTGTGGTCCCTCGAACCTCGCCGCCATAGCGGCTTGTATGTTGTGTCCGCCCCTTTCTCTCGCCGGCAAGGCGAGGGATAAGGGGCTGGGGTGAGGGACGCTAGTGGTATCGGCTCGACCAACGAGACCGACAGTGAGAGACATCCCGACCCATCGTGAGCGTCGATGAAGGATCTGGCGATCCGATCGCCGATGAACAAGCTAACGCGTCGATGGGCTTCACCCCAGCCGTCCTTGAGACTACGAGGAGTGGGACCATGAAGCCAGTACGTCATTTCGGGATCGATATCGACAAGGCGGCTCTGACGGTGGCTTGCCACCAAGTGCCGGGTCAGACGCGGCGGATCGGCAACGACCCGCCGGCCATTGATGCGTGGCTGGATGAGTTGCCGCCGCGCAGCGTGCTGGCCGTGGAAGCCAGCGGCGCCTGCCATCAGACGTTGTTGCAGCGTGCGGTGGCCAAGGGGGTGGCCATTTACCTGCTCAATCCGCGGGACGTGCGCCATTACGCGGAGAGCCTGCGGCGACGGGCCAAGACCGATCGGGTCGACGCCCAAGTCATTGCCCGTTATCTGGAGCGCGAGCAGGACCATTTACGACGCTATACCGCGCCGGAAGAGCATGCGGCCAGCCTGGAATGGCTGCTGCGGCGACGGGCCTTGCTGGTGAGGCAGCAAGGCAGCCTGCGGTTAGGTTTCCAGGACGCGCCGCTGCCCGCTATCGATGCCTTGTTGGCGCAGTACAAAGCCGCCCTGGCCCAGATCGACCGACTCATCGATGAGCAGGTCGCCGCCGATCGGGCGCGCCAACAACAACGCGAACTGCTGCGCACCATTCCCGGCGTGGGGGCGCTTAGCAGTGCGGCCTTGCTGAGCCTTTTCTGGCGCCTGCCAGGCATTGGCGCCGAGGCGCTGATTGCCTATATCGGCTTGGACCCTCGGCCCCGGGAGTCCGGCAGCTACCGCGGCACGCGTAAGCTCTCCAAGCGGGGCGAGGCGGAATTTCGACGACTGACTTACATGGCGGCGGCCACCTTCGCTCGGCATACGGTCGGCCAAGCACTCTACGCGCGCTACCGCGCGCGCGGACTCAGTGCCACCGCCGTCTTCGTGATCCTGGCTCGGAAGATCATCCGACTCGCCCACGCCATCCTCACTAAAGGTCAGCCCTTCGACCCCGAACGCTTCGCTGCCGCTTGCGCCTCAACATAGGATCTCCCACACAGTACTCAGAGAGTGTCCACCCGGTAGCGCGTGTGCTGCCGCCATATCGTGCCGGGACGCAGAATCGCGGCCTCGGCATCCGGCCCGTTCACCTGGTCCGGAAACGCCTGGGTTTCCAGGGCGAAACCCGCGAACGGACCATAGCTTTCCCCGTGCCGCCCGGGTTGACCGGTCAGCTTCTGGCCGCTGTAGAACTGAAGGCCGGGGCGGTCGGTCTCCACGGTGAGGCGGCGGCCGCTGGAAGGCTCGGTCACCACAGCCACCACGCGAAGCGCACCGTCCGCCGTCCGGCGCGGCACGTAGCAGTGATCGAAGCCGCCCACGAGTCGCAACTGAGGGTCGGGCCAGTGCAGGCGCGCTCCGATCGGTGCGGGTTCGCGGAAGTCGAACGCGCTGCCCGCCACCGGCTCGCGGCCGGTCGGTATCGCCCCCGCATCGATCGCGAGAAATTCGTCGGCGTCGATGTGGATCAGGTGGTCGCGGATATCCGGGCGGCGATCGTTGAGATTGAAATACGGGTGCGCGGTGAGACTGAGCGGCGTGGGCGCGTTGGTGCGTGCCTCATAGCGCAGGTCGAGCGTGCCGTCGTCCTCCAGCCGCATGCGCAGCTCCACATCGACCTCGCCAGGGAAGCCGCCGTCGCCTTCCGGCGACACGAGACGCAGCACGAGGTCGTCGCCCTCCGGCTCCACGTCCCAGCGGTGGAGGTGAAATCCGTCATGGCCGCCGTGGAGGTGATTGCCGCCGTCGTTGCGGTCCACTTTGTAGTCGATGCCATCGAGGCGGAAACGTCCGCCTCGGATGCGGTTCGCCCAGCGTCCGACGATGGCGCCCATATAGGCGTTCGAGTCGATGTACTGCGACGCGTCGGCATGGCCGAGCAGCACTTCGCCCCTCCTCCCATGGCGATCGGGCGTCTGCCAGGAAAGCAGTGTGCCACCCAGGTCGCTGACGTCGATCTGGGTGTCGCGGGCGTTGCGCAGGGTCCAGCGGTGAAGCGGGCGGCCGTCGGGGTGTTGGCCCCAGGCGGTGGCGTTGGATACGGGCATGAAACGTTCCGAACGGATGGCGATCAGGTCGCGGCCGTCTTGCGGTGGAGGTCGAGGTACTGGCGCGGCGTGCAGTCGTACTCACGCCGGAATACCGCATACATGTATTGCAGCGAAGTGAAGCCGCAACGAAGCGCGACGTCCGCCAGCGGCGTATCGGTGTTGGCGATGAGATCGCACGCGGTGTCGAGTTTGTGCTTCAGGATCACCTGATGCACGGTCTGCTTCAGCTCACGTTTGAAGTGTTCTTCGAGCACAGTGCGCGACACGCCGACGTAGTCGGCGACCTGCTCGGTCTTGATGCCGAGGCAGCCGTACTGGCGGATGTAGTGGCTCGCACGCATCACGTGCGGGCTGCGCATGGGTTGATAACGGCTGGAGACCTGCACGTTGATGCCGACCGGTGGCACCAGCACGCGCGTAGACGAGCAATCGATACCGCGCAGCATCTGGTGCAGCAGATGCGCTGCGGTACGGCCCATTTCTTCGGCGCCCTGGATCACCGAGGTCAGCGGGATGCGCGTCAGCAGTTGCGCCATCGGGTCGTTGTCGATGCCCACGATCGCGATCTGCTCGGGTACGGCGAAGCCGCCCATCACGCACGCCTGCAGCAACTGCCGCGCGCGGGCGTCGGTGACGGCGATGATGCCAATGGGCTTCGGCAGCTCGGCCAGCCAGGTCACCAGTTCCTCGACGGCGGCGCCCCAGCCGCCCGCGCTGGTCGGCGAGCCCTCGTAGACGAGGCCTTCGACCGACTCATCGTCCACGATGGCCCGGAACGCGTGTTCGCGTTCCTGCGCCCAGCGGCTGCCGGGGTGGGGCGGGATGCCGTAGAAGGCGAAACGGGATAGGCCCTGCTCGATCAGATGATCGTAGGCGAGCCGTACCAGACGTGGATTGTCGGTGGCGATGTACGGCACGCCGGCCGGGTAGGCGGCCGGATCGTGGTACGAGCCGCCCACCGCCACGACCGGAATATGCAGGTCGCGCAGGGCTTCCGGTGCTTCCGGGTCGTCGAAGTCGGCGATGACGCCGTCACCGCGAAACTGGTGGATGTCGCGCATGCGGCTACGAAAATCCTCTTCCATGAAGAGGTCCCATTCCACGCGCGTGCTGTTGAGATAGTGACCGATGCCGGCGATGACCTGACGGTCGTACACCTTGTTGGCATTGAACAGCAGGGCGATGCGATGGGGAGCCATGGGTTTCCGGGACAACGGTCGACGCGCGCTATGGTGTATACCACCCCGCGAAAAGCTAACAGGCTTCACCGCGCCTGACCATGACGCGGCGCGGCATCGAAAAAGACGCGGGCGCCGAGGGATATCGCAATTGCATGTCGGGTGCCCCCCTCGTCAGCATCGTCGGGATTCGTCCCCACGTTTGTCAAGGAATTGTTATGTCGTACTTTTCCAGCATCCCCGCCATCCGCTACGAAGGTACCGGCAGCGAGAATCCTCTGGCCTTCCGCCACTACGATCCGACCAAGCTGGTGCTGGGCAAGAGCATGGCCGAGCACCTGCGCCTCGCGACCTGCTACTGGCACACCTTCGTCTGGCCGGGCTCCGACGTGTTCGGTGCCGGTACGTTCGAGCGTCCCTGGCAGCAGGCCGGCGAGCCGATGGCCAAGGCGCGCGAGAAAGCCGATGCGGCATTCGATTTCTTCTCCCGCCTCGGCACGCCTTATTACACCTTCCACGACACCGACGTGGCGCCGGAAGGCAACAGCATTGCCGAGTACAAGAACAACTTCGCCGCGATGGTCGACGTGCTCGAGAAGAAGCAGGCCGAGACCGGGGTGAAGCTTCTCTGGGGCACGGCCAACGTGTTCAGCAACCCGCGTTATGCCGCGGGTGCCGCGACCAATCCGCAGCCGGAGGTCTTCGCCTATGCGGCGACCCAGGTACGTCATGCGATGGAAGCCACGCATCGCCTCGGCGGGGCCAACTACGTGCTGTGGGGTGGCCGCGAGGGCTACGACACGCTGCTCAATACCGACCTGAAACGTGAGCGCGCCCAGCTCGGTCGTTTCTTCCAGATGGTGGTCGAGCACAAGCACAAGATCGGCTTCAAGGGCACGATCCTCATCGAGCCGAAGCCGCAGGAGCCGACCAAGCACCAGTACGACTACGACACGGCCACGGTCTACGGTTTCCTCAAGGACTTTGGGCTCGAGAACGAGGTGAAGACCAACCTCGAGGCGAACCACGCCACGCTGGCGGGCCACTCGTTCCACCACGAGGTTGCCACCTCGATCGCGCTCGGCCTGTTCGGTTCGATCGACGCCAACCGCGGCGATCCGCAGAACGGCTGGGACACCGACCAGTTCCCGAACAGCGTGGAAGAGCTGACCCTGGTGGTCTACGAGATCGTGAAGGCCGGTGGTTTCACCACGGGCGGTTTCAACTTCGACACCAAGGTGCGCCGCCAGAGCAGCGCGCCGGAAGACCTCTTCCACGGTCACATCGGCGCGATCGACGCCCTGGCACTCAGCCTGGAGCGCGCGGCGAAGATGATCGAGCGCGATGCGCTCGCCGACTTCAAGGCCAAGCGTTACGCCGGATGGGACGCCGACTTCGGCAGCAAGATCCTGAGCGGCGGTTACACGCTCGCCTCGCTCGCCGATGAAGCGCTCTCGCGCGACCTCCACCCGAAGCACGTGTCGGGCGGTCAGGAACTGCTCGAGAACATCGTCAATCGCTATATCTATGGATGATATGAGACCTGACATGGAAGCACGGGGACGTACCTGGCTCGGCATCGACCTGGGTACGTCCTCGGTCAAGGCCATCCTGATGGACGAGGCGGGGAGCGTGTGCGCGAGTGCCACGCAACCCCTGGCCATTTTGCATCCCCATCCGCGCTGGTCCGAGCAGGACCCGGAAGCCTGGTGGTCCGCCACCGAGGCCGCCGTTGCGGAGGTGCTCGCCGGCACCGACGCCCGCCGCGTGGCGGGCATCGGGCTCTCCGGACAGATGCATGGCGCGACGCTGCTCGACGCCTCCGATCGCGTCCTGCGCCCCGCCATTCTCTGGAACGACGGCCGCTCGGACGTCGAATGCGCCGAGCTTGAACGCGTGCCCGGCTTCCGCGCCATCACAGGCAATCTCGCGATGCCCGGCTTCACCGCACCCAAGCTGGCCTGGGTACGACGTCACGAGCGCGACGTGTTCGATCGCGTGGCGAAGGTGCTCCTGCCGAAGGACTATCTGCGCCTGCGGCTTACCGGCGAATACATGACCGACGCCTCGGATGCTGCCGGCACCCTGTGGTTGGACGTGGAGCAGCGCCGCTGGAGCGACGCGATGCTTGCGGCCACCGGGCTCGATCGCTCACACATGCCACAGGTGCTCGAAGGCACGCAGCAGGCAGGGCGCCTGCGTCGCGAACTGGCGGAGCGCTGGGGCATGGATACGGTGCCGGTCGCGGCAGGCGGCGGCGACAACGCGGCCGGCGCGGTAGGCGTGGGCATCGTTCGCGGTGGCCAGGCGATGCTCTCGCTGGGCACCTCGGGCGTGTACTTCGCCGTGTCCGACGGTTTTCGTTCCAGTCCCGAGCAGGCAGTGCACAGCTTCTGCCACGCCTTGCCCGATACCTGGCACCTGATGTCCGTGATGCTCAACGCAGCGAGCTGCCTCGACTTCACCGCCCGCCTGACCGGCCAGCGCGACGTGCCGGCACTGCTGGCGGAAGCCGAAGACCGCGGGCTGTTGAAGGATGGGCCGATGTTCCTGCCGTACCTCACCGGCGAGCGGACGCCACATAACGACCCGCGCGTTCGCGGTTCCTTCACGCATCTCGGTCCAGATACCGACCGGGCGGATCTCGCCAACGCCACGCTCGAAGGTGTGGGGCTGGGCTTGCTCGACGGCCTGCTGGCGGTGGAATCCACGGGGCTCGTCGCGGAAGAAATCACCGTCATCGGCGGCGGTTCGCGCAGTGCCTACTGGACGCAGATGCTTGCCGACATTCTCGGCAAGCGGCTGGTGCTTCGCAGCGGCAGCGAGGTCGGGCCGGCACTCGGCGCGGCTCGTCTGGCGCGTCTCGCCAGCGATCCGGGCGCCTCGTTGGAAGAGGTCTGCCCCATGCCGGCGATCACCGCGGCGCGCGAGCCCGATGCAGCGCGTCATGCTTATTTTCTGCAAACGCGCCACCCTTTGTTCCGCCTTTCGTACGACCGCTTGAAACCCTTGTATTCCGACGCCGCTCGCGGCGACGATTTCCGCCCCTCGTAAGGGGCGAACCCTAGACGCATGGAGAAGACGATGAAGCAGAAGGCTCTACACACTTTGCTGGCCGTATCGATGGTCGCGGCCGGTGTCTTTGCGACCCCGCAGGCACACGCGAGCAAGGAAAAGCCGGTGATCGGCTTCTCCATCGACGACCTTCGCGTCGAGCGCTGGACCCGCGACCGCGATTACTTCAAGGCGGCCGCCGAGGCCAAGGGTGCCACCGTGTCGGTGCAGTCGGCCGATGCCAACGAGCAGAAGCAGATCCAGCAGATCGAGAACCTGATCTCCCGCAAGGTCGACGTGATCGTGATCGTGCCGTTCAACGCCAAGACGCTCACCACCGTGGTGGCCGAGGCGCAGAAGGCCGGCATCAAGGTCATTTCCTACGATCGCCTGATCCTCAATGCCGACGTCGATGCGTACATCTCGTTCGACAACGACAAGGTCGGCCAGATGCAGGCGCAGGGCGTGGTGGACGCCACGGGCGGCAAGGGCAATTACTTCCTGCTCGGCGGCGCGCCGACCGACAATAACGCCAAGATCCTGCGGGAAGGCCAGATGAAGGTGCTGGACCCGCTGGTCAAGAGCGGTGCCGTCAAGATCGTGGGCCAGCAGTGGACCAACGAGTGGCTGGCTTCCAACGCGCAGTCGATCATCGAGAACGCGCTCACGGCCAACAAGAACAACATCCAGGGTATCGTCGCTTCCAATGACGGCACCGCGGGTGGCGCCATCGCTGCGTTGAACGGCCAGAAGCTGGCCGGCAAGGTGGCCGTGTCCGGTCAGGACGCCGACCTCGCCGCGATCAAGCGCATCAAGGCCGGCACGCAGACCATGACGGTGTACAAGCCGATCAAGCAGATCGCCACCGATGCGGCGAATCTTGCCGTGGATCTGGCCAAGGGCACCCCGGCCAAGTTCACCTCGAAGATGAACAACGGCAAGAAGGATGTCGATACCATCCTGCTCACCCCGACCCTGTTGACCAAGAAGAATGTCGACATCGTGGTGCAGGACGGGTTCTATACCCAGGCACAGGTCGGCCAGTAAGCCGTAAGATCAGGCGGCGCCCGTCCGGGCGCCGCCACGACGAAGGAATTACCAGGTGAGCGAATACCTGTTCGAGATGCGTGACATCGTCAAGGAGTTTTCTGGCGTGCGCGCACTCAATGGCATCAACCTGGCCGTACGGCCAGGCGAATGCGTTGGCTTGTGCGGCGAGAACGGTGCCGGCAAGTCCACCTTGATGAAGGTCCTTTCGGGCGTCTATCCGTACGGCACCTGGGAAGGCGAGATCCTGTTCGACGGCAAGCCGCTAAGGGCGCACTCGGTGCGCGACAGCGAGGATGCCGGCATCGTCATCATTCATCAGGAACTGATGCTGGTGCCGCAGCTTTCCGTGGCCGAGAACATCTTCCTCGGCAACGAGATCCGGAAATTCGGCGGCGTGATGGATTACGACGCCATGTATGCCAAGGCCGAGGCGCTGCTCGCACGGCTGAAGCTGAAGGACGTGAACGTGGCTGCGCCGGTGATGAACTACGGCGGCGGCTACCAGCAGCTTTTCGAGATCGCGAAGGCGCTGGCGAAGAACGCGCGCCTGCTGATCCTCGACGAGCCCTCATCGTCGCTGACCTCCTCGGAGACCGACACGCTGCTGTCGATCATCGAGGATCTGAAGCGCGACGGCGTGGCCTGCGTCTACATCTCGCACAAGCTCGACGAAGTGGCTCGCGTCTGCGACACCGTCACCGTGATTCGCGACGGCAAGCACATCGTCACCAAGCCGATGAGCGAGATGACCACCCATTCCATCATCACCGCGATGGTCGGGCGCGAGATCGAGAACCTCTTCCCGAAAGTCGAGCACGACATCGGCGAGGTCATCTTCGAGGCACGGCACGTCACCTGCTGGGACGTGGCTAACCCGAACCGCAAGCGCGTCGACGACATTTCCTTCCAGGTGCGCCGCGGCGAAATCCTGGGCGTGGCCGGTCTCGTCGGCGCGGGTCGCACCGAGCTGGTCTCGGCCGTATTCGGCGCCTATCCGGGCCGCTACGAGGCCGAGCTCGTCCTCGACGGCCAGCCGATCAAGGTGCGTTCGCCCGAGCAGGCGATCAAGGCGGGCCTGTCGCTGGTGCCGGAAGATCGCAAGCGCCAGGGCATCGTGCCGATGCTGGGCGTGGGCGACAACATCACCCTGGCGACGCTCTCGCATTACGCACGTGCCGGCCAGATCGACCGTCAGGCGGAACTGCAGACGGTGGACGCCGAGATCAAACGGCTGCGGGTGAAGACGGCAAGTCCCGAACTGGCCATCGTCGGCCTGTCCGGCGGCAACCAGCAGAAGGCCGTGCTGACCAAGATGCTGCTGCCCAATCCGAAGGTGCTGATCCTCGACGAGCCGACCCGCGGTGTCGACGTCGGTTCCAAGTACGACATCTACAAGCTGATGTTCGAGCTGGCAGCGAAGGGCGTCGCCATCATCATGGTCTCGTCCGAGATGCCGGAAGTGCTCGGCGTCAGCGATCGCGTCCTCGTCGTGGGCGAGGGCAAGCTCCGCGGCGATTTCCAGAACGTCGGCCTCACGCAGGAGCAGGTGCTCGCTGCGGCGATCTCGCACGCCGCCGAAGGCCCCGCACACGCGGCCTGATTCCTCCACCCATTCATCGCGTCACCAGGGAAGCTCCTTCATGCAGGCCCAGAAAGTCCAGCAACTGTTCGTTCGCTACAAGATCCTCGCGCTGCTCATCGCGGTGGCGGTCATATGGGTGTTCTTCCATGTAAAGACCGACCAGACCTTCATCACGCCGAACAACCTGTCCAACCTGTTCCGGCAGATGGCGATCACCGGCATGCTCGCCTGCGGCATGGTGTTCATCATCATTGCCGGTGAGATCGACCTCTCGATCGGTTCACAGCTCGGCCTGCTTGGCGGCGTGGTAGCGATCCTCACCGTCAACATGGGTTGGGGCACGTGGCCGTCCATCTTTGCCGTGCTGGCACTGGGTCTCGTGATCGGCGCCTTCAACGGCTTTGTCGTGACGAAGATGCGTGTGCCGTCGTTCATCGTGGGCCTGGGCGGCATGCTCGCCTTCCGCGGCATCGTGCTCTACATCACGGGCAGCTCCACCATTGCCCCCGCGCCTGACGATCTCATCGCGCTGGGTCAGGGTTTCGTGCCGCCGATGCTGTCGCGCTGGATCGGTGCGGTGATCTTCCTGGCGATGATCGCGTTGACGGTCCGTCGTCGCATGCGTCGCTCGAAGCTCGGCCTGCAGCAGGGCGCGATGTGGATCGACGTGGCGCGTCTCGTTGCCATCGGCGCCTTCATCTTCGCCTTCGTGCGCATGCTGAACGACGCCAACGGCATTCCCATTCCGGTGATGATCCTGCTCGGCCTGCTTGCCGTGTTCACCTACGTCTCGACGCAGACCGTGTTCGGCCGACACATCTACGCCGTGGGCGGCAACATGGAGGCGACCCGCCTGTCGGGCGTGAACGTGGCCCGCGTGAAGCTGGTGGTGTTCGCGTTGATGGGCCTCATGTGCGCCTTCGCCGGCATCATCACGGTAGCCCGCACGGGCTCGGGTTCGCCGTCGGCGGGCACGGGCGGCGAGCTTGACGCCATCTCCGCCTGCTTCATCGGCGGCACTTCGATGCGCGGCGGTTCGGGCACGGTCTACGGCGCGCTCATCGGTGCGCTGGTCATGGCCAGCCTCGACAGCGGCATGCAGCTGATGGACGTCGACAACTCCTGGCAGATGATCATCAAGGGCGTGATCCTGGCCCTCGCCGTGTGGGTGGACGTGCTCTCGGGCTCCAACCGCAACGGCTGATTCCGCGCATCACCTGGTTCCAAAGCATCGCCGACAGGGTCGGCTCCCACCCAGTAGCCGCAACCTGGTGGGAGCGGACCCGGTCGGCGATGGTTGCTTGGGATAACGTCAGAACGAAAGGAAAAGGAAGATCATGGACGACCTGCAAATGCTTCAGGGAGCCTGGAAGCAGGTCCGCTTCGAAGAGAATGGCGTCATCGAACCGACCGATATCCACGGCGGCAACGGCAGGATTACCACCATCGATGGAGATCGCTTCGCGGTCAGGTCGCCCATGGGCGAACTCCTCCTTGCCGGTCGTTTTATCCTCGATCCGACGGCGCACCCGAAGTCGATCACCTGGATCGACAGCATGGGCGATGACGCGGGAAAGTTGCTCCCTGCCACGTACAGGCTGAGCAATGATGAGTTCGTTTTCATCGCATCGGACGAGGGCATGCCTCGTTCGCTCGTATTTGCCACCTCGCCAGGGCTGACCCTCCGCGGGTTCGTCAGGCACCGCGTCTAAATTCTTCCCATCAGCCAGCGGGGCGCTGCCTGACGGGAGCCGATCCTATCCGCGATCCCGTGGCAGCGGGCCGGTTCGGCAAGCACCCATCGCCGACAGGGTCGGCTCCCACCAATGGCTGGCTTCGCAAAAGAAAACGGGCGCCTGGGCGCCCGTTTCCATACCTTGCTGGAAGTCCGCTTACTTGCGGCGGGCAGCCGTCGCACCGAGACCGGCGGCATCGCGCAGGATGTCGGCCTTGTCGGTCTTCTCCCAGGAGAACGCCGTGAACGTGTTGCCGTTCTTATCGGTGATCTCATAGGGCTTGCGGCCGAAGTGGCCGTTGGACGCGGTCGGCTGGTACATCGGGTGCACCAGGTCGAGCATCTTGATGATGCCGTACGGACGCAGGTCGAAGTGCTTGCGGATCAGCTTCTCGATCTTGTCGTCGGCGATCTTGCCGGTGCCGAAGGTGGTCACGGAGATCGAGGTCGGCTCGGCGACGCCGATGGCGTAGCTGACCTGGATCTCGCAGCGGTCGGCCAGGCCGGCAGCCACGATGTTCTTCGCGACGTAGCGTGCGGCGTAGGCGGCCGAGCGGTCGACCTTCGACGGATCCTTGCCCGAGAACGCGCCACCGCCGTGACGGGCCCAGCCGCCGTAGGTGTCGACGATGATCTTGCGGCCGGTCAGGCCGCAGTCGCCCACCGGGCCACCGATCACGAACTTGCCGGTCGGGTTGATGTGGAACTTGGTGCCCTTGTGCAGCAGCTTCGCCGGCAGCACGGGCTTCAGGATCAGCTCGCGCACGCCTTCGATGAGATCCTTCTGCTTCACGTCCGGATCGTGCTGGGTGGACAGCACCACGGCATCGATGGCGACGGCTTCGCCGTTCTCGTAGCGCAGGGTGACCTGGCTCTTCGCGTCCGGGCGCAGCCACGGCAGCGGCGAGTTCTTCTTCTTGCGGACCTTGGTCTGCTGCTCCACGAGGCGGTGCGCGTAGTGGATCGCGGCCGGCATGTACTCGCTGGTCTCGTTCGTGGCGTAGCCGAACATCAGGCCCTGGTCGCCAGCGCCCTGTTCTTCCGGCTTCTTGCGGTCCACGCCCTGGTTGATGTCGGGCGACTGCTTGCCGATCAGGTTCAGCACGCCGCAGGTCTCGCCGTCGAAACCGACGTCGGACGAGTCGTAGCCGATATCGAGGATGACTTTGCGGGTCAGCGCTTCGAGATCGATCCAGGCGCTGGTGGTGATTTCACCCGCGACGATGGCGACGCCGGTCTTCACCAGCGTCTCGCAGGCCACGCGCGCGCGCGGATCCTGGGCCAGGATGGCGTCCAGAACTGCGTCGGAGATCTGGTCGGCGATCTTGTCCGGGTGGCCTTCGGAGACCGACTCGGAGGTGAAGAGGTAGCTGCTCATCGCGGTGATATATCCTTCTTTACGGATAAAGAGATAAAAGGGCGCGCCATGATACACGCCCTTGTCCCGGTTTGCAGCGGCCAGGGTACGCCCGGGGGATGACGATTGCATGGGTATTCAGGGCCGACGGTGCCCCGGAGCCCGCCCTGGCCTGGGCGGTCAGGAGAAGCCTGCCACCGGATGCGGCCCATAGGCGGCTTCGAGCGTCGCCGTCTCCTCGTCCGTGAGTACGAGGTCGAGCGCGGCGACCGCGTCGTCCAGGTGGTGGGGCTTGGACGCCCCGACGATCGGTGCGGTCACGCCCGACCGGTGCGCCACCCAGGACAACGCCACCTGCGCCCTTGGCACGCCGCGCGCCTCCGCCACTTTCTTCACCGCGGCGACGATCGCACGGTCGGAATCCTCGGTGGCCTTGTAGAGGGTGCTGCCGAACACGTCGGTGGCCTGCCGTTCGCTGCTTTCGTCCCAATCGCGGGTCAGGCGGCCCCGTGCCAGCGGGCTCCAGGGCAGCACGGCGATGCCCTGATCCATGCAGAACGGGATCATCTCGCGCTCTTCCTCGCGCTGGAGCAGGTTGTAGTGATCCTGCATGCTGACGAACTCGGTCCAGCCATGCAGTCGCGAGGTATAGACCATCTTCGCGAACTGCCAGGCGTACATCGACGACGCGCCGAGATAGCGCACCTTGCCCATCTTCACCACGTCATGCAGCGCTTCCATCGTTTCCTCGACAGGCGTCGTTTCGTCGAAGCGGTGGATCTGCAGCAGGTCGATGTAATCGGTGCCGAGGCGGGAGAGGCTGTCGTCCACCGAGTGAAAGATGGCCTTGCGGGATAAGCCGCCGCCGTTCGGTCCCTTGCGCCAGTGGAAGAACGTCTTGGTCGCGATGACGACTTCGTCGCGGCGCGCGAAATCCTTCAACGCGCGGCCGACGATTTCTTCCGACGTACCGTCGGAGTACGCATTCGCCGTGTCGAACACGTTGATGCCGAGATCCAGCGCCTTGCGGATAAAGGGGCGGCTCGTTTCCTCGTCCAGCGTCCATTGATGGTTGCCGCGATCGGGTACGCCGTAGGTCATGCAACCCAGGACCAGCGGCGATATTTCCAGGCCCGTGCGGCCGAGTTTCACGTAGCGCATAAGAACTCCATGGATGAAAGCAAGCGTTGCCGATAAGGCGTAGACGTTACATATACCTGCCATGGTTATCTTTAGGTATTCGCGACCCGGACGCGGTGCGCCCGTCGCATCACGTCAGCGGAGCAAACCATGTCGTCCACCCTCTCATCACCTCGCGCGCCAAGCATCAGTGGCGTGGTCGTCGCTGTGCTCGGTTTTGCCTTGGCGCTTGGCGGTGTGTGGCTCGCCGTCCTCGGCGGCAGCCTCTACTACCTGATCGCTGGCACGGCGGTGGGTGTCACCGGCATCTTGCTGGCACGCGGTTCCGGAGCCGCGTTATGGCTTTACGCAATCGTGCTGCTCGGCACGGTGCTGTGGGCCGTGGCGGAAGTCGGATTCATCGGTTGGCAGCTCGAACCCCGGCTGCTCGTGCCTGTGCTGCTGGGCATATACCTGCTGATGCCATGGATCACGCGCAGGCTGTCGCCGCGACGAGGCGCCGCCTTGGCACTGATCGTCGCAATCGTGGTGGGTGTCGGCGTCGGCGTGGCCGGATTCGTGCAGCCGGTGGGCACGCGGGGCGAAGCGGTGGTGCGCAATGCGGCGGACGGTCACGACACCTCCGTCCCCGATGGTGATTGGTGGTTCTATGGCCGCACACCGCGCGGCGATCGTTTCTCGCCCTTGGACCAGATCGACACGCACAACGTGACGAACCTCAAGGTCGCATGGACGGCACATACGGGCGACACGATGCGTCCTGGCGAAGACAAAGGCGGCACGGACGCGGGCCACGAGTTCAATTTCGAGGACACGCCGATCAAGGTGGGCGACACGCTGTATGTTTGCACGGGGCATAGCTGGGTCGTCGCTTTCGATGCCGCGACCGGCCAGAAGAAATGGACCTTCGATCCGAAGGCAAACACCGAAGCGGACGTCTATCTCGCCTGCCGTGGCGTGGCTTATTACCAGGCGCCGCCGGGCACGCAGACCGATTGTCCGCGACGGATCATTGCGCCGGTGCTCGATGCCCGGGTGATGGCGCTGAACGCCGACACGGGCAAACCGTGCGAGGACTTTGGCGAGCACGGTTTCATCTCGCTCACGCAGTACCTCGGCCACGTGCCGGCAGGCTTTCATTTCGTGACGTCGCCGCCGCTGGTGATGAAGGACCGCGTCATCCTGGGTGGCTGGGTCTACGACAACCAGGCGGAGAACGAACCCTCCGGCGCGGTGCGCGCGTTCGATCCGCTCTCGGGCAAACTCGTCTGGGCGTGGGACGTGGGCCACGATCCGCAGAACTGGACGCCCGGTCCGAACGACCAATTGACCCGCGGCACGCCGAACGCGTGGGGCGTCTACACCGCCGATCCGGACCTCGGCATGGTTTACCTTCCGATGGGTAACGCCACGCCGGATTACTTCGGCGGACATCGCCGTCCCTTCGACGAGAAGGTGTCCAGTTCCACCGTTGCGCTGGATATCGAGACCGGCGCACCAAAGTGGGTGTACCAGAACACGCATCACGATCTGTGGGACATGGACGTGCCGACGGGCCCGTCGCTGGTCGATCTGCCGGATGCGAACGGCGGTACGGTGCCGGCGCTGGTGCAGACGACCAAGCGCGGCGAGTTCTTCGTCCTCGATCGACGTACCGGCAAGCCTTTGACCGAGGTCACCGAGAAGCCGGTGCCGCAGAACGCCGTCCCCGGTGAGCGCACCTCGCCCACCCAGCCGTTCTCCGTCGGCATGCCGTCGCTGGCGCCGAAGGATCTGACCGAAGCGTCGATGTGGGGCGCCACGCCGTTCGACCAGTTGATGTGTCGCATCGAATTCCGCCGCGCTGCATACGAAGGACAGTTCACCCCGCCGCAGTTGAAGGACACGATCGTGTATCCCGCCTTCGACGGCGTGATCGACTGGCACGGCGCATCCATCGATCCGTACAACAAGCTGTTGATCGCCAACGCGAACTACATCCCCTTCATCATCAGCCTCGCGCCCCGCGGTCCCGCGGAGGCCAAGGGGCTGGTGAAGCCGTGGGATGGCTCGGGCAACGAACCCAAGGTGGGCGGTGGGCTGGCGCCGCAGTACGGCACGCCGTACGTCGGCAAGGTGCACCCGTGGTTGAACCCGCTCGACGTGCCGTGCAATCCGCCGCCGTGGGGCACGATGGCCGCCATCGACCTCGTGACGCACAAGCTGGTGTGGGAGCGCCCGATCGGTACCACGCGTGACACGGGTCCGTTCGGCACACATGTCAACGCGCCGCTGCCGACAGGCATCTTCAACATCGGCGGCAACATGACGACCCGCGGCGGTCTCGTCTTCATCGGCGCCACCGCGGACAACTACCTGCGCGCCATCGACGAGCGCACGGGCAAGGAGCTATGGAAGGCACGCCTGCCGGCCGGTGGGCAGGCCAACCCGATGTCGTACACGGTCAACGGCAAGCAATACGTCGTGATCGCCGCAGGTGGCCACAGTGGGCTGGGCACGAAATCGGGCGACTATGTGATGGCTTACGCGCTGCCTTGAATGGCAGCGCGCAAGCGCCTTAAACCCGCGAGCGCTCGCGATCCTCGCGCTCGCGGCAACGCCGGACCACGGGCCACCCCATGACGAGCCCTGCCAGCACGCCTGTGGATTCCGCGAGAAGTAAGTACTGGAGTAAGCGACGCCAGGTCAGCGCGACGCCGTCGGTCCAGGCACACAGGCAGTGCGTCGCGAACATGAGGGTGCCGAAGCAGAGGATGCCCGCCCGCCAGGTGTAGACCCACAATGACGGAGGTTCTGCGAGCCACTTGCCCAGGCGGGATAGGGCTGAGGTCACCGCGCCTCTCGTAAAGCGATGCCGCAGCTCACGGCAGCGCTCAAAGCGCCCATGCTGCCGCCGAAGATCGCACCGCCGAGACCTACCAAAGGTCCGCCCGTTATCAGTCCCGTAATACCGCCTCCCAGGGCAGCCACGCCGGTGTTCGACAAGAGGGTGGCTCTCGAGCAAGCGCCAGGTACTTTGAGGCGGCCGCCGGAAACTGAGGCGATTTCGGGAGAGGTAAGTTCACGCATGATTATTCATCCTTGATGGTTGTCAGAGGGGGGGGGTGGTACGTCAGGAGTGAGATGTTCCCAGGCGCCGCCCGTCGCTCGGAAGGCGCTTAGGGCTCGCCGTGGCGTAGGAGATGCCTTGAGGTGCCGCCCTTGATTTCCTCCAGACCACCTCCAACTAGCGGTGATTCGATCAACGGAGGCCGTCATGGCCCGCTGCAAGCACGCATTGATTCACGTCCCACCGATCGCCCCCTGGGCGCGTCGCGGGTGCGCGCGCGCCGTGAGTGGAGGTTCGTCGTCGTAAGGCGATGTGCGACCTCCAAGGTTCTCCAAGCACCCGCAAGGGTGCTTTTTTTTGTCCCGTTTTTCGCCATTCGATCTGGAGCAACGTGCCATGAAGAACTGCCGCGATCCCCGATCCTGACCGTCCTGCTCAGCCAGGGGCGGCGGTTCAGGACTGGGGAGTGCCTCGCTCGACGAATACATCGAGCCCCTGGCGTTATCCCATCAGGAAACCGTTAGCCATGAGTACCACCCGCGAAACCCGCATCCCCGTCGACCGTTGGCGCAACCTCGGCATCATCGCGCACGTCGATGCAGGCAAGACCACGCTGACCGAGCGCCTGCTCTACAAGACCGGCACGATCCATCGTACCGGCGAGGTGCACGACGGCGCGGCGACCACCGACCACATGGAACTCGAGCGCGAGCGTGGCATCACGATCGGCGCTGCGGCCGTGCGCGCGAATTGGACGCCTGACGGCGGCCAGCCGCATCGCCTGACACTCATCGACACGCCCGGACACATCGACTTCGCGATCGAGGTCGAGCGTTCGCTGCGCGTGCTCGATGGCGCGGTCACCGTGTTCTCCGGCGTGGCCGGCGTGCAGCCGCAGTCAGAAACCGTCTGGCATCAGGCGCGCCGTCATGGCGTGCCGCTGATGGCGTTCGTCAACAAGATGGATCGCCCCGGTGCGGACTTCGATGCGGTCGTTGCGCAGATGCGCGACACGCTTGGCGCGAACCCATGGGTCGTCGCTCGGCCGGTCATCGAAGGCGAACACATGACGGGTCTGGTCGACCTCGTGGCCGAACGCACCTGGCATTTCGACGATGCCGGCACGCCGAGCGTGCGTGCGTGGAACGACGCGGAACGCGCCGAACACGCAGACGCGCGCGCGGAACTGATCGCCGCCATCGCGGATAGCGACGAACCGCTGGCGGAACTCTGGCTCACCGAGCAGCCGATCGATGCGACGGCGCTAACCGCGGCGCTTCGGCGCGGCACGCTCGCGGGCAAGGGGTCGCCTGTGTTGCCGGGCTCCGCGTTCCGCAACGTTGGCATCGAGCCGTTGCTCGACGCCTTCGTGGCGTACCTCCCGTCGCCGCTCGATCGTCCGGCCGTCATCGGCCATGCAGACGACGATGGCAGCGAGGTCACGGTGGCGCCCGATGCGGACGCGCCGTTGGCTGCGCTCGTCTTCAAGGTAGTGAACCAGGCGCATGGTCCGCTGGCATTCCTGCGCATCTACGCGGGACGACTGAGCGTGGGTGACAGCGTGTGGCGGAGCGGCACCGATCGTGTGCAGCGCATCGGTCGCCTCGCGGTCGTGCGTGCGGAGGACACCGAGGCGGTGGAGCACGCCGAGGCTGGCGACATCGTGGCGATCGCGGGATGGAAGGACGTCGCCACAGGCGAAACGCTGTCCGCTCCGCAGCACCGCGTGCGGCTGGAGACGATCCAGGCGCAACCTGCGGTGCTGTCCTGGCGGCTGTCGCCGGAACGTTCCGCTGACCTGCTCAAGCTCGGCAACGGTTTGGCGCGTCTTGCGCAGGAGGCCCCGTCCTTCCGCGTGGGCACCGACCCGGAAACCGGCGAGACGCTGGTCTGGGGCATGGGCGAGCTGCACCTCGACGTGATGGTGGAGCGCCTGCGTCGCGAGTGGG
This sequence comes from Luteibacter flocculans, assembly GCF_023612255.1. Taxonomy (NCBI): domain Bacteria; kingdom Pseudomonadati; phylum Pseudomonadota; class Gammaproteobacteria; order Lysobacterales; family Rhodanobacteraceae; genus Luteibacter; species Luteibacter flocculans. Next base: position 3,575,458 of record NZ_CP063231.1, on the reverse strand, counting down.
GCGTGCAGGTGCGTACCGGCTCGCCGCGCGTGGCCTACCAGGAGACGCCGGCTTCCGCGTCGGGTCCCGTGGAAGGCAAGCTCGCCAAGCAGACCGGCGGCAGCGGCCAGTTCGCGCGCGTGGTGCTGTCCGTCGCTCCGACCGGTGGCGAGTCGAACAGCTACGAGGATCGCAGCACCGGCGGCGTGATCCCGAAGCCGTTCCAGGCCGCGGTGGAGAAGGGCGTTGCGTCCGCGCTGCTGGAAGGGCCTCGCGGCTTCCCGGTGGTGGGCGCGGCGGTGACGGTGCTTGACGGTCAGGCGCATGCGGTCGATTCCAACGAGATGGCCTTCCACCGCGCCGCGCAGATGGCGGTGAAGTCCGCGCTGGAGGCGACCGGCACCGTGCTGCTCGAACCGGTGATGCGCGTGTCTGTCAGTGCGCCGGGCTCGGCGGTCGGTGACGTGCTGGGCGATCTGCAACGCCGTGGCGGCCAGATCGTGAACCTGGTCGATCGGCAGGAACGTACGGAGATCGATGCCGACGTTCCGCTGGCTCAGTTGGACGGCTACAGCACGGCGCTGCGGTCGTTGAGCCAGGGCAGGGCGTCTGCCACGGTGGCGTTCCACGCCTACCGCCCGGCGACCCAGCAGGAAGCGGCTCGTCGGACCGCGTGACGCATCGGGGCTGGCCCCGGTGCAAGGAAAGCGTACCGTGCGCAATACGTCGCGCACGGTACGCGCTACGCTTCGCAGATGATTGCCTATCCCGACGCACTCGCCCTCCTGCTCGATGCCATCCGGCCGCTGGAGAGCGAATCGCTTCCGCTCGCCGACGCCGCACGGCGCTTTCTTGCCGCCGATCTGCACAGCCCGATGGCGCTGCCGTCGTTCGACAACGCGGCCATGGATGGGTATGCCGTGCGTGCCCACGGCAAACCGTTGCCGGCGGGTGTCAGCTTTGCCGTGGCTGCCATGCAGGCCGCGGGAGACACCGCCGACGCCTTTCCCCAGGCAGATGCCTGCGAGATCGCCACGGGTGCGCGCATGCCCGAGGGTTTCGATACCGTGGTTCCTGTAGAGCGCAGTGAAAGGCGCGATGGTCAGGTCCGCTTTCCGGCGGAAGAACGCGCAGGCCAGAATGTGCGCCGCGCGGGCAGCGACATCGCAAGGGGCGAGCTTGCGCTGGCGCGTGGCCGACGGATCGACACCGCAGCGACGATGCTGCTCGCGGCACTCGGCGTGGCACATGTCGACGTGGTGCGCCGTCCACGCGTGGCCGTGATCGCCACGGGCAGCGAACTCAACGCGACGGGTCCGTTGCCGCCAGGCGGCATCCACGATTCCAACGGCCCTTTCCTCGAAGCATGCTTCGCCCACTGGGGCACGGACATGCTGACACGCACACGTGTACCGGATGTCGGCGACGCCTTTGCGCACGCCGTCGGTGAGGCGATCGCGGCGCGCGCCGACCTGATCGTGACGACGGGTGCGGTGTCGGCAGGTCGTTTCGACTTCGTGCCTGCAGCGCTCGCCTCGCTCGGTGCGCGCGAGCTTTTCCACAAAGTCGCGATCCGCCCCGGTAAGCCGCTGCTTGCGACGCGCTTCGATGGTGGCCCGATCGTGCTCGCCTTGCCCGGCAATCCCATGGCGGTGGCCGTGGGTTATCGCTTCTTCGTGGCGCCCGTGCTGCGTGCGATGGCGGGGCTGTTTCCGGAACGGCCGACGAGGGTGCGTATGGCGGCGCCATTGATCGGCCGCGACGGCTTGCATCACTTTGCCCTCGGCCGGCTCGAACACGGTGCCGATGGGCGCCAGACAGCGCATGCGGCGGACGCGCAGGCATCCTTCCGGATTCTGCCGTTCGCCACGTCGAACACGTGGCTGTCGGCCTCAGACGCCCACGCCGAGCATGCCGACGCGTGGCCGCTCGATCCGGTGGATGCCGCATGATCCTTGGACTCGTTCTTGCCGGTGGCTTGTCGTCGCGGATGGGCGAGGACAAGGCGCTGCTTCGCATCGGCGGTCGCACGTTGCTGGAACGTACGACGGAGGTCTTGCGCGACGCAGGCGCCACACGCGTCGCGATCAGTGGGGCGCGCGACGGTGGCATTCCGGATCGCTGGCCACAGACGGGGCCGGTCGGGGGCATCGCCAGTGCCGCGTTGGTCCTACCCGATGGTGAATGGCTCGTCGTGCCTGTGGATATGCCGCGGCTTGGCTCTGACGTGCTGCTTCCCTTGCTGGCGGAACGCAGCGAAGCGGTGACGCACTGGCAGGACCACCCGTTGCCGATGCGGCTGCGGATGGATGCCGTGATGCGCGAAGCGCTCGCCGATGCGATGACGCGGACGGGCAGGGCCTGTTCCGTGTTCGGCTTGCAGACGCGCGTAGGGGCGACGACACTGCCACTCGACGGCCTCGACACGCGTGGGCTGCTCAACTGCAACACTCCAGACGAATGGCGCGAGGCGAACGCATGAGGGTGCAACTGGAAGACGACACGGTCAGGGTCCGCATCAACGAGGACGAACTGACGGAGCTGCTCCAAGACGTCGCCCTGCTGGGTTCGACGAGCTTCGGCATGGCCTTCACGATGCGCTACGCGATCGATGCCACCGATGCCGACGCATGCACGCTTTCCGGCACGGCCCACGAATGGCGTATGGAAGTACCGCGCGACGCTCTGCGTGAGCTGCAGGCGAAGCTGCCGAGCAAGGACGGGCTGACCTTCGACATCCCCGGTCGCGATACCGTCGCCACCACCGTGCGTTTCGACGTCGACGTGAAGGACAGCCTGCGCCGTCGGCGCGCCTGACGTCAGCCGATACGTTCCGGTCGTGTGTAGACGTTGAAGCGCCCCGGGCGCGCGAAGCCCACCAGCGTGACCCCGCAATCCGCGGCGAGATGCACCGCGAGCGCCGTAGGGGCGGAGATAGCCACCACGATGGTGATGCCGGCGGTGGCGGCCTTGGTCACCATCTCGTAGCTGGCGCGGCTGGTGAGGACCGCGAAGCCGTCGCGTGGATCGGTACCTTCGAGCAGCATCGCACCGATGAGCTTGTCGAGTGCGTTATGCCTGCCGACGTCTTCGCGCACGGTGACGATGCTGCCGTCGGGCAGGGCCCAGGCTGCAGCGTGAACGGAGCCGGTATATGCGTTGATCGGCTGGCGCGAGCGGAGCGTTTCCAGCGCACGCTCGATCGCATCCGCGCCGATGGTCGGTCCCGCTGCAACGGGCAGCGGATGACGTACCACGTCTTCCAGTTCGCGGCTGCCGCAGATACCGCAGCCGCTGCGGCCCGGCAATTCGCGCGGCGCCGGGGTGTCTGCGCTTGAAGGCGGATGCTCAATGTGCCTGCCGGTGCGTATGTCGACCACGACGCCTTCCAGCACCTCGCGAACCTCGATGTCCACGATGTCGAGCACCGTACCGATCCGACCTTCGGTCAGCGCGAAGCCGCGTGCGAAGTCTTCGAGGTCGGCAGGCGTCGTCATCATCACGGCGAAGGGCGCGCCGTCGAAGTGCATCGCTACCGGTACTTCTTCAGCGAGCCGGTCCTCGCTTTCGACGTAGCGCCCGCGCTCGAAACGCAACACCGGCCGCGTGGCGCAGCCGGCGGGCAGGGTGCGCTCAGACGGCATGGGCCGCCGTGGGCGTTTGAGTCATCGCATTGGCCGATGTGATGCGTACCGGCACCGATTTGTACGCTGGGGTGCCCGAGCGCCGGTCATGGCTTTCCAGCGCAATGAGCGCATTGCCCTCGGGGTAATACATCGCGACCGAGCCCTCGGCGATCTCGAAAGCCACGGCGATGAAACCGCGCACCGCGCGTTCCTTGCCGTCGGCGGCGTTGGCACCGGTGGCGAACACGTCGATGCGATCGCCGTGCTTGAGGCCGCGTGCAGCGAGATCGTTCGGGTGCATGAACACGACGTCGCGTCGTCCGCTTACACCGCGATAGCGGTCGTTGAGCCCGTAGATCGTGGTGTTGTACTGGTCGTGCGAGCGGATCGTCGTCAGCATCAACTCGTGCGCTTCGAGCGGCGCATCCTCGTCCAGCCCTTTCGCCAGGAGGAAATGGGCGCGTTTGTCCGGCGTGGCCCAGTCGCGTTCGCTGGCGGCGACGCGCAGGCGGAAGCCGCCCGGTTCGCTGACGCGCTTGTTGAAGTTGAAGAAGATCGGGAAGACCTTTTCGATGTCGTCGCGGATGAGGTTGTAGTCGCCGACGAGGCGGTCCCAATCCACGCGCGTGTTCGGCAAGGTGGCCTTCGCGATGCCGGCGACGATCCAGGGCTCCGAGCGCAGGTGTTCCGAGGCGGGCGTGAGCGTGCCCGCCGAGGCATGCACCATCGACATCGAATCTTCCACCGTCACGGCCTGCGGACCGGTGGCCTGCACGTCGAGTTCTGTACGGCCGAGGCAGGGCAGGATGAACGACGCTTTCGCCAGGATCAGGTGCGACCTGTTGAGCTTCGTAGCGATATGTACGGCGAGGTCCAGCTTGCGCATCGCCTCGAAGGTTTCATCGGTATCGGGCATGGCGACCGCGAGATTGCCGCCCAGCGCGACCAATGCCTTGGAGCGCCCTTCGCGAATCGCGATGACCGCAGCCACGGCGTCATGCCCATGGGCGATCGGCGGCTCGAAGCCGTAGGTTTTGCGGATGCCGTCGTTGAGTGCATCGTTGGGCTTCTCGGTGATGCCTACCGTGCGATCGCCCTGCACGTTGCTGTGCCCGCGCAACGGGCAGATGCCTGCACCGCGGCGCCCGATGTTGCCGCGCAGAAGCAGCAGGTTTGCAATCTGTTGGACGTTCTCGGTGCCGTGAGCGTGCTGGGTGATGCCCATGCCGTAGCAGACGATGACGTTCTTCGCCTTCGCATAGATATCCGCGGCGTCTTCGATCTGCGCACGGGTCAGGCCCGAGTGCCGCTCGATCGCTTCCCACGAGGTTTGCGCGACATCGTCGGCGAGCGCCTCGAAGCCGGTGGTCTGCGTGGCGATGAAGTCGCGGTCGATCACGCCCGGCATGCCTGCGGCGATGGCGCGCGCGTCGGCGTCCAGCAGCGACTTCGTCATGCCTTTCAGCACGGCGACGTCGCCGCCGATCTTGAGCTTGTAGTACGTGGAGGCGATGCGTACCGAGGTGCCGGTCAGCATTTCCACAGGGCTCTGCGGTGACGTGAAGCGTTCGAGGCCGCGTTCGGGCAGCGGGTTCAGTACCACGATAGGCACGCCGCGCAGCGAGGCCTCACGCAAGGTGCCCAGCATGCGTGGATGGTTCGTGCCGGGGTTGTGGCCGATGCAGAAGATGGCGTCGCAGTGTTCGAAGTCGTCGAGCGTCACGGTGCCCTTGCCCACGCCCAGCGACTGCGGCAAGCCGACGCTCGTCGCTTCGTGGCACATGTTCGAGCAATCCGGGAAGTTGTTGGTGCCGTATTCGCGCACGAACAACTGGTAGAGGAACGCGGCCTCGTTGGATGCACGGCCGGAGGTATAGAACTCGGCCATGTTCGGGTCGGGTAGCGCACGGAGTGCTTCGCCGATGCGGCGGAACGCTTCGTTCCATTCGATGGGCTGATAGGTGTCCGAGGCCGGATCGTAGGCCATCGGATGGGTGATCCGGCCCAGGCCTTCCAGCGCGTAGTCGCTCAGATTCCAGAGATCCGCGACCTTGTTGCTCGCGAAGAACTCGGGGCGCACGCGCTTCGCCGTGGCCTCCCATGACACCGCCTTGGCGCCGTTCTCGCAGAATTCGAACGACGAGGTTTCCTTGGGGTCCGGCCAGGCGCAGCCGGGGCAGTCGAAGCCCTTGGGCTGGTTCACCTTGTGCAGCGCGATCGATTCGCGCGCGATGGCCATCTGTCCGCTGAGCGCGCGGGCGACGGCGCCCAGGGCACCCCATCCGCCTGCGGGGCCGTCGTAGGGTTCGATGCCGGGGACCTGGTCTTCGCTCATGGTCGTCGCTCGCTGGGGAGGGGGCCGTACCGCCGGATCATTCTACGCAGCGCGTCGGCAGGCAATTAAACCAAGGTACGTGTCGACACGGTGTAGCGCCGCGTTACGCGGCCAGCGAGACGCCCGCTTCCAGCGCGTCGAAGTAGTCGCGCGTCAGGCGGAGCTGCGTCGCGGCGTCTTCCGCCTTGTTCACCACGTGGCGGAACGCGGCATTCTCGGCGCGGTCCTTCGCGTACCAGCCCAGATGCTTGCGCGCGATGCGCACGCCCATCGTCTCGCCGTAGAACGCGTAGAGGTGTTCGAGATGCGGCACCAGAATGTCGCGCACCTCGCGCGGTGTCGGTTCGGGCAGGAAACCACCCGTCTCCAGGTGGTGAGCGATCTCGCGGAAGATCCATGGACGGCCCTGCGCGCCGCGGCCGATCATGACGGCATCGGCCCCCGTGATGCGCAGCACCTCGCGCGCCTTCACGGGGTCGACGATGTCGCCGTTGGCGAGCACGGGAATCGAGACGCTGGCCTTCACCGCGGCGATCGTGGCGTACTCGGCCTCGCCTTCGTACTTGTCCGCACGCGTGCGGCCGTGCACGGCCAGTGCGGCGATACCCGCGTCCTCGGCGATGCGCGCAATGGTGAGCGCGTTGCGATGATCGCGGTCCCAGCCGGTGCGGATCTTCAGTGTGACCGGCACGTCCACCGCCTTCACCACGGCGTGAAGAATGCGTGCCACCAGCGGTTCGTCCTGCAGCAGCGCCGAACCGGACCACACGTTGCAGACCTTCTTCGCCGGGCAACCCATGTTGATGTCGACGATCTGCGCGCCGTTGTCGGCGTTGTACCGGGCCGCTTCCGCCAGCATGCCGGGGTCGTAGCCGGCGATCTGCACACTGACTGGTTCCGGCTCGCCGTCGTGATCCATGCGGCGCAAGGACTTGCGGGTGTGCCAGAGGCGCGGGTCGGCGGTGGTCATCTCGGACACGGCCAACCCGGCCCCCATGCGTTTGCACAGGAGCCGGAACGGCTTGTCGGTGACGCCGGCCATGGGCGCGAGGACCACGGCGGGCGCGATGGCGTAAGGGCCGATGCGCATGCCGGGGATTTTACGCGACGCGCCGCCCGGGGGCGAACGGCGGAAGGTTCACCGGGGCGGAGTGCCCGTCGCCGGGCGCAGCGCCGCGACGGCTGCGGCGGCATTCACTTCGAGCACGCCGTGGTTGACGCTGCTTGTGCGCAGCAGGATGTCGTGCGCCGTGCGCGCGTCCAGCCGCGGCGAGATCGACAGCAGCAGGGCGAGAATGCCGCTGACGTGGGCCGTCGCCATCGACGAGCCCGAGCTGAAATCGTAGCCGCCACCCGGCTGGGTGGTGAGTATGTCGTTGCCCGGTGCGCTCACCACGCCGGGCGGTGCGGGCGTGGTGTCGCTGCTGCGGACCACGATGACCCCGGGGGCGCCGTCCGGAAAGCCGCCAGTGTTGCCGCCGGGCGGTAGCGCGGCGACCACGATGCGGCCCTGATCCAGCAATTGCCCCAGCAGCTTGCCGAGCAGCGGATCGGCGGGGCCGCCGAGGCTAAGGTTCACGACGCGGGCGTCGGTGTCGTTTACCGCTGAGAGCGCCTTGGCGAGGGTGAAGGAGTTGCAGCGCGCGCCGGCCTTCGGATCGGGATACCAGCACGCCCGGTACGCGCTCAGGTGTGCCTTCGGCGCCATGCCCACCATGCCCTGGTGGTTGTCGCCCACGGCGGCGATGATGCCGGCGACCTCGGTGCCGTGGCGATCGCCGCGCGCGTCATCGCTGCCTCCCACCGCATCGCCGCCATCGCGCACGTGTCCCGCGAGGTCGGGATGATGGGCATCGATTCCGGTGTCGACGACCGCGACCTGCACGCCTTCGCCCTGGGTGACCTCGTGCGCGAGCGCCGCGTGGGTTTCGACGAAGCCACGTTGCAGGTCGGTATACGGATCGTTGTAGCGGCGGCCGTCCGGCGAGGGATCCTGTCCGTAGACTGCATATTCCTGCAGGGGCTGTGCGAGCTGCACGCGCTGGTCGGCTGCGAGCTTGGCGATCAGCGCATCGCGATCCACGCCCGCGGGCGGATGGACCACCACGCAGTAAAGACCCAGGGCCTTGATGGGCCAGCCGGCCACTTCGCGCATGTCATAGGAGCGTTCCAGCTCGGCCAAGGCCGAGAGCGCGCGCTGGCCGGCGCCGTACGATGCGGCAGGTACGTAGCCGAGCAGGTTGGAGCCCGCGTGGGTGCCTGCGGGTTCGAGCGGGTTGACCACGGCGAGCACGATGTCGCGGCTGCTGTCCATCGCGGCCACGTCGGCGCTTGCGGCCGGCGTGGCGGGGGTGCTGCCGTCCGCCACAGCGGGGCGGATCGGCGCACAGGCGGTCAGCGCGGAAAACAGCAGCGTCGCGACCAGGAGGGCTCGCGCGTTCATGGCGCTCCGCTGATGGGTTCCGCGAAGCGGATGCCCGGCGTGGCGCGCAGGCGCTGCAAGGTCTGTGCGGTGACCGGTGTCTGGCCGTCGAGCGGTGCCAGCGTATAAGCACCGACGTCGTTCGGTCCGCCTGTCACGCGCAGGTGAAACGTGTGCAACAAGGCGTTCCAGTCGGCCACCTTCATCGTCGCCTGCGGCACCACACGAAGCGAGCCGGCCGGCACCGGGGCGGCATCCTGGCTCAGCGTCCGGTACGCCGCAGGCGGCTGGGCCTCGCCACGCAGCTTCACGCCGAGTACGCCAATGCCGACGGCCTGGACGATCACGGCGGCCATCAGACCGCGCACCAGCCAGCTCGATGACGCACGGCGTCGCGTCATCGGTGGGGCCGCTTCGGAGGCATCGATGCGCGCCAGCAGGCGCGCCAGTCCTGCTTCGGCGTCCACGTCGAGATCCGGTGGCAATGCCAGGGCCTCGCGCAGGCGTTCCTGCTGGGCGAATTCCTCGCGGCATGCGGCGCACCCGGCTAGGTGCATCTTCAACCAGTCGTCCTGTGCCTCCGAGGCGTCGCCTCGCAGCACCCACGGCATGGCTTCCCAAGCGCGGGTGCAGTCCCTACCGACATCCTTTTGGAAGGTCATGGTGCGTTCTCTCTGCGGATGGAATGCTCGCCGGCCAGGCCGGGGAGCACGTTGCGTAACTTGACGCGGGCGTGGAACAGGCGTGCCTTCACGGTGCCCACGGGACATTGCATGATCGTCGCCACGTCTTCGAGCGTGTGCCCGATGCCGTAGACCAGCTCCACCACCACACGCTGGTCGGCAGACAGCCGTTCCAGCCCCTTGCCCAGCCAGTCGCGCATGATCCGATCGTCGTCGGGATCGTGCGAAGGCATGCGGTCTTCGGGCAGGGTGTCTTCGTCCACCGGCTCGCTGCCGTGCTGGCGCAAGGCCTTGAGGCCACAGCGGTAGGCAATGCCCATGATCCAGGTGGAAACGCGGGAATCGCCCTGGAACGTCGACGCCTTCTGCCAGGCGATCCAGAAGCAGTCGTTGATCGCTTCCTCGACCACGTCCGCGCGCCGGGTGAGGCGGGCGAGGAAGCGACACAGCCGCCCGTGGTAAGCGCGATACATGACCGATAGCGCGGCACGGTCGCCCTCAGCCATGCGCCGCAGCAGTTGGCGATCGGTGGCGTCGGCCTCGTTGTCTGCGTTGCTCATGGGCGGGCGATCGTTCGGTGGGGACCGGTGGGTGCCGAGAGGAAGTCAAAAGGTTGTATGGGTACCCATGGCCTGATATCCGCCCCTGCTCCGTGCGGGGCAGGGGCGGATAGAGCGAGCCGCGAGTGGGTCCGCGACCGCTCCTGGGAAGTGAAGCCGATGCAGGGCGTACACCGCAGACATCCGGATAAGTGACCGAGCGGCGGCTTGAAGAAGTGCAATGTATGCCATTGCGCGTACTTGACCGCATCAGAATACCCGCTTGCCGGGCTAAAGCATGGCAGGCGGGCGAGGGTGGTCAGGCGTCGACACTGCCCATTTGCCGATCGAATGCCTGACGGATCAGTCCCAAGACGTAAGGTAGCTGATCCAGCGATTCTAGCCTTACCTCCACGTCGCCGTTACCCCAGCGACCAATGCCAGTGACGTCGCGACACAGACCATTTGGATCGTCGATTTCATAGAATGGGATATTGAGGTTAAGCAGCAATCGCTTGGCTTGGGGAATAACGTCGACGAAGTTGGTTTCTGCCTTATAGGCCACGTAGATCTTGAGAAACTCCTCGCTGACGCAGGGGTCGATGGTCATCACCTGTCGGCGTAAATGCTCGAAAAGCTCGCGGACGGGACCGGTCGCCAACTGATGGTGAGTCTCGATGCTGTACTTCTGCAACGGCTGCGCAGCGGTCGGTCGATACGCATCGAGGACGTCCGCGGAGAGCTCCGGAGCCCTCCACACCTTGGCTGCACGAGCGGCAAGGCGTTCGGCACGATCTCGGATGGCGTCCTCATTCCAAGTCTCAACGCTGCCCAGACCCTGGTTGAGTATGAGAGGGCTGACCTTGAGGCCTACGGGATCACCCTCACGATTGGTCGCCTCGTCGCGCTTGTATTTGAACGGTCTGTCGCTGTACTCGCTGTTGTAGCCGGTAAGCGTTAGGTTGCCCAGGGTGTGCAGCCATGTTTTCTGCACTCGGTCGTATTCGGGGCCAAGTTCCTGCTTCCACGCTGCCGACAGATCGGCGTTCTGCGGCATGATGTGCTCTACCGTGTAGTTCTCCACCGTAATCGGTTCCTTGCGTCCAAAGTTCTCAAGCTTGCGAAGCCAATACATGAGGCTGCGGAACTTGTAGAGATTTCGGACCATGAGTCCGCGTTGGAACTCGTCGTCATCAGGAAACCGGCGATAGGACGGTAGCAAAAGGAATGTGGCGGTGAGGCTCTCAAGATAGCGGTCTTTCTTAAGGGAACGAGAGAGCCCTGCGAAAGTACGGTTGAGTGAATTGGTGGGTATAGCGCATACGGCGCGGCGAAATACGTAACTTTCGACTAGGCGCAGCGCCTGGTGCAACTCGTCGACGCCGAGGTCGCCTCTTCGATAATCGTGATAGGCGTCCAGAAGAAACGGATAGACGACATCCATCTTCAGTTCGCGTATGTCCTGGAATGCCTGTTTCAGAAGCGCGTTCTTCTCGGTACCAAGCGCCATGGCGCAGTAATAGTCGGCGTAGGCATGAATTTCTGCCATCAGTTCACGGGTATCGCCCGCGCGGCGACGCGCATAGTCCTTGAAAGCGCTGTACACCTCTCGGACATTGGGGATTTCACCCGTTTTGGCGGTGAGATAGTGGCGCATGAATGGGTCGAAGTGCACGGCGTAAGCCGCCTGACCAAAACCCTTCTCCATGGGACGCCAGTAAGCGTTGTAAAGCTCGGTCTGCAGCGCAGGTTCTAGCCCCATCAAGATGTAATTGCGGATTAGATCGGCCTGACTCAATTCCAGACCCGTAGAGTTCATGCTTTCGAAGATGAGTTGAGGATTGTCCTGGGCGCGATCGAGGGATATGTCGACGATGACGAGCTTGTCCAGGCCGGTGCAAATGGCCTCCAGTTCGGCCTTGTTGCTCTCGATCAGGTTTTGAAAGAGTTTGAAGTTCTCTTCGATACGCGTGCTGGCGTCCTTGGGCATGGGGGCCTTGCGCAGTATCGCGAGTAAGCTTTCCTTGTCTGTTTCTGACAGCAATAGCTTGAAATGGCGCTCGCCTTCCTCTTCCACGTTGAATAGATAGTAATTGCGCAACTTCCGAGCGGAAAACGCCTCCAGTAGCTCAGGGATATCGTAGTTTTCGAAGTGCTCTGCGAGTGCAGCGATCAGCAGGGTGGCGGTGGTGAGGCGTTGTTGTCCATCGATGACAAGTAGGGATTCCTGCTGTACCACGTTTGACAGTCCGCGCTCGATGTACACGATTGAACCGATGAAATGTCCGCTGATCTGGCTTTCCCGGCCCGCCCGGAGCAGGTCGTGCCAGAGTTGGTTGCACTGCTCCCTCGTCCAGGAATAGTTGCGCTGATAAATCGGGATGATGAACTGTGGCGCATTCTTCAAAAACTTGAGCAATTTGGCTTCAGTGGCTTTCATGCGATCCCCCTGTGAATCGACAGTCGTAGTTGAACGTCAGAAAAGCTGGCTATTGCGTGGCGATTGGTAGCGGACAGGTTTGTCGCGCTTCTCGACGCGGCCTTCCTTGACGGCACGCTTGAGCCATTCGCTCAATTGCGTCTTGACCAGCCCCAGTTTCTGCTGAAGCGCTTCCGCCGTGGCTGGACCATCGCGCGTGGCGGCTTCCAGCTGGAGCAGGAAGTACTCGTAGAGGTCGGGGCTCGATGCTGGCTTCGATGGGCCGGTGGCACTGACGTCGTTTTCGCCTTGCCGTTCGGGTGTCGAATCGGCGACGTCAGCATGCGGCATGGCATCGGCCTCCAACTCGGATGCCGGCGGCGGGTCGGACTCCCTTATGCCGGGGGGCCTCGCATCGAAGAGCGAGTGCGCAGCAGGCCTTTCGATCGACGCGGTGCGTCCCATGATGGCATCGAAGTCGCTGACGGTTTCCGGCAGCCAGAAGGCCCCCGCATCGGCCAGTGCCGCGTTGCCCGAGGCGTGGTCTGCATGCGGTTTGACCCAAACGGGTACCCATCCGTTCTTGAGTGTCTCGATCGCCCCGTTCCACGTTCCCCCTGTACCCCTGGCGGACTTGATGACGATCGCGGCGTCTGCGAGACAGTAGATGTACTTGTTGCGCGCCATGGCATTGCCGGCATGGAAGCCGGCTTCGGGGTTGAACGGCGAAATCAGGACGAGATTGCCGCCTACCAGTGAGGACCGATATTTGGCGGAACTGCTGGCGCGCAGGAGGCCGTCAGCCAGAATGCCGATAACGGTGCCGCCTTGCGCCAAGGCTGCGAGCATGGCCGTTTCATCTGCACCTCTGGCGCCGCCAGACACGACGGACCTGCCGTCCATCGCGATCTGCCCACCGAGTTTTCCGGTAAATGCCAGGTCCTCGGGGCCGATGTCGCGAGCGCCCACCACGGCAATGCCTCCGCGATCCAGTAGATCGCGATCGCCCGAACCGAAAAGAACCGGCGGTGCATCGGTCTTGAGCAGCCGTTTGAGCCGCGAGGGATACTCCGGATCGGACCGCGTGATGACCCACAGACCGGCACGCTCCCATTTTTCCAGTGCGATGCCCATGGCAACGCCGCGCTCCAGCAGCCTTTGGATGCGGGGAAGATCGATGGCGCGGTCGGCCCAGCCCTGGAGGAGCGTCGGAAGATCGCGGGAATCGAGCAGATCCGCGGGCGAATGCCCCTGCTCTTTTAGCCACAATGCAAACCGTCCCCATTCGCGTGGCGCGAGGGGTGCTGCCTCGCCTCTGTCGGGTTTGCCGAGCCAGGCGGTCAGCAACAGTACCGCCTGGCTCTGTTTACTCATGTGCATCTCAATCTCCGGGGCTGCTTTCAGCGAGCGCCAATGGCCATACGGGACCGGAACCGGCCTGCCGTAGCAGCGCAGCCGCAATGGTCAAGGTCCACTTGGAATCGACCACGTCATCGACCAGCAGGACCGGACCCGCTGGAAGATTGGGCTGGACGGCAAAGGCACCATCCAGATTGCGGCACTGATGAAAGCGGTTCTCTTGCGCCTTTTGCGGCCTATTGTCCCGTACCTTGGTGATCGCTGCATGGAACGGCAGACCCAGGCGTGCAGCCAGACGAGCAGCGAAGTCCGGCACCAGGTTGGGATGCGTGCGCGAGGGGACACAAGTGACCCACTCGGGCGCCGGGTGGGGTTGCCAGCGCAGCTGAATCATGTCCGCCACGGCGTCGACCAGTTCGTCGCGGAAGCGGCCGGTATGCTTGTCCTCCTCCACGAGCCGTCCCCAGCCGGCGTCGCCCCATCGCGAAAGCGTTCGCCCCGTTTCGGCGCGCCATGCCGGCGGCAGATTGCCGGCGAAGGGATATTCGACAAAGGCGCCGGCTAAGACTTGCTTCCTGGTTTCCAGCGGAAATTCCGCATAGCGCAGGAAAGCCCGGGCCTGAATCGCCAGCGCCTGGTCGAAGGATTCCGAGACGATCGGGTGTCCTACACAGGACGTGCATCGGCCACAGGGGTGTGGCTGGGGATCGTCGAGAGCCCGGGCCAGGAAAGCCATCTTGCAGTCCGTGGTTCTGATGTAGTCCTGAACCTCTTGCCACTCCTGTTCGCGTTGCTGGGTGAGATTGTCGATCCGCTCCTGATCCATGCGATAGGGGACAGGAGTTCGGGACCAGCGCGGGCCGTCCTTGATGACCGGTGACGGGTTTTCCACCGAGAGAAGTTTCAGCACCTTCTCGATTTGTGTCTTGCGCAGGTTGACGGCCGCTTCGATGGCTGGAACGGTCATGCCATCGCTTTGGGCCAGCGCGTCCAGTATGGCCAGCACGTGCGCCTGCTCGGGAAATGCCGAGCCGCGGAAGTACTCGTGGATGTCGGTGTCCTCGCGACCGGAAAGCAGCACGCCGATGGCGTGCGGTATCGCGCGGCCCGCGCGGCCCACTTGCTGGTAATAGGCGACGATGGAGCCCGAGGCCTGGTAATGAACGACGAAACCGAGATCGGGTTTGTCGTAACCCATGGATAGCGCGGTAGTGGCAACCAGTGCCTTCAGGCGATTCGAGTAAAGGCGGTTTTCGAGATGTTGGCGATAGGTGTCGGAATCATCGAAGGCCGGGTGGGTAACGTCGCTGTAGTAAGCCTCCGCGTCGACGCCGTTGGCCTTCAGCCACCGTGCGACGGTATCCGCGTCCCTTTTGGTCAGGACATAGACAATGCCGGTACCGGGCAGGCTGGGGAGATGGTCGACCAACCACGCCAGTCGCGCGGCCTGGTCGGAAAGGCGTGTCGCTTGCAGATGCAGACTTTCGCGGGTAAGCGGGCCGCGCAGCACCTGTATGTCGCCCAGTTGCGCGATGACGTCCCCGATCACGCGATCGTTGGCCGTCGCGGTAGTCCCCAGTACCGGCATATTCGCCGGCATGCGCCTGATGACGTTGACGAGCCGGCGGTAGTCGGGGCGGAAGTCGTGGCCCCAGTCGGAAATGCAATGCGCTTCGTCCACCACGAGCAGGCCAATGCGATGGGCGATAGGTAACAGGACGTTTTCCGCAAAGTCGTCGTTGGCGAGACGCTCGGGCGAGATGAGTATGGCATCGGCACCGTCGTTCACTATACGTTGCGTGAGGGACGGCCAGTCGTTCGTGTTGGTTGAATTGATCGTGATGGCGCGAACCCCCAGCCGTTCGGCGCTTTCTATCTGGTTGCGCATCAACGCAAGCAGTGGCGAGACGATAAGCGTGGGCCCAGCGCCGCGGTCTCGAAGCAGGCGTGTCGCAATGAAATAGACCGAGCTCTTGCCCCAGCCTGTTCGCTCCACGACCAACAGTTTGCGCCGCTGATTGGCGACTATGTCGATGGCTTCCCACTGACCCTCGCGAAAGTCCGCGTCGGGCTTGCCGAGGGCTTGTCTGAGAAGGCCGAGGGCGTGTTCGCGATCCGTTACCGGCATGGGTACTCCTTTACGATGAATGGCGATCCTGGCGATCCTGGCGACTGCGGCGGGCGTCCCTAGCGCAGTCGTGCCATGTTACGAGCAGTGGAGTCGCCGTGACCATTGGGCCGTCAGGGCATGGAGAGTCCCCGGGAGCGCTTCTGGCGGTTGCCTAGAACGTCCATGACACGGTCGCGATCCAGGGCGAGATATCGGGCTGGAAGTACAGGCGGTCGCGGTGGCTGACCATGTGCGCCAGCTCGACGCGCCAGGGCCCGTGGTCCCAGCTCATGCCGAGGTGCCCGTAATAGTAGTGGTTCCTGCGCTCGTAGCCCTTACCGCGCGGCGGCAGCAGTTCCTGGGCCACGCCGAGGCTCGCGCTGGCGGCAAAACCGTAGGCAAGGGGCCAGCGCAGGCCGAGGTCGGCGGCGCCGCGCGGACGCTGTCCGCCGTAGCGGTCCAGATGAGTTCCGGACACGCCGAGGGTGAGGACGTCGCGGTAGATCCAACTGACGCCCAGTTCCGAGCGGTCGTAGGTTCTTGCCTGTCCGTGGCCCGGGTAGCGGTAGTAGCTGAGGCTCGACTGCATCTGCCAGTTGCCCGAAAGCACCCACGAACGGGCGATCTGGCCGATGACGCCGACGACTCCCCCGGGGCTGCGTGATTGCACGCTGGTCGATAGCCCGGCCGACCAGCCGCTTGGCGTGCTGACATGGAGCGCGCCCTGCAGGATCGGCCCGGGCTCGGTGATGGCCATGCCGCGGTCCACCAACTGGGAATCCAGCGCAACCGTGCCGCCGACACTGATCGAATCCACCGGAGCGAACGGCACCGCGGCGCATTCGCCGGGCACGCTGAGCGACGCCCCCGCGAGCACGACCAAACACACGCGCGAGGCCACGCGTGTGCTTCGCCCGGAACGCGGGGCGGCGCGCTGCATGAGTCTCCGATCCGGTCGCCGTCAGTGCAGCGTTTGGAGATAGGAGATCAGATCGTCCAACTGCTTGGCGTCGGTGAGGCCGTCATATTTCATTTTTGTGCCAGGATTCGCCGTCTTCGCGGGCTGCGAGAGATAGGTATGCAACTGTTCGGGCGTCCATGTCCACTGCCGGCTCTTCAGGGCATCGGAATAGGCGTAGTCCGTCACGCTTGCCGATGGCCGCCCCACGATACCGAACAAGCTTGGGCCTTTCTTGTTGCGTCCTTCTTTCACGGCGTGGCACTCGGCGCACTCGGACTTGAAGACGTCGGCACCGGCCTTGGCGTCACCGGCATGGGCGGGGGCCCATGCGGCGACCAGGGTGACCATCGCCGCAAGGCGGAGGCCATGGCTCATGTTCAACTTCGACACGGAAGGCTTCCTTTTCGGGCTAGAAGGCGATGCTTGCGGAGACGGAGAACGCATTGAGGTCGCCGGCATCGGTACGCCGTGCGCCCACCGGGGCGAAGAAGATGTCGTTCTCGCGTCCGTTGAAGCGGGTGAAGCGGAACCACGTGGCGGCAAGCTTGAGGTTCGCGATGGAGGTGTACGAGTTGTCCTTGCCGAACGGCGTCCAATACACGCTGATGAGGTTGGTGGTGGTGTCCGGATCGCCCGACGGCCCGTAGCGCACCGGATCGCGTGAACCCGTGCTCTTGAAGTGGGTCAGCGTGACACCGTAGCTCTGCTTGAACGTGTAGGTCACGCTCATGGTCTGGTCGTGTACGTTGCCGCGGTCGCGCGCGGCGATGCCGCCGACGATCGGCGCGCTGCCGTAGTCGCGTTTCTCCAGGATGTTGACGTAAGCAAGCTGGACGATGTGCGCGCGGTTGCCGAGGTACTGATAGGTCAGGTCGTAGCCGAGGTCGGTCAGGTCGTCGGTCGGGCCGGAGCGTGGCAGTTGTCGCCGGGTCGTCAGCGCGACCACGCCAGCGGAGAAGAACTGACGCTTCATGTCCTTCATGTAGGCAAAGCGCGCATAGCCCGTATCGCTCAGGCGGCCCGGATCGCCATTGATGTTGTAACCGAGGTGGTCCTGCTGCGAGGTCGGCAGCGAACGGTAGCTGCCCAGTTCGCCGTACCAGTTCGAGTCGTACAGCGCGTACACGCTTGCGCCGATGACGCGATTGGCGAGCGAATTGGGGCTCGATGGGTTGAGCAGCGAGCCGGTGACGCCGGCCGGGCCGAGGAAACTCGCGGAGGGCAGGGCGCCAATGGGATCGTTGAATCCCGGGCTGTTGTTTACGCTCACGCCCAGCAGCAGTTCCTTGCCGACGAGCTTCAGCTCCTTGGCGACGAAGCGCAGATCGAGATTGCTCAGCTTCGTGTTGTAGGTGTTGTGGCCGCTGTGATCGGCTTCGATCTTCACGAAACCGCCGACCTGGTCGGTCAGGCGCCCGGCGAGATAGAGGTCGCCCTCGGTCAGTTGCGTGGTGCTGTCGCCGCGCGCGGGCGCGTTGTGGGTCTCGGTAAGCTGCATCGACAGAGGAATCTTCGTGCCCTGGCCGTCGGTATCGGTGTAGCCGCCCAGCTTGAAGCGCATGCCGTACGGGGTCAGTGCAGGTCCGTATGAGCCGGCATGGCAGTCTGCGCATGCCGCGCCGGTCTGTCGCGCGTAGGCGGGAATCGCCTGCACCGCCGTGCTGGCGAGCAACAGAAGCAGGGCGAGGCTGCCAAGGAGAAACAACGTCGGTGGCCTTCGCGTCGCGCGGCGGTTCGTTAGCGGCAGCATGGGGGACTCCTTCTTCCTTTGTCGGTCGTACTCAACGGGGTGGTGCGGCGTCGTTTCGGTCGCGCCGCCGCGGCAACATCATTCGGAGCGTGTGGTCGCGCAGCACGAGGTGATGCCAGAGCGCGGCGGCCACATGCAGGCTTACCAGCACCAGCAGCGCCCAGGCGGCGTTCACGTGCCACATCTGCAAGGTGTCGGCGAGGTCTTCGTCCTCGCCGACCAGTGGCGGCAGCGTGAGGCCGAAGAAATGTACGGGCGTGCCAGCCGCGCTCGACATCGCCCATCCGAGCAGGGGCTGGGCGAGCAGCAAGGCGTAGAGCGCGACATGGGTCAGTCCCGCCATCACGCGCACGACGCGCGAATGCCGCCCGCCGGGCGCTAGCTGGCGATGGCGTACGCGCAGCGCGATGCGTGCGGCGAAGAGCAGCAGCACGAGCAGGCCGAAGTGCCGATGGCCTTCCAGCAGCCATTGCCGCAGCGCGCGTCCATCGAGTTCGTCGCGCAGCAGGATGAGGGCTGCGGCGAGCACCACGCACAAGGCGGTCAGCCAATGCAGGACCACCAGCTTGCGCGGGCGGGTCTGTACCGCCTCGTCGTTCTCCACCGCCATGCGTCCACCCTCGTCGTACCCGTGCGTGAGTCCCCGTGCCGCCTGCCTCCCTGGGAGGCGACGGCCGTGTCCGGTTGTGTGCCGCCCGTGGCGAAAAAGGTTGTGTGGCGGCGAAGCAACCTTTGTCGGCTGCTTGCGGCACTCAATCGCGAACCCGCCGTAACGGGCACAGTCGGGCGCCACACCATGCACATCGAACCGATACCTCTGCAGACGCACGGCGACAGCCGCGGCATGCTCGTGTCGCTGGAGCAGGAAAGGAACGTGCCGTTTCCGATCCGGCGTGTCTATTACCTTTTCGCGACAAGCCGTGACGTGCATCGCGGTATGCACGCACATCGCCGGCTGAACCAGCTCGCGGTCGCCGTGCGCGGTAGCGTCACGTTTCTGCTCGATGACGGTTCCGGCCCGACCGAGGTCACGCTCGACGATCCGGCGCAGGGTCTGCTTCTCGGCAGCATGGTCTGGCGCGATCTCTACGCGTTCAGCGACGACTGCGTGCTGATGGTGTTGGCGGACCAGCTCTATGACCCGGCCGACTACATCACCGATTACGACGAGTTCCTGCGCGAGGTGCGCGGCGTCCCCCGCGTCGAGGGCACGCTGGCATGGTGAGCACGCTCGTACCGGTGCCGTTTCTCGACTTGGCGGAAGCCAACGCCCCGCATGCCGACGAACTGAAGGTAGCCGCGGCGCGGGTCATCGATTCCGGCCGCTACATCATGGGCGACGAGTTGGAGGCGTTCGAAAGCGAATTTGCGGCGTGGTGCGGTGTTCGCCACGCGATCGGGGTAGGGAACGGCCTGGATGCGCTCACGCTGATCCTTCGCGCCTATATCGAGCTTGGCGCGCTGGACGAGGGCGACGAGGTGATCGTTCCGGCGAACACCTTCATCGCCAGCTTTCTCGCCATTAGCGCCAACCGGCTGGTGCCGGTGCCGGTGGAACCCGACGAGGTCACGTTCAATCTCGACCCGTCGCGCATCGAAGCCGCGATCGGCCCGCGAACGCGCGCGATCATGGCCGTGCATCTGTACGGACGCCTCGCCGACATGCCGGCAATCGCTGCGATCGCTCGCCGCCATAACCTGTTGCTGGTCGAGGATGCGGCACAGGCACACGGCGCGGCGCTCGATGGCCGCAAGGCGGGATCGTTCGGCGATGCCGCGGGCTTCAGTTTCTATCCGGGCAAGAACCTCGGCGCGCTGGGCGATGCCGGTGCGGTAGTAACGGACGACGACGTGCTCGCGAGCACCGTGCTAGCCCTGCGCAACTACGGTTCGACGGAGAAATACCGGCACGCACAGGAAGGCGTGAACTCGCGCCTCGACGAGTTGCAGGCGGCCATGCTGCGCGTGAAGCTGCGCCATCTGGACGCTGCCAACGCAGCGCGCCGACGGATCGCCGCCCGCTACCGCGCGGCCATCGTCCATTCGTCGATACAGCTGCCGGATGCAGGCGACGAGGCCACCCACGTATGGCACCTGTTCGTTGTGCGCAGCGCGCAACGTGATGCCCTGCGCGAGCACCTGCTCGCAGAGGGTGTGGGCACGCTGGTGCACTACCCGATCCCTCCGCATCGTCAGCAGGCGTATCGCACGTTGCGTCATCTGGCGCTGCCGATTACCGAGCGCCTCCATGCCGAGGTGCTCAGTCTGCCCATGGCACCTTATCTGGATGACGAGCGGGTGGCCCGTGTGGTGGATGCCTGCCTGCGTTTCGGTGCGCCATGAGTTTCGCGCGGAGCGGAGCGTATGCTGCGGCGGGTACCGCCGCGCGCCTGTTGGCGGCGCTCGTGGTCGTCAAGCTGGTGGCCCTCTTCGCCGGCCCCGAAGGCGTGGGTCGTCTCGGTCAGTTCGCCAGCCTGATGTCCCTGCTCGCGGTATTCGCAGGCGGCGGCATCGGTTCGGCGGTGGTGAAGTACGTCGCTGAATATCGTGACGATGCGCCGCGACTCGCCCGGCTGCTGGGTGCCGCACTCTGGTATGCGCTCGCGGCGTCGTGTGTCATGGGCCTGGCGACGTGGTGTTTCAGCCGACAGATCGCCGGATGGCTACTGGGCGACGAAGCCTATGCGAGCCTGATCCGCGTGCTCGCGGTGGCGCAGGTCGGGATCGCGGTCGTCAACTACGTGCTCGCGGTGATCAACGGCTTCATGGATGCGCGACGGCTGGCGATCATCCAGGTGGCGGGCTCGGCACTGGCGATGCTCGTGTCGATCGGCCTTTCTCGCTGGTTACATCTATACGGTGCGCTGCTCTCCCTCGTGCTGGGCCAGGCGCTCTGGTTGCTCGTCGGCATCCCGGCGTGGTGGCGGAGCCCGTACTTCCGTCGCGGCATGCTGCGCCTGCGCTTCGATCGCGAGATGACCGCGCGTCTGGCGGCATTCTCCACCATGACCTTAACCTCGGCACTGGTGCCGCCGCTGGTAAACATCGCGGTGCGCGATCACCTTGCCGCTCGCTTCGGCTGGGAGCAGGTCGGGTATTGGCAGGCGGTGACGCGGGTATCCGACGCGTACCTCCTGTTCCTGATTACTGCCATCAACATTCATTACCTGCCGCGACTCGCGGCAACGCGGGGCAGGGCGACCTTGCTTGCCGAGTTCCGCCAGGCCTACCGATTCCTGCTTCCAGCGGCAGCCATCGCGGCGGCCCTCGTCTACCTGTTGCGCGACGTGGTCACGCGCGTGCTGTTCAGTGCCGACTTCTCCGCCGCCGATGCGCTCTACGCACCGCAGCTCGTCGGTGACGTGTTGAAGATCGCCTCGTTCGTGCTGGCCTACCTGATGCTCGCCAAGGCCATGACCCGGCTGTTCATCGTGTCCGAACTGGTGTTCGCCGCGAGCTACTTCGTTCTGGTCGTCGTGTTTGCCGCGCACTTCGGCGTGGTCGGCGCGATGTATGCATTCGCTACGAACTACGCCTGCTATTTCCTGTTCAATCTCGCGGTGGCACGGCGCTACCTGGGAGCACTGCCGACATGAATGGGCCCGCTTCCACCGTCCTCCCCGCAACGATGCCGCTGGTCTCCGTGCTCGTGCCTGCCTACAACCACGAGGCCTATGTGCAGCGCTGTCTCGACAGCATCCTCGACGACCCGTATCCGGCGAAGGAGATCGTCATCATCGACGACGGGTCCACGGATCGTACGGCGCAGCGCATCGAGGAGTGGCTGACTCAGCACCGGCACGAGATCGCGGTGGAATACGTCAGCCGCGAGAACAAGGGCATCGCGGCGACACTCAACGAACTTGCCGCTCGAGCGCATGGCGAATTCCTGCGCATCGGTGCCAGCGACGATTACCTGCTGCCGGGCGGCTCCGAAGCGTTGGTCCAGTACCTGCTCGACCATCCAGCGAAAGGCGCGGCCATCGGCGATTGCATCGTCGTCGACCGCGACGGTGCGAAGCTGCTCGACAGCGGCATGTGCGACCTGCACGGCGCGGACAAGCGGCTGTATCGATCGGACCAGGGCATCCGGCGCGCCGTGATCAGCCATTGGGCCGTCGGCGGCCCGGTGACGATGCTGCGGAAGGACGCGCTGGAAACCGTGGCGCGATGGACCGAAGGCTTGCGCATCGACGACTGGGACCTGTTCCTGCGCCTGGCGGCACGCGACGCGATCGGCTTCATCGACGTCAAGGTGTGCGCGTACCGCCTGCACGGGGCGAACTTCAGCAAGACGCGCCACGCCGCTACGCGCATCGTCAACCTGACCGAGGCGCGGGAAGTGGCCTTGCGTCGCGTGTGCATGTTCGCGGAGCCGGAGCGCACGCTGCTCCGCGCCGAAGCCTGCCGCATCGGCGCGAAGATCGCCTATCTGCAGGGACGGGCCGGCCGTGTCGCCGTCCACATGGCGGCCTATCTCGCGCTGCTCGTGCTCGCGAAGATGCGGCCCATGCATGCCCGACCGCGGGTGGGGCAGGCATGAACGGATGGCTTCGCCTGCCATCGACCTATCTGTGCCTGCCGCTCCTGCTGGCCAGTGGCGTCACACTGCTCACGTATGACCTGCCGCCCGGTTACGGGCAGGGCATCCTGCTGCTCGTGATGGCGGCCGCTGCGATCCTGGCCGTGGACGTCGTGCTGGGGCCGTGCCTGCCTGCGCCGGAGCGCTTCCGCGAACGGCGCTATGCCGGTACCCGCGAGGGCTTCGTGGCGCTGGCGTTCGCCGCAGTCGTGATCGTGTTCTGCCTGCTGGACCTGGCGCTTTACCCCATTCCGCTGATCGTCGATCCCTCGTCGTACGCGACGCTGGAGCCGGGCAGGGAACATCTTCGGCACATCTCGGATATGTGCTGGACGCTGCCGGTCATCGGCCTGCTGTGCGTGCGGCAACCGCTGCCGCGGCATCTGCTGATCGCGTTCGGGCTGATCTTTCCGGTGCTGGTGGTGGATCGCAACCGGATCTTCGCTGGATTGTTTTCCATCGCCTTCGTGCTTGCCTTCCGTCGCGACGTCGCCAAACCGCTGCCGTGGAAGGCCATCACGGCGCTCGGCGTGCTCGGTTGCGTGGTGTTCTCCGTACTGGGCACCTTGCGCTCGGGTTCCATCGAAAACGTGACCCTGCCATTCGGCGATCTTTACCGCGCGGCGCCGCAAGGGGTGAAGTGGCTGCTGCTGTACGTGAGCGCGGGGCCGTACAACTTCGGCGCCATGCTCGCCAAGCACTACACGAACAGCGCCTTTCTCATGCACCAGTTGATCCCCGGCAGCGGTCCGCTGCTCACGGGTCAGACGGACATCCCGCTCGACGCGCCGAACATCAACGTCGGCACGGAATACCTGCCGTTCCTGATGGCCTGGGGCGCGGCCGGCGCGCTGATGTCTATGGTGGCGGCCTATGCCTTGCTCCTCTGGTGCGTACGGCGCCTGCATCCGCGCGTGTCGCTCTTCGGGCTGCTGATGTTCCTGCGCATCGCCTACGTCTCGGTGATGTCGCCCTTCGCCCCGCAGATCTTCATTGCAATGAACGTGGGCTTCCTCGGCCTGTGTCTTCTACTGCAACTGCTGGCCGGCCTGCTGCCGAACCGGCGCGACACGCCGGTCCCTTCCCCTGTACCCGACGAGTTACCCGCATGGCCAACGACGACGAAATCTACCTGATCGACATGTGGCGCATCGTCACCCACGAATGGCGCTGGTTTGTCGGCGTGGCGGCGCTGGTGTTGCTTGTTACATTCGCCTGGTTGCACACCGCGCGCAGCCAGTGGGAAGCGACGGCGTGGATCCAGGTCGGCCAGGTCGGCGCAGCGCCCTCCGGGCAGGACCCGAAGATCGAGGCGTTCTCGCGTGCACTCGAGCGGCTGGATACCCGCACCTTCCGCGACGAGGTGCTGAGGCGCGTCGGCGTGCCGCTGGACGCGCCGGAAGCCGTGCTCTACCGGCGCAGCATGAAGGTAGAGCCGATGCCGTACGCCAACCTGATGAAGGTCCGGCTGCGCGCTTACAGCGCCGAGGACGCGAAGCAGCTTGCGTCGGCGACGGCAGATACCTTGCACGGCCTGCATGCACGGATCGGTGCCGTGCCGATGGCGCTTGCGCGCGAGCGGATGGTCGAACTGGATCGCGATCTTGGCGAGGCCCAGGCCGACCGCGAGCGCCTGTCGCACGAAGCCAAGGGCAATGGTGCCGAGGCGGCGCTTGCCGGCGTGGCCCTGGCGAGCCGCAACGAGGACATCCGCGCGTTGGAGCAGATCCGCAGCGACCTGGCGAACCGGCTCCTGCCGAACTACACCTTCGAGACCTCGATGCCGTGGCCGGTCAGCGTGCCGGACGACCGCGTCTTTCCGAACACGGCGCTGACCGCTGGCCTGGGTGGGCTGGCCGCGCTGTTTCTGGCCTCGCTGGCGGCTGTGGCGCGGCACGCCCTGCGCAGTCGCCCGCGACGTGCCGCGGCGATGCTTCACGCGGCGTGATTCAACCGAATGGCCGTTCCGCGACACCTACGGTGTGTGCCGGTCACGCGCCGTCGGCGCAACGGCCATGGAGACGACATGAACGGGCAAATGCAGATTGATCCGCTGGCGCGACGCCAGCACACGACGTCGCCGGATACGCCGCCGGCATTCGACGAAGCGCGTCTGCTCGACACGCAGCGCGCTTTCGACAGCGTGGCGGCCGACTACGACGGTCCTCGCGGCAACAACGAGCTGATCCAGCGCATGCGCGGCACGCTCTGGCAGACGGTCGCGCGCGAACTGCCGGTGGGCTCGCGGCTGCTGGACCTGGGCTGCGGCACGGGTCTCGACGCGGCGGAGTTCGCCCAGCGCGGCTACCACGTGGTGGCAAGCGACTGGTCCCCGGAGATGGTCGAGCGCACCCGTGACCGTGCCGTCGCTGCGAGGCTGACGTCCCGGCTAAGCGCCGTCCACCTCGGCGTGCAGCAGTTGCACCTGCTCGGCGGTCGCTTCGACGGCATCTATTCCAACTTCGGGCCGCTCAACTGCGCGCCGGACCTGGGTGCGGTCGCGCAGGAGTGCGCGCGGCTCCTGCGCCCGGGCGGTACGCTCGTGTTCTCGGTGATGGGGCGGATCTGCCCGTGGGAAGTGGCGCACTACGCGCTGCGTCGCCGCTTCGGTCGCGCGGGTGTGCGCTTCGGACGGGGCG
Organism: Luteibacter flocculans; assembly: GCF_023612255.1. Taxonomy (NCBI): domain Bacteria; kingdom Pseudomonadati; phylum Pseudomonadota; class Gammaproteobacteria; order Lysobacterales; family Rhodanobacteraceae; genus Luteibacter; species Luteibacter flocculans. The sequence continues at coordinate 3,550,054 of NZ_CP063231.1, read as the reverse complement.
TGCAGTCGGTGGGCATGAACGGCCATACGATCTGGACCTGGTACTACCTGCCGCGCGAGTTCTACGCCGCGTTCGAGTCGCACTTCACGCTGGGAAGCTATCGTGCGTTGAGCCTGTTCCTTCCGCCGCCGTACATGGTCGATCGCTACCGTCGGCGACCGGCGCGCTATGAGCGCCTTGGCCGGCTCGACGACCGATTTGGCGGTCTTCCCGGCCTGCGCGACATGGGCGACCACTTTCTCATCGTGATGCATCGGCGCTGAGCATGCGCGGCGACGATGCCAGCATGGCCGTGACGCTCGATGGCGTCACCCTGGTCGAAGGCGGTGGACGGCAGTGCGCGCCACTGCATCTGCGCGGCGGAACGATCGCCGCACAGGGCACGACCCACGATTTCCGCTTGGACCTGCGTGATCACCTGGTTTTCCCTGGGCTCATCAACGCGCACGAGCATCTTCAGGTGAACAACGTGCCGCCGCTGCCTGGCGAGCGCACGTTCTCCAATGCCTATGCGTGGATCGATGCTTTTCAGGCGCACTTCGCAGAGCCGGCAGTCGTGGAAGCGCTGGCCGTGCCGAAAGCGCAGCGTCTGCGGCACGGCGCCTTGAAGAACCTGGTCGCCGGAGCCACCTTCGTGGCGCACCACGATCCGTGGCATCCCGCGCTCGATGCGGCGGACTTTCCGGTCACTCTGCTGCGCGGGCATGGCTGGAGCTACACATTGAACGGGCCGGATTATGGTCCGCCCGTCGAGCAGGCCTTCGCCGCGACGCCAGCGGATCGCCCATGGATGATCCATCTGGCCGAAGGCACCGACGCGATCGCCGCAGCGGAACTGAGCGAACTGGACCGGCGCGGCTGCCTCGCTGCCAACAGCGTGCTCGTGCATGGCGTTGGCCTTCGCGAGCGGGACATCGAGCGCGTGCTTGCGGTCGGTGCTGCCGTTGTCTGGTGTCCGGGCAGCAATCGTCGTCTGCTGGGGCGCTCGCTCGATCCTCGCCGACTGCATGCCGCCGGACGCCTTGCCGTGGGAAGCGACTCGCGCCTCAGCGGCGAGCGCGACCTGTTGGAAGAGTTGCGCCTGGCTTGGCAACGCCGTGATCTGGATGCGGCGCGCCTGCTTGCCCTGGCGACCTCATCCGCGGCACGCATCCTTCGTCTGGCCGATCGCGGTTCGCTCGCCGCCGACAACGTCGCGGATCTCGTCATCGTGCGCGACCGCGGTGGCGATGCCGCCGCCAACCTCGTCCGTCATTCACGTGCCGAGCTGCGCGCCGTGATCCGCAACGGCGTACCACGGATCGCAGATCCCGACTTCGCCGACTGGTTCGCCGCGGCGGGCATCGACACCGTGACGGTCACGCTCGATGGCACGACGAAGCTGCTTGCAAGCGATCTCGCCGATCCGGCGCTCCTGGCGATGGAGCCAGGGCTCATCGCGGTCGGCGACGCACATACGAAACACCCCGCAGAGCGTGTCGCATGAACAGTGTGCCCATCCTGGCGCCCGCCGAGGCGTATGCGCTGTGGGCGGCCGACTATCCGGCGCATGCACACAATCCGGTGATGCAGGCCGAGGAACGCGCCATGCTCGCCCTGCTTCCGGCGAACCTGCATGGCCTGTCGATCCTGGATGCCGGCTGCGGCAGCGGTCGATACATGCGCCACGCCATCGCACGCTGTGCCGCGCAGGTCCTGGGCGTGGATCTCTCGGACGCGATGCTGGCGCGCGCCACCGAGACGCTCGGCCATGCAGCGCACGTCGGCCTGATGCAGGGCAGCCTCGACGCGTTGCCGCTGACGAATGACGTAGCCGACCTGACGCTTTGCGGGCTGACGATCGGGCATCTGGAGCACCTCGAACCGGCGCTCGGCGAGCTGTGTCGCGTGACAAAGCTCGGCGGCACGATCCTGTGCAGCGATGTGCATCCCACCGGCCATGCGTTGGGCTGGCTACGCGACTTCAAGGCAGGCGGTCGCCGTTACGCGGCGCGTCACACGCCCCATCTCTACAGCCACTGGCATGCGGCCTGCGCGCGTCTCGGTCTCGCGATCGAGCGAGTGGTCGAGCCGATGCTCGATCCCGCCGATATTCCCGACGGAGCGCGCTTCGACGCCAGCGCGCTGCATGTGCCGGTGGCGCTGGTCTTCCGTCTGCGCCGCATCGGCGGTGCTTCTCCCGCGGGTCTCCCATGATGCATTCCCCGAACACCTTGCTGGTCAATCCGACCATCACCTCGCGCGCCAGCGCGCGTTTCCCACTGTCGTTGCTGCATCTTTCGGCGGCGCTCGATCGCACGGGCACGAGCCAGATCGTGGATGGCAATGTGGATCGCGACATCGTCGCCGCGACGCTGCGTGCGCTCGACGAGCGTCGCTTCGACGCGGTCGGCATCAGCGTGATGGGCGGGCCGCAGATGGCGCCGTCGATCGAGGTGTCGAACGCCATACGCGAACGCCACCCGCATCTTCCGATCGTGTGGGGCGGGTACTTTCCGACCCTTTACACGGATACTGCGCTGTCCGCGCCGTATGTCGACTACGCCATTCGCGGGCAGGGTGAGGAAAGCCTGCCGGAGTTGCTGGCTGCGCTCGGCCGCGGCGAGACGGATCTCTCGCGCATCGGCGGGCTGTCGTGGAAGCGCGACGGCGCCGTGGTCCACAACCCCAACAGGCGTTTCTCGCTGGGCGATAGCGGCATCGTGCTGCCTTACGACAAGCTGGGCGACCCGCGCCGTTATCTGGCGCCCACGTTCCTTGGACGACGCACGGCGGCCCATCAGGCGGCCATCGGCTGCCGTTTCCGCTGCACGTTCTGCGGTGTGGCGGCGATGTTCGGCGGCACGACGGCCCTGCCGACCGTGGCACGTCTCGAACGCGACTTGGGTTATCTGAAACACACGCTAGGCGCGGATTCCATCCAGTTCTTCGACCACAACTTCTTCGATCGCGAGGAAGACATGGTGCCGCTGCTGGAAGTGATGGCGAAGCTGGAACTGCCGTGGTGGTGCTATGCGCGCTCCGACGCGCTGCTCAAGCTATCGGAGAGTTCCTGGAAACTGGTGCGCAAGAGCCGTCTGCGCATGGCGTACATCGGCGCGGAGTCGCCGAGCGGTGCCATGCTGAAGGAAATCCGCAAGGGTACGCGCCCCGACCAGACGCTGGAGGTGGCCGAGCTGTGCCGTCGCCATGGCGTGATTCCCGAGCTGTCGTTCATGGTCGCGCCGCCCGAGAACACGGAAGCGGAAACGCTGCAGACCTTCGAGTTCATCCGTGAACTGAAGAAGATCAATCCGCAGTCGGAAATCATCGTCTACATCTACACGCCGCTGCCCGAGAGCAGCCGGCACGAGAAGGATCGCGGCAAGCGACCGTCCACGCCCCTGCGCGACCTGCAGGGCGATCCGGTGGTGTTTCCCACCACACCGGAAGAATGGACGGAGAAGCACTGGGTGGATTACGCCTGCCATGCCGACGCGCCGTGGTTGAGCGATGACCTGCGTCGGCATATCCAGGATTTCGTGACGGTGTTGCGTTGCCGTTTTCCCACCGTGCAGGACCTGCGTTCGCCGCCGTGGGCCAAGCGCGGCCTGAGCGCCGTGGCCGCCTGGCGTTACCACCGCCGTCGCTACGACAAGCCGTGGGAACTGAATCTCGCCAACCGGCTGGTGCGCCTGCGGCTGCCGCAAGTATCCGGGCTCTAGGCCCCGCGATGCACACCGCGCTGGTCAACTTTCCGCTCGCCCCCGCGGGGCTCGCACCTGACGAGGTACTCACGCGGTGGCCGTCGTTGCGCGATATCGCCGAGATCGTGGCGAGTGCCGGCACGCGCGTCACCGTCGTGCAGATGGCCGAGGCCGATGCGCGCATCCAGCGCGACGGCATCGACTATCGCTTCATCGACGCGCGCGGCATGCGCGGTGCGCGCCATCTCGGGCGGCGCGTGGCGCACGCTCTGGCGGAGATCGGTGTCGATCTCGTCCACGTGCATGGCCTTGGTTTCGCCCGTCATGCCTCGTCGTTGCGCCGGCACCTCCCCGGGCCGCCTATCCTTATCCAGGACCACGCCGATGGCGCACCGCGCGGTTGGCGGCGACTGGCGTGGCGCGGCTGGTATCGCGCGGCCTCCGCCGTGGCGTTCACGTCGCTGGCACAAGCAGCGCCATTCGCTCCTCTTCTTGACCGGCGCACGCACATCTATGCCATTGCGGAAAGCACCAGCCGCTTCACGCCGGGCGACCGCGAAGCGGCGCGGGGTGCCTGCGGACTCCATGGCGATCCTTGCATCGTGTCGGTCGGTCATCTCGCCGCTGGCAAGGACCCGTTGACGATGCTGGATGGCGTGGCGCGTGCCGTTGAACGCCTCCCTGGGCTGCAACTGTGGTGCGCCTTCGGCACTGCGCCGCTGCTCGACAAGGTGCGTGAACGCATCGCCGGCGACGAACGTCTTGCGGAGCGCGTGCATTTGCTGGGGCGCGTGCCGCACGCCGAGATCGAACAATTCATGCGCTCCGCGGACCTCTTCGTGTCCGCCAGCCTCGCCGAGGGTGCGGGGTATTCTCTGCTCGAAGCGATGGCGTGCGGTGCGGTTCCGGTGGTGACGGATATTCCCGCCTTTCGCGAGGTGACCGGGGGTGGTCAGGTTGGCCGGCTATGGCCGCCCGGCGATGCCGCCGCGTTCGGCGAGGCGCTCGTCGCTGCCGCCTATACTGCGGCCGATCGGCGCGCAGTCCGCGAGCATTTCGATGCGACGCTTTCGTTCAGCGCATTGGGCCGCCAGTGGGCGTCTGCCTATGCGTCGCTGCTGGGCGAGGATCGCGCATGAAGATCGCCATGGTGTTGCCGGGCGGCGTGGATCGCGGTGGCGAGGCGCGCGTCATACCAGTGTTTCTTGCGCTCATCGAGCGCCTCGCGCGCGTTCACGAGGTTCATGTGTTCGCGCTGCATCAGGAAAAAGAGCCCGGCATCTGGCCGCTGCGTGGTGCCACCATCCACAATATTGGCGAAGGTCGCACGGTCTGGCGCGCCATCGGCGCGGTGATCGCCGAGCACCGCAAGGCGCCGTTTCATCTGGTCCATGCGATCTTCTCCGGGCACTGCAGCTTCATCGCCGTGGCAGCTGCGACGTGGTTGCGCCTCCCCAGCCTCGTGCATATCGCAGGCGGCGAACTGGTAGCACTCGATGCCATCGGGTACGGCGGCCGCCGCACATGGCGTGGACGGTTGCGCGAGGCGATCGTGTTGCGTCTTGCCCACGTCGTCACGGCGGCCAGTCGGCCTATTCTGGATGCGCTGCGCACACTTGGCATCGAGGCGCGGCGGATGCCATTGGGTGTGGACACGGCGGCGTGGACACCGCGCGCCCCGCGTCCGCGTGGCGACGGCCCGGCACGCCTTATCCACGTCGCGAGCCTCAACAAGGTGAAGGACCAGGGCACGTTGCTGCGAGCGCTGGCCAAGCTGATCCATGCCGGCATGGCGATCGAACTGCACATGATCGGCGTGGACACGCTGGCCGGTGAGGCGGCGCGTCTGGCACAGCACCTGGGCATCGAACGCCAGGTGAGCTTTCTCGGCTTTCGCACGCAGCGCGAGTTGCTTCCTTTGCTTGCGGAGGCCGACCTGCTGGTGATGTCGTCCTTGCACGAGGCGGGCCCGCTGGTGACGTTGGAGGCGGCCGTGCTGGGCGTGCCTACGGTGGGCACCGCTGTCGGGCACATCGCCGAGTGGTCGCCATCGGCCGCCGTGGCTGTACCGCCGGGTGACGTGCATGCACTGGCAGACGCGATCCATCGCGTGCTCGACGACGACGGCTTGCGCATGCGTCTGGCTGCCGAGGCGCAACGACGCGCGCTGGCCGAAGACGCCGATTACACCGCGAGCACCTTTCTGGCGATCTATGCAGAGCGGGTTGCAGGCTCGCGCCACGGCTAAGCGGCGACGTGTTCCAGGGCTTTACGCACGACGTACAAGGTATCCATACGTGGAATCGGGCGCGTCAGCCAGGTGAGCAGGCGGCGGCGATGGCCCTGGGTGACCCAGTCCTGCCCTTGCAGCCAGACCTGTGTACGCACCATGTCCGCGCGTTCTTCGATGGCTTCCTTCGTGGGCCGCAGACGCTGGCCGAGCAGGCGTGCCGCTTCGCCCGGCGTACGCGACCACTCGACTCCCGGCAACGCATGCAGCCAGAGATTCGAGCACGACACGTCGGTGATGCGCCGTGTACGCATGGCCGTGCGCAGCACGACGGGACAATCCGTGCGCAGCCTTGCCAGCACGGGCGCGGGAACGGCGTCGCGGTAGTAGCGGGCGACGAGGCGTAAGGGCGGGTAGGCCCACCAGGGCGTTTGCGCCGCCCATAGCACGGCCCAGTCCTCGTGGCGCATGCGCGTCGCCAATAGCGCGATGTCGTTGAGATGGATGAGGCGCAGGCTGCGCCCGCAGAGATTGCCCGCCGCATGCAGCAGCAGATGCGCCATCAACGCACCCATGCCGGGATACGCATTGAGGCCCGGTTGCGCGTCGTGCGGCCAGACCTGCGCGGTAATGTCGACCGTGCTGACGGGAAGTCGCTCGTGCACGCGCGTATGCAGCTCGATGTTGATCGGCGTGTCGCTGTGTTCTCCCAACGTGGCGACCGCACGACCGTCCTGAGGCTTGAACACGCGGTGCTTCCACTGCGCGAAGGCCTCGGTATAACCGAGCGAGACGAGCAGCGCGGCGGTCGCATCGGCGTGCCGATCCTCCACGAGCAGATCGACGTCGGCCATCGGGCGATCGCCTGGCGCATACAGCCCAAGGGCGTGCAGCGCGGCGCCTTTCAGCGCTACCAGCGGGATCCCTAGGGCTTGCGCACCCTCGTGAATGCGCGCGAGCAACGACGCGATGCGCTCGTGCCGTAGCGCCACGTGCTGGCGCTGCTCGACCAGGAACCGCCGCCATGCCGGGTGCTGCCAGGTGGAGAAGCGGCAGAGCAGGGGCGAGATGCCGTGCGCGACGGCGGCTGCGGTGGCGAGTTGCCATTCCACGGCGGTCCACGCCGGCATGTCGTTACCCGGCCGGGCCAGCGCGAGTTCCGTGGCGAGCGTCTCGGTCGTGCGGCGCAAACCGTGCCTGACCTGTTTCAGTGGCGGCAGCGACGACGCGCTCACAGCGGCAACGCCACGTTTTGCGGCGCGAGCCGTGGCAGCGTCGGTCGCTCGCTGCGATGGCTTCGCTCGCTGGCGATCAAGGCATCCCAGCCGGCACGCAAGGCTACGACGGCGCATTCGTCCCGTTCGCCCTGTTGCAGGTTCACCTGCTCGTGCAGAAGATCGCGGAAGCGCCGATAGAACTCGGAGTCGTATACGCCACGAAACATCATCGCGAGGTCGGCGCTGTCGTCCCAGTGCGTCTTTGCACCGAGCTGCGCCTTCACTTCCTCGAAGAACTTCGTGCCAGGCAGGGGATAGGACACGCTGACCCCGACGTCGTCCGGTGCGGCGCGCGTGACGAGTTCGCGCGTAGCGAGCAGGTCGTCGAGTTCCTCGCCGAGATAACCCAGCTGGATGAAGAAGCCGACGCGGATGCCGGCTGCGCCGAGGCGCTTCCGCGCGGCGACGAGGTCGGGTACATGGGTGCCCTTGGTCATGCGGTCGAGGACGCGCTGGCTGCCGCTTTCCGCGCCGATCCACGCCTCGGCGCAGCCGGCTTTTGCCAGGGCAGCGACCATGCGTTCACTGGCGAGATCCGCACGCGTCTGGATAGTGAACGGCACCGAGCCGTTCGCTTCGTGCAGCAACGTAGCGAGCCGATCCACCCAGTCGACGTGAAAGCCGAAGATGTCGTCGGCCATCCAGATGTGGTCGGGTGCGAAGGCCTGCTTGAGATAGGTCATCTCCGCGGCGACTTCTTCGGCGGAGCGCTGGTTGTAGTAATTGCCCCAGATGGGTTTTGCGCACCAGTTGCAACGGAACGGGCAGCCGCGGGACGCCGCCATGTTGAGGCTGAAATAGCCATGGCGCTGCCGCCAGAACGTCCGATAGCGCTCGATGTCGAGCAGATCCCAGGCGGGCTGGCCGACCACGCGCGGATCGGGTGGCACTGGCCCCATGCGCACGACATGGGGCTTACCCTCCACCATCGTCGCCACGCCCGGTAAGCCGTCTGCCCATGCCTGCGCATTTGCATGAGGCTCGCGCTCGAAGCGTTCGACGAGGGCGGTCAGTGCGGCGATGCCTTCGCCGATCAACACCACATCGGCACCGGCAGCAAGGAAGGGCTCGGGATGGTCGGAGGCGTCCGACCCGGCCACGATCACGCGCGCGCCTGCGGCCCGCGCTTCGCCGATCATGCGGCACGCCGCTTCGCGCATGCGGCCGAGGCACATCTTCGTGAGGAAGTTGAAATTGTCTTCGTAGAACACGACCAGGTCCGGTCGCGCGTCGTGCAGCGCCGTGGCGTAATCTTCGACGCCGTCGGCAAGCATGGCGTCGAACAGCGAGGGTTCGTGGCCCATGCGGCGCAGCAGCGCGGCGATCTGGATCGTGGCGAGCGGGGGGTAGGGTTTGCCGCGTTCCCATTGCTTCCTGTCGTAGCGAACGAAATAGGAGTGGCCTACCTGGATCTTCAGCATCGGGAGAAGCCTCAACAAACCATCGGGATGCCGCGCGGTAAGACGCTGCATGGCCGTGAGTGCCGGACGGTGAGGCAGGGGTTGCGGGGTGTTTGCGCCTTGAAAAACTGGAGGAGCCGCGATGGCGGCGAGAAGGGCTTGCTGGTGGGAGCCAGCCTGCTGGCGATGGGAGCTTGCCTCGCTGCTACACCGCTTCGTTGGCTTTTCGCCACCAGGGTGGCTCCCACCATTGCTTCGTTGTCTTCGTCTTCTCGCCGCAATGGCGGCTCCCTCACATAAGGGCGACGCAACCTTTCACGTATGCGCCGGCACCAACGGGCCCATGCGCTGGGGCGCAGGATCACCGATCGGCCATGATGATTCGCGACGACGTTTTCCCTTGCGCAGACCCCGCGGCGGATCCCTTCGGCGAGCGACTTATGCCGGCCGTGTGCATGAGTCGGCACGTGCTGGGTGGCCGCTTCCGCTTCGAGAGCGACAGCGCGGAGCTGCTGTCGCTTGTGGAGTCGGCGTATGGCCGCCTGCCGGCGCATCGGTTTGCCCACATGTCGCCGGAGTTCCGCATCGAGCTGCGCGTCGTCAGGCGCGGCGACAAGGCGAGTGCGGCAGAGCCACCACCCGTCCACATGCAGAGCGGCATGGGCTTATTCGGTGGCGTGGTGGACGCGTGGAACTACGTGCTGCTGTCGCCCGCGCAACGGCGTGGCCTGATCGTCGTCTCGGAAGACCGGCTGCAATTTCCTTATCACGTGCGCTACGAGCTGATCGAATTCGCCGTGTTTCTCCTTGCCGCGCGTGTGCAGAATCTCGTGCCATTGCATGGTGCGTGCGTCGGCAGCGACGGACATGGCGTGCTGTTGCTGGGCGCGAGCGGCGCTGGCAAGTCCACGTTGTCGTTGCAGGCGTTGTTGGAAGGCATGGACTTCCTCGCTGAGGATGGCGTCTTCGTACATCCGGAGAGCCTTCTCGCCACCGGCGTCGCCAACTTTATTCACCTGAAGCAGGAGGCGCTGCGCTTCGTCGACAACCCGTCAACGCGACAGTGGGTCGAAACCTCGCCGACCATTCGGCGCCGCAGCGGCGTGGTGAAGCACGAGGTCGATCTGCGCGACGGTCCGGGCCGCGCGGCGGCTGCTCCACTGCGTCTGGCCGCGGCAGTCATCGTCTCGTCGCAACCGGCCGACGATCCGAAGCGATTGCTCGTCCCATTGCCGTGGGAGCGCGTCGCCTGGACGCTTGCCGCCGACCAGCCTTATGCGGCAGCACAGCCGGGATGGGATCGTTTCGTGCAGCGCGTGGCACGCCTCGGCGTCTACGAGCTGCGTCGGGGCGCGCATCCACGTGACGCAGTGGCCGTGCTGCGGCACCTCGTGGACAAGGCGAGCAGGGTAGCGTCGGGCCGTGCGTGATTCGGCGCCTCGCACGCCGTCGCTGCGCGTCTTGTGGGACAGCCTGCCGCGCGGCGTGGGGCCGACACTCGCCCTCTACGTGGCGCTGTCGCTCGGCGGCGCTCTCGCCGGCAGCGTGGCTGCCGTTCTGCTGGTGCCGTTGGTGCAACCGTCCGACGGCGTGGCACTGCCGCATTTTCTCGCCATGCTTCCCGGTGGCGAAGCAGCGATCGGTGCCTTCGTGGCGGCGTCCGCGCTGTTTGCGGTACTCCGCTGGCAGGCGGCGCGCCTGGGCGCGCACCTCGTCGCGAACTACGGCTTGAGCCTGCGCCGCCGCGTGCAGGCTCGTCTGGTCGATGCGCCGCTGGTGCGGCTGGCGGGCACCACGTCGGCGGAGATTGCCAACGTGCTTACGCACAACGTGGAGATCGCCGTCCAGGGTTTCACCGCGTTGCAGCAGTTGCTGGTGGCAGGAACCACCGCAGCGGTGAGTCTGGCTTTCGCCTTCTGGGTATCGCCGCCACTGATGCTCGCTGCGCCCGCCATCGCCCTGGTCGGGTTCCTGGTGTCGCGTACCTTCGGGCGCGAGCAGGCCGAGGTCAGCCGGCGATACGTGGCCGACATGACCCATCTGTTCTGGCAAAGTGAGGACGTGCCGCGTCGGTTGCGTCACCTGCGCTCCTATGGCCGCGAGGCCGCGGAGAAAGCGCGTTACGCCGAGGCAGCCGCGCAACTCGGGCGAGGTTACGCGCGCCAGCTCGAACTCGTGGCCTCGGGGCGCCTGCTGCTGGAATGGACGGCCACCGTTGGCATCGCCGGATTGTTCGTCCTGGCTCGGCATTGGAAGGGCGTGGACACATCCTCGCTCATCGCCGTGTGTCTTCTGCTCGGGCGCCTGTTGCCGTACCTCGTGTCCACTCGGCAAAGCTTCCAGCAATTGCATTCGGCCATTCCCGCGCTGGATCTGTGGCGGTCGTACATGGCCGTGGAAGCCGATGCGCCGTCTCGGTCGGACGCCGATGCGTTTGCCGACACAGAAACCATCCGGATCGACCGCGTGCGGGTCTGTCCGCCGGCTGGTGGCATCGAACTCGCGGACCTCGTGCTTGCGCCGGGCGAGCTGACCTTCATCGCTGGCGACTCGGGCGTCGGCAAGAGCAGTCTCGTCGACGTGCTGGCGGGCATGCTGCCGCCCGTCGTTTTCGCCGCACGGGCGGGAGGGGTGCCGCTCGACTTCGAGGCGTATCGCGCGCGGGTGCGGCGCGGCGCCTATGTAAGCCAGGGCGTCCGGCCCTGGCAGCGCACCGTGCGTGAATGCCTGGCCTGGGCGGCACCGAAGGCGGATGAGACCAGGCTGCGCGAGGCGCTTGCCGACGTGGGCCTGCTTCGCCGTCTGGACGATGACCCGGCGGGGCTCGACCTGCCACTGATGGGTTCGGCGAATCGTCTCTCCGGGGGCGAACTGCAACGCCTGTTGCTGGCCCAGGTGCTGCTTCGCGAGCCGCGCCTGGCGGTGCTCGATGAGGCCACCAGTGCGCTCGACGCCGCGTCGGAGCTGGCTGTGCTCGGTGCGTTGAAGCGGCGTCTGCCCCACACGACGCTATTGGTCGTGTCGCATCGTCCGGGCGTGGCGGTCCTGGCCGACCGGCAGGTGGTCCTCGGTGACGTCCGGGCGGCGGTCACGGCTCTCCCATCCGCCCCCTCCGCCGATCGGTCTATTGCCCAATAGAGAGCGGAAGCCTAACGTCGGCACCGGGACCAGGGAGAAACGCGATGCGTCTTCGTCTTCGAAACGCCGCCCTCGCCATCGGGGGCGTGCTGTGCATGGTGGCGGGTGCCGCGAGCGGTCCCGGCCGCCCGTCGTTCGATGCGCTGGCGGGCACACGCCATCGCGCGCTACCCGGGCAGAGCGATCCCTGCGGGCTGCACCGCCCCATCGCAGGCATCTGCCATCTGCTTCGCCCCGTGCGCGGCTGAAGCGTCCGTCTCGCCTTAGAGCCACCTGTTCGGCGTAGGATGCCGAGCAAGGCAGGGTGATGACGGCGGAGGATCGTTTGGAAGAGGACGTGTGGGAGCGCAAATACCATCTTGCGCTGGAGCGGATGGAACGCGACGAGCGCGAGTTCCAGGCCGTGGAAGAATTGCTGCGTCGCCTGGCCCTGCGTCTTGCAGCGCTCGTCCGGAATCCCGATGACGACGTGGATGCCTTGCTCGGCCGGCTCACGGCGGCCTTGCGCTACGGCCCCTCGGCGGCGTCGATCGAACCGTTGCTGGACGCCTTGTCGGAAGCCGTGACCCGCGCGGACGAACGCGCAGGCATCGAGTCGCCGGCCGGGCAGTCCGAGGCCGACGTCGGCGACATCGCCGAAGGCGACACTGCGACGGTCGCTGCCCTGCGCGCCGACATGGCGAGATTGCAGGAACTGCTTGCCGTGGTCAGCGCCCGCCTGGGCGACATGGCACGCTATCTGGCCGGTGAACTGGAGGAAACCGCGGCAGGTGAGGGCGCAGACCGTGCGCTCGACGCACGCGTGCGCGAAGAAATGCGCGAACTCGGCGAAAAGACGCTCGCGGCCGCGGACCTCGTCAGCCTGCAGGCGGAGGTGACGGCACGCCTTTCGCTCATCGACCAGCATTTCCGCGAGCACCGGGAACGCGAGGACGCACGCCTCGCCACCTATCGCGAGCGCGCCGCGCGAATGCATCACCGTGTGGAAGAACTGGAAAGCCAGGCGACCTCGCTGCAGGACTCCCTGCGTCGCGAACACGAACTGGCGTTGACCGATGGCCTCACGGGCCTGCCCAACCGCCTTGCCTACGAACGGCGCATGGCGGACGTGGAGAGCGAGGTGCGCGCGGGTACCGGCGTCGCCTGCGTGGGGGCCTTCGACATCGATCACTTCAAGGCCATCAACGACACGTACGGTCATGCGGCCGGCGACGCCGTGCTGCGGATCGTCGGTCAGGCGTTGGCGCGCGAATTGGAAGGCCGCGCGTTTGTCGCGCGCTACGGCGGCGAGGAGTTCGCCGTGGTCTTTCACGATGCGTCTCCCGCCGAGGCTGAGGCGCAGGCGCAGGATCTGTGCGCGATGGTCGCAAAGCTCGCCTTCCATGCGAGCTCCAAGCCGGTCACGGTGACGATGTCCGGCGGCATCACGCGCTTCAACGCGAGCGACAGCGTGGCCGTTGCGTTCGATCGGGCCGATCGCGCGCTGTATGCCGCGAAGCGGGCAGGGCGGAATCGCTGCGTCCTGGTCTGAGGATCATTTCACCGGCTCCATGCCGCGACGCGTCATAATGGCCCACCCTCCGTGTCCGAAGAGGCCAGCAGACCCATGGAAGCCACGACAGACAGCCGCCCCGACACCAGCGCGGCGGCGCAGCCCGAGGCCACCGTCGAGCGCGGCGAGGTGCGTTTCACCGTCCTCACCCCGCGACTCGTCCGCATGGAGTGGAGCGCCGATGGCGTCTTTCGCGATGGCCGCACGCAAATAGTCGTGCATCGTGCGCTCGACGTGCCGCCCTTCGAGCTGAGCGAGGACGATCATCTTCTGCGGATCGACACGGGCCATCTGCGGCTGCGCTATGAAAAGGGCACGGGCCGCTTCACGGCTGAGAACCTGTCGGTGCGCGTTCGCCACGACGGCGGCCACGTGACCTGGCGTCCCGGCGACACGCAGGCGCGCAACCTCGGCGGCACCTACCGCACACTCGATCGCTACGATGGCGACACCTGGCAGGACGGCAGCAAGCTGCCGCTCGAAGAGGGCCTGATCGCGCGCGATGGCTGGCACCTGGTGGACGACACCGAAAGCTTCGGTCTCGACGACGAAGGCTGGGTCGTCGAGCGACCGGCGGGCGAGCGACAGGATCTCTATTTCTTCGGCTACGGTCTCGATTACCGCGCCGCGCTGTCCGATTTTGCGGCAATCGCCGGCCCGCAGCCGATGCCGCCGCGCTTCGTCTTCGGGTACTGGTGGTCGCGCTACTGGAACTATGCCGACGACGAATTGCGCACGCTGGGCGCGCGCTTTGAGAAAGAGCGCATTCCGCTCGACGTGCTCGTGCTGGATATGGACTGGCACACCACGCCGGGCCTGTCGCTGCGGCCTGGGCATGAGCAGAAGGACGTGTTCGGCGAAGCCTCGGGCTGGACCGGCTACACCTTCAACCGCAGCCTGTTCCCCGACCCCGAAGGCTTCATGCGCTGGGCGCACGGGCAGAACCTGCGCATCACGCTCAATCTCCATCCCGCGTCGGGCGTGATGCCGCACGAAGAAAAATACGCGGCCATGGCGAAGGCACTGTCGTGGGACACCTCGACGCAGGCGCCGATTCCGTTCGAAGGCACCTCTCAGCCGTACATGCGAGCGCTGTTCGACACGATCTTGAATCCGCTCGAAGCACAAGGCGTGGATTTCTGGTGGCTCGACTGGCAGCAGTGGCCGGAGTCGAAGGCGCATCCGGGGCTGTCGAACACGTGGTGGCTCAATCATGTGTTCTTTACCGAAATGCAGCGCGACGGCGATCGCCGCGGCTTGATCTACCACCGCTGGGGCGGTCTCGGAAATCATCGCTATCCGATCGGCTTTTCCGGCGACAGCGTGATCTCCTGGACCTCGCTCGCCTACCAGCCCCATTTCACGGCGATGGCTTCCAACGTGCTCTATGGGTACTGGAGCCATGACATCGGCGGGCACACGTTCCACAAACACATCCCGCGGCCCGAGCGTCACCTGGAACCCGAGCTTTACGCACGCTGGATGCAACTGGGCGTGTTCAGTCCCGTGTTGCGTACGCACTCGGCGAAGGAGCCGAGCCTGCACAAGGAACCCTGGCATTTCGGTCCGCCCTATGGCGACGCGATCTTCGCCGCGATACGCCTGCGCTACCAGCTCGCACCGTACATCTACGCGGCCGCGCGTCATGCCTACGACACGGGCGTCTCGCTCGTGCGGCCGATGTACTACCACTGGCCCGAGCACGAGGAAGCGTACGCGCATCCGGCCCAGTACATGTTCGGCAACGACATCCTCGTGGCGCCGGTCACGGTGCCGGTCGGCGACGATGGCACGGCGCCGTTCCCGGTGTGGCTGCCGCCGGGCACGTGGTACAGCCATGACGGTGCGGAGTCGTACCTCGGTGGCGGGATGCTCGAACGCACCTACACCTTGGAAGAAATTCCCATCTTCGTGCGACCCGGCAGCGTGCTTCCGCTGTATCCGGAAGGTATGCGCGATCTCGCGAGCGTGCCCGATACGATCATCCTGCAGGTCTTCCCCGGCGCCGAGGGACACACGGCGCTGTACGACGACGACGGCGCGACTCAGGGCTACCAGCGCGGCGAATTCGCCCGGACCTGTGTGCGCAGCCGACGTGGCGATCGTGCGCATCGCGTGCACGTGGATCGCATGGACGGGAGCTACGCCGGTTGTCCGTCGCGGCGCCGTTATGTCATCGAATTGCTCGATGCGGGCATTCCCGAAAGTGTGGAAGTGAACGGCCGGCGGCTGCGCTACAGCGCCACGCCGCAGCCGGGTACTTGGCTGTTCGATGCGGCATGGCTGTGCGTCCGCGTGGACCTCGGGCTCGTATCCGTCCATGAACAGCACGACGTGGTGGCGCGTTTCGCGCCCGAACATGCACCGCCGAAGGGGCTGCTGCATCGCATGCGCCGCGCGGCCGATGCCGTGAGGTATCTCAAGCAGGTGTGGGGCGATATCTCCGCATTGCCTGACGAGGTGAACCTCGCCGGGCAGGCAGCACGCGTGCTTTCCTACGCGGTGGACGAGGGCGACGATCAGGGCAGGGCCGAGCGCTTCACCGAGGCGGTGCAGGCCTTCGAGGCGCGCTTTGCCGCCTTGCCGACCAGCGTGGAGGCCACGCCGATCGACGATGCGTTCAAACGCGGGTTCGCCGACATGCTCGGGCGCTGACGCTTGCGCCGCCTGCTCGGCTTCGTCCTCGCTCTCATGGCTTGCGTCGCCCATGCGCAGGTCGCGGTGCGGGTCGGCTCCAAGGCCGACAACGAAGGCGCATTGCTCGGCCAGGTGGTCGTGCAGGTGTTGCGTCAGGCGGGCGTTCCGGTGGTCGATCGCACGCAACTGGGGCCGACGTCCATCGTTCGCCGTGCACTGCTCAACGGCGACCTGGATGTCTATCCGGAGTACACCGGCAATGCCGCGTTCTTCTTCCATCGTGAGAGCGATCCCGCGTTCCGTGAGGCCGCGAAGGCGTATGCCCTGGCGGCCTCGCTGGATCTCGCGGCAAATCGACTGGTCTGGCTCGCGCCCGCACCGGCGGACAACCACTGGGCCATCGGCATCCGTAGCGATGTCGCGAAGCGCGAAGGGTTGCGCACGCTCGCGGATTTCGCGCGCTGGGTGCAGGGTGGCGGCGACGTGCTTCTGGCCGGTTCGGCGGAGTTCGTCGAGAGCGACGCCGCGTTGCCGGCGTTTCAATCGGCCTATGGTTTCACCTTGCGCGGCGATCAGTTACTGGTGCTCGCAGGCGGCGACACATCGGCCACGATCAAGGCTGCGGCCGAGGGCACGTCCGGCGTCAATGCGAGCATGGTCTATTCCACCGACGGCGCAATTGCCGTCACGGGGCTGGTCGTGCTCGACGATCCGAAGCACGTGGAAATGGTCTACCAGCCCGCGCCCGTGATTCGCGAGGATGTGCTCGAGCGCTATCCCGCCATGCGCGCCCCACTGGAGGCGGCCTTCCGTCCGCTGACGGTGGAGGTGCTGCGTGCGCTGAACGCGCGTACGCAGATCGATGGCGAGGACGCGGCGGCCGTTGCGTCCGATTACCTGCGCTCGCAGGGGCTCATCAAGTGAGTTCGCTTACCCGCCCGCACCTGGCTGAACCGGGACGATGGAGCGAGTCGTTGCCTGTGTGGGTGCTCTCGGTCGTCGGCATGCTCGCCGCGTTGTTTCCGGCCTTTCTGCGCATCGCACCGAACCGCTTGCTGACAGGCGAGGCGATCCGTCCACAGGCGTGGCCGCTGGCTCTGGCATGGCTCGCCATCGCTGTATGCACCGCCTTGCCCGCGCGGATCGCGCGCCCTGTCGTCACGACGCTGGCGTGGTTGGTCGTGTGCAGCCTGCCGCTGTTGGCTGGCGTGGACGCGGGCATCGCGTTGTCCGAAGCCAGTGCGTTCAGCGTGCGCGCGCAACTCGGGGCCGGCTTCTGGCTGATGTGGCTGGCCGCCGCGCTGCTTCTGCTGGATCGCCTGCGTGGCATGCGCGTGCCGACGAGAACGGCGCTGTGGGTTGCGGTGCTGGCCGTGCTCGGAGGCTGCGCCTGGGTCGGCGTGTTCGACGCGCTCGGCCTTGTGCGCGAATGGCGTGCGCAGCGCGTACCGTTCGCGCTTGCAACCGTTGAGCATCTGCGTCTTGCCGCGGTCACGCTGGTGCTGGCCCTGCTGGTCGGTGCCCCTCTCGGCTGGTGGGTGTGGCGTCGGCGGCGCAGCGATGGCTTGCTGGTCGGCGTGCTGGCGTTCCTGCAGACCGTACCTTCGCTGGCCTTGTTCGCGTTGTTGATCGGGCCCTTTGCGTGGCTGGCGCACCAGTGGCCTGCGCTCGGTTCGCTGGGCTTCGGCGGTACCGGCGCGGCCCCGGCTGTCTTTGCGCTGGTGCTGTATGCGCTGTTGCCCGTGGTGCGCTACACCGTGGCTGGGCTTGATGCGGTGCCCTCCGACGCGCGCGAAGCGGCGCGGGGTCTCGGCATGAGCCGTGCCCAGTTGCTCTGGCGCGTGCAGCTTCCGTTGGGCTGGCCGGTGTTGCTTGCCGGGCTGCGCATCGTGGCCGTGCAGACGGTCGGGTTGGCCGCGGTGGCGGCGCTGATCGGTGCGGGCGGCCTCGGCCGCTTCGTCTTTCTCGGGATCGGCCAGGGCGCGATCGATATGGTGTTGCTGGGCACGCTCGCGATCATTGCGCTGGCCCTGGCAATCGACTTTCTCTTCCAGGGCGCGCTAGCCCTCACGGAACGCGCCCCATGATCGAGTTCGAGCACGTCTGCAAACGGTTTGGCGATCGCGTGGTGATCGACGATCTCTCGTTGCGCATCGACGATGGCGAATTTTTCGTGCTGGTGGGGCCGTCCGGGTCCGGCAAGTCCACGCTGCTGCGCATGGTGAATCGCCTGGTGCCGGTGGACGCTGGCAGCGTGCGCGTTGGCGGCGAGGACGTGCTCTCGCTCGACGTCGAGACCTTGCGCCGCGGCATCGGTTACGCGATCCAGTCGGTCGGTCTGTTTCCCCATCGCACGGTGGCCGAGAACATCGCCACGGTGCCGCGTCTGTTGCGTTGGCCCGAGGAGCGTATCCGCGAGCGTGTGGATGAACTCATCGACCTGCTTCGCCTGGACGATCCCGGGATCGGCGCGCGCTATCCGAGCACCCTGTCCGGCGGACAGCAGCAGCGCGTCGGCGTGGCACGAGCGCTGGCTGCACGACCGCGCATCGTGCTGATGGACGAACCGTTCGGCGCGCTCGATCCGCTCACGCGCGAGTCGTTGCAGGCGAGCCTCAAGGCGATCCAGCGCGATACCGGCACCACGATTCTGTTCGTCACCCACGACATGGACGAAGCCTTCGGGCTCGCCGATCGCGTGGGCCTCATGCTCGGCGGACGGCTCGCGCAGGTAGGTACGCCGCTGGATCTGTTGCGCCATCCGATGGACGAACGCGTCAGCGATTTCGTCGGCGGCACGCGCGCACGCCTGCGCGAACTCGCGGTGCGACGCGTACGCGACAGCATGCGCGCAGGCGAACACGCGGACGGCGAGCCCCTAGATGCCGACGCCACGTTGCAGGATGCCCTGGGCGCCATGCTGGCGCAGGGCCGCGAGCGTCTTCCGGTGCATGAACAGGGGCGTGCGGTGGGCGCGATCGTGCTCGGCGATCTCGTGGCGCGAGGCGCCTGACGTGCATCGTCTGCAGGCCGAAGGCGCATCGCGGCTGCGTATAGCATTGCCGCCGTTGGTGCTCGCGCTGCTTCTGGCCGTGCTGCCGCATAGCGCGACGTGGTTCCACGCGGCGTGGCCGACGCTGTCGCATCCGCTCTATGCGCGCACCTCGTTCTTTGCACTGACGGGCGCGCACCTGCTCCTTGTCGTGCTGGCGACGGCGCTCAGTGTGGCGATCGGTCTCGGTCTCGGCGTGCTTGCTACGCGTCCGGCGGGGCGTTCGCTGTTGCCGACGGTGCGTGCCGTGGCGGTGATCGGGCAGACCGTGCCGCCCGTCGCCGTGCTGGCGATAGCGGTACCTCTGCTGGGCTTCGGTGCCGCGCCGACGCTGCTGGCGCTGGTGCTCTATGGGGTGTTACCGGTGCTGGGGCAGACCGGGGCGGGACTCGAGAACGTTCCGCCCGCCGCGCTGCATGCCGCTGACGGCATGGGTTACGGACGCTGGCGCCGATTGGTGGAAGTGGAATTGCCGTTGGCGGCGGGGCCGATCATGGCCGGTGTGCGGCTCTCGGCGATTGTCGGCGTGGGTACGGCGACGATCGGTTCGGCTGTGGGTGCGACGACGCTGGGTGCGCCGATCGTCGAGGGACTGGTAGGAAACAATCCGGCCTATGTGCTGCAAGGTGCGCTGTTGGTGGGTGCGTTGGCATTGACGGTGGATACAGTGCTGGGCGCTGTGCAGCGACGGCTGCCGACGCAACGCTGACGCTCGCGGCGCGTCGAAAGGTCCGAAGAGAAGAACGGCGCGGTAGACCCGCGCCGTTCGTCGTTCACTGTGTCGGCAAAAGCCCGACCGTTACCAGATGCGCACGCGCTGCTTCGGATCCAGATAGAGCTTCTGGCCCGGCTTGGGCTGGAAGGCGTCGTACCACGGATCGAGATTGCGCACGGTCTGCGCGCGGAAGCGCCCGGGCGCGTGTCCGTCACCGATCACCTGCTGGCGCATCGCCGCATCGCGGGTCTTTTCACGCCACGACTGTGCGAAGGCCAGGAAGAAGCGCTGGTCGCCGGTGAGACCGTCGATCACCGGCGCCGGCTTGCCACCGAGGCTTTCCTTGTACGCGGCATACGCGATGGCGAGGCCCGAGACGTCGGCGATGTTCTCGCCGAGGGTCTGCTGTCCATTGACGTGCAGGCCCGGCAGCGCCTCGTACTGGTTGAACTGTTCGACGAGACGCTGGCCGGCTTCCTTGAAGTGCTTTTCGTCGGCCGGGGTCCACCAGTTGGCGAGGCGGCCCTGCGCGTCGAATTCCGCGCCGGTGTTGTCGAAGCTGTGGCTGATCTCGTGACCGATCACGGCGCCGATCGAACCATAGTTCGACGCGGCGTCCGCCTTCGGATCGAAGAACGGCGCTTCGAGAATGGCCGCGGGGAAGTTCAACGCGTTCTGCAGGGGCAGGTTCACTGCGTTGACCGTCTGCGGCGTCATCCACCATTCGTCGCGGTCCACCGGCTTGCCGAGCTTGGCGACCTGATGCCGATATTCGGCAAGTTCCGCACGCTGGTGATTGCCCAGCGCATCGTCGGGACGGATCGTCAGCGCCGAGTAGTCGCGCCAGGTATCGGGGTATCCCACGCCGACCTTGATGGTGGCGATCTTTGCCTTGGCCTTCTGCTTGGTGGCGGCCGACATCCAGTCGAGCGTGTCGACGCGCTGGTCGAAGGCTTTCAGGATGTTCTTCACCATGTCCTGCACTTCGGCGCGGGACGAGGCAGGGAAATACGTCTTGACGTAGATCTGGCCGACGGCGTCGCCGAGGTCGACGTTGACCCGGCTGATGCCGCGCTTCCAGCGGTCGCGCTGCTTCGGCGTGCCGGTGAGCACCTTGCCGTAGAAGCCGAAGGCGAGGTCGTCGTAGGCCTTGGGCAGCAAGCCCGAGGCGTTCTCGTTGATGGTGTGGAAGCGCAGCCACGCCTTCCAGGTGTCCAGCGGCTCGCTGGCGACGAGGGCGGCGAACTTGGTCACCGTGGCCGGCTGCCACACAATGAAGGTGGGCTGGTCGTCGAGGCCGGCGGCCTTGAAGTAAGCGTTCCAGTCGATACCGGGCGCCTTGCTCGCGAAGCTCGTGCGCGGCCAGGGATTGTTCGCCTTGTGGATATCCTCGCTTTCGACGATGGACGCCTGCGCCTGCGCCAGCTTGGTTTCCAGCGCCACGATGGCCTTGGCCTTCGCGGCCGCATCGGGCGTGCCGGCCTGCGTGAGGATCGCCTGCACGTAGGCCGCGTACTTGGCCCGCGTCTCGACCATGTCCTTGTCGGTCTTCAGGTAATAGTCGCGGTTGGGCATGCCGAGCCCGCCCTGCAGGAGGTAGGGCACGTTCTTGCTCGGATCTTCGAGACCCTGGGCGACGAACAGGCCCAGCAGGTGCTCGGTGTCGAGGTTGGTGGCGTTGATCGGGTCCACGTCCGCGCGGAGCTGGGCACCGAGCGCGGTGGAGAGGGCCTGCTTGTCGGTGATGGCGTCGATGCTCGCGAGGGCCGGCTCGAGCGGCTTTAGCCCGGCTTTCTCGATCGCGGCTTCATCCATGTACGCCTTGTAGTAATCGGCGATCAGACGCTGGTTGCTACCGGCCGCGGCCTGGCTGTCGCCCGCCGCCTTGATCAGCTCGGCGTTGCGCTTTTCGGCTTTCTGAAACACCTCGAGAAAGACGCCAGTGCTGGCGCGGTCCGCGGGGATTTCCGCGGTCTTTCTCCAACCGCCGTTGGCGTAGTTGTCGAAATCGTCGCCGGGCTGCACGGCGTGGTCGATGCCTTTGAGATCGACACCGACCGGACCGTCGGCGGCGAGGGCGCCCGCGGAGGCGAGACCGCAGGCGATGGAGGCGGCGAGAAGCCGGTGAATGGCGGCCATGGAGAAACCCTTGTGGTCTGGGGGTGCCCACGATAGCCCCGCTCGCGGTCGTTGTGGTGCATGACCTCCGGGCTAGACGGGCGGGCCCGCCGGGCAGATCGGTCGCCGCGGGAGCGCAGAAGGGATGTGCCCTAATGGTCGTCCGGTGCCGCAACGGCGCCGGTATCCGGGGCACGCCGCGGGTCGCCCGGGCTCGCCCCGATCCTCTTGGCAGAAGATCTTTAGGGAGATCTATATGAACGCACGTTTCGAACTGACTGGCCCGCAGACCGAGATCACCAGCTACCCGCAATGGACGCAGGACATGGTGGCCTCATGCGACGACGCACGGAAAGGCATCGTCCGCCACGAGATGTGGGCCGCCATGTGCAGCGCCACGCTGGACCCGCAGACCACACGCAACTTCATGGTCGGGGTGTGGCCCGTCATCGAGCGCTTCCCGGGCTACATGTCGCACAGCCTGTTGAAGACCCGTTACGGTCGCAGCCCTGGCGACGATCTCGCCCGGCGTTGGCTGGTCCGCAACATCCGGGTCGAGCAGAACCACGCGGAGTACTGGCTCAACTGGGCCGAGAGCGCCGGAGTGCGTCGGGATGAGGTACTGAGCGCGGAGCCGCCCAAGGGCACCCAGGCCCTGGCGGACTGGTGCGAAGAAGTGAGCCGCAACGACTCGCTGGCCGCGGGTATCGCGGCGACCAACTACGCCGTGGAAGGCGCGACCGGGGATTGGTCGCAGATCGTGTACGAAAGCACGACCTATGCCGAAAGCCTGCCGGTTTCCGGCCGAAAAGCCGGGCTTCGCTGGCTGCAGCTGCACGCGGCGTACGACGACACCCACCCCTGGGAGGCGCTGGAAATCGTGTGCACGCTGATGGGGAGGAATCCGCCTGCGGATCAGGTAGAACACATCAGGGAGTGCGTCCGGCGCAGCTACGTCGCCATGAGCATCACGCTGGATCGCTGCATGGATGCGATGGGAACGGTTTGCACGCGGAACGAGGTAGCTGCGTAACTCGCAAGTTGTGTGGCATGTAGCGCACTATCGCGTCCGGTTGATCAAAGGGGGTTCGATGCGCCTCGAAGCCAGTCAGCAACAGCTCCTGTCCAGGCGGCTCCGGCCCCTGGGCTACGCGTTGGTGGCGGTCGTGGGCCTGATCCTCGCCCTGACGTGGGTTGCGGTGCAGACCCAGGTGACTCTCGCCGGCTTCCTGAACGGCGAGAGTCTCTGGTCCAAGGCTCAGAAGCAGGCGGTGATCGACCTGGACGAATACGCCACGCATGGCCGTCCGTCCGATCTGGCGAGCTTTCGCCGCAACTATGCCGTGCTCGTCGCGGACCGCTCGGCGCGTGACGCGATCGCAAGCGGCACGTTCGTCCACGCCGAGGTTGAAGCCGCCTTCGCGCGCGGCGGCGTGATTCCCGAGGCGATCCCCGGGATGGTCTTCATCTTTCAATACTTCACCGGCATGCCGTACGTGCGCGAGGCCGTGGCGGAGTGGCGTTCGGTGGATGCCAGCCTCCGTGAGCTGGAGGTGATCGCCGATCGCCTCGAGCAGGATTACCGGCCCGACGCGTCTCGTCCCCCGGAGGTCTCCGACGAGCGAGCGCGGATCGCGACACTCAATAATTACATCGAACCGCGGGCCAAAGCGTTCTCGCTGAACATCGCCAACGGCGCTTCATGGCTGGGTCGGGTGCTGTTCTTCACGGTGCTGGGCGTGGCGGCGCTGGCGTCCCTGCTCTGGCTGCGCATGGCCCAGCGCATCCTTGCCGGCATTCGCGGCACGGAAGAACGCTACAGCCTGCTGTTCGACAGCGCGGCGGACGCCATCTTCATGGTCGACCAGGAAAGCGGTCGCATCCTCGATGCGAACGACCGCGCCGCCATCTGGGTCGGTTGCCCCCGTTCCGATCTCATTGGACTGCAGCTTTCCAGCCTGTTCGCGGAGGGCTCGCCCGAGACAGGCGAGGGGTTGCTGCGCACCGCAGGTGGTGGCACGCGGCCGGTGGAGACGCAGAGCAGTCTGGTGGAGTGGGGTAAGCGGCAGGTCTCGCAGGCGATCGTGCGCGACATTTCCGATCGGGTGGCGATGGAGCAGGAGCGCAAGATCGCCGCGGAGGCCCTGGCGAGCATCGCCGAGGGCGTGATCATCGCGGACGCGGATCGCCGCGTGACGACGGTCAACGACGCCCACACGAAACTTACCGGCTTCCCGGCGCAGGTCATGCGGCGCACGCGCTTCGACGCGACGCGCACGCTGCCCGATGGAAGGCCATTGCCGCAGAGTCTGTGGGACAACATCGCGGCCGGAGACAACTGGGTCGGCGAGGTCGAAAGCCGACGTGCCGACGGCACCGTGTATCCGGAACTGATGAGCATCAGCACCATCCGCGATCGCGAAGGCCGCCCCCAGCACTACGTGGCCGTGGTGTCGGACATCACCGTGCGCAAGGCCGATCGGCAGCGCCTGCAGCATCTCGCGACACATGATCCCTTGACCGGCCTCGTCACGCGTTCGGAGTTCGAACGGCGCTGTGCCGAGGCCATTACCCACGCCGCCCACGAACGCGGCGCGGTGGCTGTGCTCTTCGTCGATCTCGATGCGTTCAAGGTCGTCAACGACAGCTACAGCCACGCAATCGGCGACGCCCTGTTGATGCGCGTGGCCGAGCGCATCCGTGCGCAGATTGCGCCGCACGATGTGGCGGGACGCATTGGCGGCGACGAATTCACCGTGCTGCTGTCGGACCTGCGTTCGCGCGAGGAGGCGTTGGTGGTCGCCGAGGCGATGCTCGCGGCCCTCGCGCGCCCGATCGACCTGGGCGATTACGAGCTGTACGTCACCGCGAGCATCGGCATTGCGGGGTATCCGCTCGATGGCAACGATGCGGTGACGCTCATCGCCAACGCCGACGCCGCGATGTACGTGGCCAAGACCGAAGAGCGCAACGCGCTGCGTTTCTATACGCCCAAGATGCACGCCGACGCGCGGCGACGTCTCAAACTCGCTTCCGAATTGCGCCAGGCGCTGCTCCGCAATGAATTCCAGCTCGCCTACCAGCCGAGCATCGAGATGAAGAGCGGGCGCATCGTGGCGGTGGAAGCACTGATTCGCTGGCGCCATCCGGAGCGCGGCAACGTGGGCCCCGACGAGTTCATCCCGATCGCCGAGAGCCTCGGTCTTATCCGGCAGATCGACCAGTGGGTGCTGGCGACCGCATGTCGGCAGCTTATGCAATGGGATGAGGCGCGCTTGCCTCCGTTGCGGCTTGCGGTGAATGTGTCCGCCGGCTCCTTCGGTCACCCGGATTTCCTGCAGGGCATCAGCCAGGCGCTGGAGTCGACCGGCATCCCGCCAAAGCGCCTTCTGGTCGAGCTGACCGAGAGCGCCATCCTGCGCCTGGGCGAGGATACCCAGCGCGCCATGCAGTCGCTGCACAAGCTCGGTGTGGCCGTGGCAATCGACGATTTCGGTACGGGATATTCCTCGCTCGCGTACCTGAAACTGCCGGCCGTGGAGTATCTGAAAATCGACCGCTCGTTCGTGACCGGCCTGCCGGGCAACCCCAACGATGTGGCGATCACCGAAGCGATGGTCGCGATCGCCCGTAGCCTGGGCCTGCACACGATCGCCGAAGGCATCGAGACCGAGGCGCAGCACGAGTTCCTGCTTCGCGCCGGTTGCCAGGAGGGTCAGGGATTCCTCTACTCGCGCCCGCTGCCGCCGGACGAGGTCGCGCGCCTGCTGGCGCCGAAGACGACGGGCGGCAAGCGCCTCTCGCTGGTGCCGCCGAAGCGCGCCTGACGCCTCGCGCCGAAAGGCAAGCGCACTCCTACAATACGCGGGCCCGACTTCTCTCGACGATGGTCGCCCCTATATAGGGCCCATCACCCGCGCAAGGATCCCCCGTGCCTACCCACGACGACATCGTCTTCCTCTTCGACGTCGACAACACCCTGATCGACAACGACCGTTTCAGCGCCGACCTCGCCGCACGACTGGAGCGCGACTTCGGCGCCGAGGGGCGCGAACGCTATGCGGCCATCGACAAGGACATTCGCAGTCAGGTCGGTTACGCGGATTATCTCGGCGCGCTGCAGCGCATGCGCGGCAAGGAGAGCCATCCGGCGTACATGGAGCTGTCGTTCTTCCTGCTCGATTATCCGTTCGACGAACGCCGTTTCCCCGGCGTGCTCGAAGCGGTGGCGCACCTGTGCACGCTAGGGCGGCCCGTGATCATGTCCGATGGCGACACCGTGTTCCAGCCGCGCAAGATCCGTCGCGCCGGTCTATGGGATGCCTTCCGCGGGGACGTACTGATCTACGTGCACAAGGAAGACATGCTCGACGACATGCGCCGTCGTTATCCGGCGGATCACTACGTGATGGTGGACGACAAGCCGCGCATCCTCGTCGCGCTCAAGAAGCTGCTTGGCGACAAGGTCACCACGGTCTTCGTGAAGCAGGGCCATTACGCGGCGGCCGCGGGCAAGGAGCTGGACGACACGCCGCCGGACATCACGATCGACAGCGTGGCGGCCTTGGCGACGATGCGCCGCGAGGATTTCCTGTGTGGGAGCCGCTATAGCGGCGAGAAGCCGGCGGAGCGGTAAGGCGGGAGGGTGTATTTCCCTCAAGCCTCGAAGGCGCCGCGCACCCAGGTCACGTCGTCGCCGTCGAAGGCCAGCACGTCGAATCGGCAGGCGCGGCTCGCATCGCGCGGGTAAGCGGCAAGCCACAGGTGCGCGGCGCTGACGAGCTTGCGTTGCTTGGCGGCCGTCACCGAGGCGAGTGCGCCACCGAACGACGAGCCGCGGCGGTAGCGCACCTCGACGAACACGAGCGTGTCGCCGTCGCGCATCACCAGGTCGATCTCGCCATGGCGGCAGAGGAAGTTGGCGCGCACGAGGCGCATGCCGCGGGCTTCGAGAAAGACGCGCGCCGCCTCTTCGAAGCGGTTGCCGGTGGCGCGGCGCGCGGTGGTCTTTCGGGGTGGCTTGGGCAAGGCGAACCTCCGTGTTCGCGCAGACCCTGGGAATCAGCCCCCGCCGCTTTCGACGTTGGGGGTTGCAGCCGGCGCTTCGAGTTCGAGGCTACCGGCGACCGGGCGGGCCACACCGTCGGCGAAGCGCGCCCAGATGAGTACGCGGCGGACGCGGCCGAACTCGTCGGCGACCAATTGGCCGGTGGCGCCCGGGAGATAGCTGCCCGGATGCCCGCGCATCCAATCGATGTACGGCACCAGGCCCCAGGCATCCATGCCGAAGGCGAACAGGCGCGCGGTCACGCCCTTGGTGGCAGGCAACGCGTCGTTGAGCGAGGCGCGCCGGGGAAGGCCCGGCTGCGCATCGAACAGCCACGGCGCGTCGCAGAACTCCACGCCTTCCAGATCGCGATCCGCCGTCGGGTCGTCGCCGCCGGAGTAGACGTGCGAGGTGGCGAAGACCGGCAGCGTGTTCTTCGCCAGACGCAACTGCGGCAGGAGCAGCCGCGCCTGCTGCGGCTTCATGCTGATGAACACGCCGCTGGTAGCGGGGTCCTGATCCGTGGGCTCGGACAACTGCGAGGCGAAGTCGATGCTGTTGGCATCCAGCGTCACCTGGCCCGCGAGCGTGCCGCCACGCGCCTGCCACTCAGCCTTGAAGGCGTTGCCGGCGCGGCGCGCAAAGTCGTCGGTGGAGACGATCACGGTGGCGATGTGCATGCCGCGATCGGCCATGTGGTCGGCGACCTGTGCGCCTTCGGTCTCCGGCAGCAGGCCGAACTCGTTCGCGCCGGCAGGCGGCAGGTTGCGGTTGTCGTTCGGGTAGTTCAGCGTGAGCATCGGGGCGGGCAGCGCGCCCTTGGCGAAAATCGCCGACACGCCGTCGCGGTTGAGCGGGCCGACCACGAAGCGCGCGCCCTCGGCCACTGCCTTGTCGTAGGCAGCAACGGCGTGCTGGGCGTCGTTGCCCGAATCGTAGACGGCAACCTCGGGACGCGGTGCGTCGGTATGTGCCGCGTCGATATAGTTGGTGAAGAAGCCGTCGCGGATCGCAGCGCCCGCGCCGGCGAGCGGGCCGGACAGCGGCAGCAGCAGCGCGACCTTGGTCGGCACCTTGTAGCCTTCGCGCACCTTGTCGCCGGTGATGGTGCCGACTGCCTGATCGAGCACGGCCGGCGAGCGGTTCACCGTGCCGAGCTGCGCCTGCGCTTCGGTAACCCACGGCTTGAGGGGATCGTTCGCGGCGAGCGCGCCGCCGCGGTCGGCGAGTTGCTGCGCGCCGAGTCCGTTCAGCAGGGCAAGGACTTCCTTGCGATTTTCCTCGCGATCGATGCCGCGCAACTGGCTATCCAGTTCGACGCGGGTGTATGCCGCGCTCCAGGCGTCGCCCGAGGCGGCCTGCGCGCGGGCGCGCAATTCAGCGAGGCGTTGATCGATCTGCGGCGAGACGCGCGTTGCCGGCTTGCCGGTGAGCGAAAGGGCTGTCTTCGCATCGTTGTTCTTCAGCGCGATCTCGGCGCGCAAGGCGTCGAGGCGCAGGGCATCCTCGCCCTCCAGCCGCGAGCGGCGTACCTCTTCGGCGATGGGCGCAGCCCGGTCGAGGGCGCCTTCCTGCCGGTACGCTTCGGCGGCCAGCAGCTTGTAGTAGTCGCGATGGTTGGCATCCTGCGCAGCGAGCGCCAGGTACGCCTGCGCGGCCTGATCGAACTGGCCCTTGGTATAGAGCGCCTGCGCCGCCTGTGTGGCTTCGCCCGAGGGGGCCGCGCTTTGCTGGACGCCACCCTGGGTGACGCAGCCGGCGAGGGAGGCGGCAAGCAACAGGCCTAGGGTAGTGGCACGGATCGATCGCATCGGTAGTCCTTGGCTGCACGGCGGCGCGCTGACCGCGCCAAAACGACCGGATCATAGCCCATCGCTTCGCGAGGCCGGCGTGAGCCCGGCGTCGCAGCGACCGCGTGTCAGGCGCCGTAAAGCGACTTTCGCGCTGCGCCGGTGATGGCCGCGGCGAGCTTCGCGGCCTTGGCCGGGGGCAGTTCGTCCTTGAGGATCGCGAAGACCCGCAGGCCCTCGGCCAGGCGCTCGTCCTCGCTGGCTTCGCGTCCTGCGACCATGACCACGAACTCCCCACGCTGCTGGTTGGGGTCGGCCGCCACCAGGCGGACCAGATCCTCCAGCGGTCCGTCGAGCACGGTCTCGAACATCTTGGTCAGCTCGCGCGCCACCACGGCTTCGCGAGCGGGGCCGAAGGCGTCGCGCATGTCCTCGAGCGATTCGAGGATGCGATGCGAGGACTCATAGAAGATCAGTGTGCGTGGCTCGCCCGCCAGTTCGCCAAGCCGCGAGCGGCGTGCACCTGTCTTGGCCGGCAGGAAACCTTCGAAGACGAACCGGTCGCTGGGCAATCCCGCGACCGACAAGGCGGCCACCACCGCGCTCGGCCCCGGCACCGGGCTCACCCGCAGTCCGGCAGCGCGTGCCGCGCGAACCAGGCGGAAGCCGGGGTCGCTGATCAAGGGGGTGCCGGCATCGGAGACCAGGGCGACGTCGTCGCCCGCGCGGAGGCGCTCGACGAGACCGTCGACGGCGGTGCGCTCGTTGTGGTCGTGCAGCGCGAGCAGGGGCGTGTCGATGCCAAGGTGCTGAAGAAGCGGGCGTGTGTGCCGCGTGTCCTCGGCAGCGATGACCTTGACCCGGCGCAGCGTGTCGATGGCACGCGCGCCGATGTCGTCGCGGTGGCCGATGGGCGTGGCGACGACGTGGAGCGTGCCGAGGCGGGTCTGGGACATGGGCGGTCCGATAAAGCGAGCCATCCATTCTAGCTAGGTGGGGGCGGCTCATGTGGGCTAGCTAATGTGGGGCCACTTATGTGGGAGCCGCCATGGCGGCGAGGGGAATCCTCTGGTGGGGGCCACCCTGTTGGCGATGGGAACTTGCCGGTGGGAGCCAGCCTGCTGGCGATGGGAGCTTGCCTCACCGCTACACCGCTTCGTTGGCTTTTCGCCACCAGGGTGGCTCCTACCTTCGCTTTGTTGGCTGCTCGCCAGCAGCCCGCACGGGTTATACTTCGCGATGGAGTCGGCCAGACAGTCGCGATACGCCTTGTGCGCATCGAGGAAAGTCCGGGCTCCATAGGGCAGGGTGCCAGGTAACGCCTGGGCAGCGTGAGCTGACGGCCAGTGCAACAGAGAGCAGACCGCCGATGGCCCCGCAAGGGGATCAGGTAAGGGTGAAAGGGTGCGGTAAGAGCGCACCGCGTGCGGGGCTAACGTCGCACGGCACGGTAAACCCCACCCGGAGCAAGACCAAATAAGGGAACCATGACGCGGCCCGCGTCGTTCCCGGGTAGGTTGCTAGAGCCTGGTGGCGACGCCAGGCCGAGAAGAATGACTGTCACGTCGCAAGACGCACAGAACCCGGCTTACCGGCCGACTCCTTTTCTTCGCAAGGTGCCGCGGCGTCCCCTTCGGGGCGCCGCGGTTTTTCTGTGGGAGCCATCTGTGGGAGCCGCCACGGCGGCGATGGGGACTTGCGGGTGAGACGGGCGGGCTTTGCCGGTGGGAGCCAGCCTGCTGGCGATGGGGACTTGGCTCGCCGCCTCATCGCTTCGTTGGCTTACGCCACCAGGGGGGAGTGTGTCGCGCGGCTACACGGCGTCGTTGGCTTTTCGCCACCAGGGTGGCTCCTGCCTTCGCTTCGTAGGCTCCTCACATAGTTCTCGCTGGATGAACGGCGGTTCATTCCTGGCTTTCTCAGGCCTCTGAAAATCCGAGATCTCTCGCAAAAAATCCCCGCGAAACAACCACCTCCCGGCAGTTCCTCAGAAATGGCTGGAAATGGTGGCCAAGGCGCTCTTTCTCTTTGATTCACAAGAAAAAATTCCTTGACAGTCTCAGGGGGCGAGACTATCGTGGGCCCCAGTGTGAAATCGTGGGATTTGGTGGGGCGACCGACGAAGATGTTTCAAGGCGAGACAGCCATCACAGTCGACGACAAAGGTCGTCTGACGATTCCGACGTCGTATCGGGATCTGGTGGTGGACGCCTGTGCGAACCGTCTGGTCGTCACTTACAACCCCTTCGAGACCGGGTGCCTCTGGATCTTTCCGTACGCGGAGTGGGAACAGGTGCGCGACCAGGTCAACGCGCTGCCCAGCGTCAAGGCCGTCCACCGAGCGTTGCAGATGAAGCTGGTGGGTGCCGCGGCCATCGTCGAACCCGACGGAGCCTCGCGCATCCTCCTCCCTTCGAGCCAGCGTGCAGCGGCCGGGATAGAGAAGAAAGCGATCCTGCTGGGCATGGGCAACAAGTTCGAGCTTTGGAGCGAACAGGCCCACCTCGCGAAGATCCGCCAGACGATCGGCGAGGACGAGATCAGCGACGACATGGCGGATCTGCGGTTGTGATGACGAACTAATTCGAGGTTTTTGGTGGAACGGGAGCGGGATGTGGCGACGGCGGGGCGCGATGTACACATCCCTGTGATGCTCGACGAAGTGTTGGAGGGCCTCGCCTTGCGCGAGAACGGGCGTTACCTGGATGGCACTTTCGGTCGCGGCGGTCACGCCCGGGCCATTCTTGCGCGTCTGTCCAGTGAAGGTCGTCTGTTCCTCATGGACCGCGATCCCACGGCCATCGCCGTGGCCGAAGCAGGCCTCGCCACCGATCCGCGCGTGTCCCTGCGTCACGACAACTTCGCCACCATGGGCGAGTGGTCGGCGCTCGAGGGTGGGCTCGACGGCATCCTCCTCGATCTTGGCGTGTCGTCCCCGCAGCTCGACGACGCCAGCCGCGGTTTCAGCTTCATGGCCGATGCGCCGCTCGACATGCGCATGGACACCACGCGCGGCATCAGCGCTGCCGATTTCCTCGCGGAAGCCGACGAGGCCGAGATTGCCGACGTGCTCTGGACCTTTGGCGAAGAGCGTTTCAGCCGCCGCATTGCGAAGGCGATCGTGGAGCGTCGCGCCACCGCGCCGATTACCCGCACTGGCGAGCTGGCCGAACTCGTCGCGCGCTGCGTCGGTCGCCGCGAACCCGGCAAGAACCCCGCGACGCGCACCTTCCAGGGTCTGCGCATCCGCGTGAACGCAGAGCTGGAATCGGTGGAGCGCGGCCTCGACGCCGCGCTGGATTTGCTGAAGGTCGGCGGCCGCCTGGCCGTCATCAGCTTCCACTCGCTCGAAGACCGCACGGTGAAGCAGTTCATCCGCGGCCACGAAGGGCGCGTGCAGGGCAGCCGTCGTGCGCCGCCTGCCGAAGCGAAGACCGCGCGGTTGAAGCCCATTGGCAAGGCGATCTTCCCCTCCGACGCCGAAGTGGCCGCGAACCCGCGTTCGCGCTCCGCCGTGCTGCGCATCGCGGAGAAACTCGCATGAAGGCCTTCGGCGCGTTCTGCCTCTCGATCCTGCTGCTGGCCGTCATCGCCAGCGCGATCGGTGTGGTCTGGACGCGCCACGAAAGCCGCAAGCTCTTCATGGAGCTTTCGGCCCTGCAGCGCGCCAAGGACGACCTGGGTGTGGAATACGGGCGTCTTGAGTTGGAACAGGCGACGTACGCCGAACCCAGCCGCATCGACGCCGATGCCCGCGGCAAGCTCGGCATGTTTACGCCGAAGCCGCAGGACATCCAGCTGGTGCGTCGATGAAGGCCCGCTACGGCAAGCCTGTCGTGCCCAGCCGCCGCCGCGGTCAGGGCCCCAGCCCGCGCAAGCGCATGACCGTCGTGGTCGCGCTGCTTTGTGTGGCCGCGTCGGGTCTGGTGGTGCGCGCGTTCGATCTGCAGGTGGTGCGCAAGCAGTTCTACCAGGACCAGGGCGACGCGCGCTTCCTGCGCGAGATGCCCATCGCCGTGTCGCGCGGCACGATCTTCGATCGCAACGGCGAACCGCTTGCGGTGTCGACCCCTGTCGCTTCGATCTGGGCCAATCCGCCCGAAGTGCTCGAGAACGCGGACCGTATTCCGGAACTCGCGAAGGCGCTGAACGTCGATGCCGACGACCTGAAGCAGAAGATCGCGCAGCGCGCCGACAAGGAATTCATGTACATCGCGCGCCAGCTGCGTCCTGAGGACGCGCAGGCCATCGTGGACCTCAAGATTCCCGGCATTGCCTCGCAGCGGGAATATCGCCGTTACTACCCGTCGGGTGCAGTCAACAGCCACATCCTCGGTTTCACCAACATCGACGACCACGGTCAGGAAGGCCTTGAGCTGGCATTCGACAGCTGGCTCGCGGGCAAGCCGGGTGCCAAGCGCGTGATCCGCGATCGCATGGGTCACGCCGTGGAAGACGTGGATCTCGTGCGCGAGCCGCAGCCGGGCCGCGACCTCACGCTGTCGATCGACCGCCGCATCCAGTACCTCGCGTACAGCGCGCTCAAGGACACGCTCGAAAAGAACAAGGCGGAATCCGGGTCCATCGTGGTACTGGACGTCCATACGGGCGAAGTGCTCGGCATGGCGAACCTGCCTTCGTTCAACCCGAACGCCGTGCGCGGCAGCACGCCGTCCGAGCGCCGCAACCGCGCGGTGACCGACGTGGTCGAGCCGGGTTCGACGATGAAGGCGTTCACCATGGCCGCCGCGTTGAGCAGTGGCAAGTACACGCCCACCGCGCCGCTGATCGAGACTTCGCCAGGCACCTGGATGATGGGCGGCCACCCCGTGCGTGACACGCACAACTGGGGCACGCTCACGCCGACCGGCGTCATCACCAAGTCGTCCAACGTCGGTGCGGCGAAGATCGCGATGACGCT
Source organism: Luteibacter flocculans (assembly GCF_023612255.1). Taxonomy (NCBI): domain Bacteria; kingdom Pseudomonadati; phylum Pseudomonadota; class Gammaproteobacteria; order Lysobacterales; family Rhodanobacteraceae; genus Luteibacter; species Luteibacter flocculans. The sequence goes on along the minus strand of NZ_CP063231.1, from coordinate 3,516,491 downwards.
GGACACCGATTTCCTCTACGGCGTGTACAAGTCGTTCGGCCTGGGTAACAGCACGGGCAGCGGCTTTCCTGGCGAAGCTGCGGGTTATCTCCCGGTCGGGCGCACCTGGAAGCCGATCGAAAAGTCGCGCCTGGCCTATGGCTACAACCTCAACGTGACCCCGCTGCAGTTGGCTACGGGTTACGCGGCCATCGCCAACGGCGGCGCGCTGCGCTCTCCCAGCTTCATCAAGGGCATGGACAATCCGCCCGAGCAGGTCGTGACCCCCGATGTCGCGCATGAACTGGTGCGCATGCTGGAAACCGTGGTGGCGCCCGGCGGCACGGGCTACGGCTTCGCTTCCGTGCCGAACTACAGCGTGGCCGGCAAGACCGGTACCTCGCACAAGAATTCCGTGGGCGGCTATTACTCGAACAACTACATCTCGCTGTTCGTGGGCATGATTCCCGCGAGCGCGCCGCGTCTTGTCACGGTGGTGGTCATCAACGATCCGAAGGGTGGCCGCTACTACGGCGGTTCGGTGGCCGGCCCTGCCTTCGCCCAGGTGATGGAAGGCGCGGTGCGCCTGCTCGACATTCCGCCCGACAACGTCGGTCGCTGGTATGCGGGCGGTCCCAGCCAGGGTGGCTTGATCGGTACGAGCAATGCGCCGTCGCCACAACAGGACGACAGCGCCGCCGAGGAGGTGGTCCCGTGACCATGCGCCTCGCCGACCTGCTCGACGGCTTCGCCGACGCCTCCGGTGCCGGCGAACTCGACGTTTCGGGGCTTGCGATCGATTCGCGCGAGATCGAACCGGGCAACGCGTTCGTCGCGCTTCGCGGTACCAAGGACCACGGCATCGCATTTGCCGCGAAGGCGGTGGAGCGAGGCGCCGTCGTGGTGCTGGCCGAGCCGCCCTACGACGCGCCTGAACTCGGTGTGCCGGTCGTGGCGGTCGAGAAGCTGCGTGAGAAGACGGGCGCCATCGCCGCTCGCTTCTTCGGCGAGCCGTCCGCTGCCCTGAAGGTGATCGGCGTTACCGGCACGAACGGCAAGACGTCCACGGTGCAGTTGCTGGCGCAGGCGTTGGCCTTCCTCGGCCGCAAGCCGGCCACCGTGGGTACGCTCGGTGCAGGCTTGCACGGCGCCATCGCCGAAGGCGAGCGCACCACGCCGGATGCGATCCGCATCCAGGCGTTGCTTGGCAGCTTCCGCGAGGCAGGTGCCACGCACGTAGCGATGGAAGTGTCGTCGCACGCCCTGGAGCAGGGGCGCGTCAACGCTATCGCGTTCGACGTCGCCGTGTTCACCAATCTCACGCGCGATCACCTCGACTACCACGGCACGATGGAAGCGTACGGTGCGGCGAAGGCCAAGCTGTTCGCCTTCGACGGGCTGCGCGCCGCGGTGATCAACATTGACGATCCGTTCGGCGCGAAGCTGGCCAAGGGTCTGCCCGAAGGTATCGCGAAGCTGCGCACCTCGATGGCGACCGACAGCACGGATAAGGATGCCGAGATCCGCGCGGACATCATCGTGACGTCCGCCAAGGGCTTGTCGTTCAACCTGGTGACCCCGTGGGGCGCGCGTACCGTGCGCAGCGCGCTGCTGGGTCGCTTCAACGTTGCCAACCTGCTGGCGGTGGCGGCGGTACTCGGTGCGCTGGATGAGCCGTTCGAGCGCATCCACGCCGCGCTGGAAGCCTTGCAGCCAGTGAACGGTCGCATGAGCCGCCTCGGCGGTGATGGCCGCAAGCCGCTCGTGGTGGTCGATTACTCGCACACGCCGGATTCCTTGAAGCAGGCGCTGCTCGCGCTGCGCTCGCATACGAAGGGCCGGCTGCTCTGCGTCTTCGGTGCGGGTGGCGATCGCGATCAGGGCAAGCGCCCGATCATGGCCGGTATTGCCGAACGCCTTGCCGACGTCGTCATCGTCACCGACGACAACCCGCGGACGGAAGACGGCGATGCGATCGTCGCCCAGATCGTTGCGGGTTTTGCTCATCCCGACACCGTGATCGTCGAGCGCGACCGCGCACAGGCGATCGCACTCGCGCTTGCCGATGCGAAGGCCGACGACGTCGTGCTGATTGCCGGCAAGGGCCATGAAACCTATCAGGAAGGTCCGGAGGGCAAGCGTCCCTTCGACGACCTCGCCGTCGCCCGCGAGGCGATGGAATCCAGCAAGAAAGGAGTCCGCGCATGATGCGCCTGTCCGCCGTCGCCCTCTGGACCCGTGGCCGCCTGCAAGGCGCCGATGCCGAGGTGAACGGTTTTTCCATCGATACCCGCACGTTGAAGCCGGGCGACCTCTACGTGGCGTTGCCGGGCGAGCGTGTCGACGGGCATGACTTCGTCGCCGCCGCCGCCGAACGCGGCGCCGTCGCGGCATTGGTCACGCATCCGGTCGACGCGTCGATCCCGCAGGTGATCGTCGACGATACGCAGGCGGCGCTCGGCGACCTCGCGAGCGCCGTCCGTGCGCAGCGCAATGTGCGCGTTGTCGGCATCACCGGTTCGAACGGCAAGACCACGGTCAAGACGCTTACCGCGTCGATCCTGTCGCGCCACGGCCGCACGCACGTCAATGCCGGTAATTACAACAACGAGATCGGCATGCCGCTCACGCTGCTGGCCATGCCCGAGGACACGGAATACGCCGTACTCGAAATGGGCGCGGGCAAGCCGGGCGACATCGACTACCTCGCCGCCATCGCACGGCCCGATATCGGCCTGATCACCTCCATCGCGCCCGCGCATCTTGAGCGCATGGGCACGATCGAAGGCGTCGCTGAAACCAAGGGCGCGCTTTACCGTGCGCTGCCGGCGGACGGTGTAGCGATCATCAATGCGGACGACGAACGTTTTTCCGGGTTCTTCGCGAACCTCGCGGGCTCGCACACGATGCTGCGCTACGGCCTTGAGCATCGCGCGGACATCGGCGCGGACATCATCGAAGAGCGCATCGACGGCACGCATTTCATTCTTTCCACGCCGCATGGCGACGGTGACGTCCGTCTGCCGCTGCCGGGCCGCCACAACGTCGCAAACGCGCTTGCTGCCGCGGCCATCGCCACGGCGCTCGGCGTGCCGGTGGAACGGATCGTGGAAGGTCTCGAGCAGGCGCCGCACGTGTCCGGTCGGCTGAACCTCGAGCCGATGCGCGGTGGATGGACGCTGATCGACGACAGCTACAACGCCAACCCAGGCTCGGCCGCTGCGGCGATCGACACGCTGGCGCTGGCGCGCGGCGAGCGCTGGCTGATCCTCGGCGACATGGCAGAACTCGGCCCGGAGGCCATCAAGTTGCACGCGAGCATCGGTCGCCTGGCGCATGAGCGCGGTATCGAGCGTCTACTCGCCACGGGACCCAAGAGCGCCGCGGCGGTGGAGGCCTTCGGCCCGGGCGCGCAGCACTTCGCGACCCAGGAAGAACTCATCGAAGCCGCCTGCACGCAGATCCACGAAGGGGTGACCTGCCTGGTGAAGGGCTCGCGCTCGTCGGGCATGGAACGCGTAGCGAACGCCATGAAGAAGTACGCAGAAGGAGCCTCCCATGCTGCTTGAACTTGCGGAATGGATGGCTCGGCACTTCACGTCGCTGCACCTGTTCCAGTACATCACCTTCCGCGCGATCATGGCGGCGCTCACAGCGTTGTCCGTCTCGCTGCTGCTCGGCCCCATGCTGATCCGCAAGTTGGCCGCGCTGAAGGCTGGGCAGGTCGTGCGTAGTGACGGTCCGCAGACGCACCTGTCCAAGGCCGGCACGCCGACCATGGGCGGATTGCTGATTCTCTTTGCGGTCGGCATCGCCACGCTGCTGTGGGCCGACCTCGGTAGCCGCTACGTGTGGGTCGTATTGCTGGTGACCCTGCTGTTCGGCGTCATCGGTTTCTACGACGACTACCGCAAGCTGGTGCTCAAGGACAGCCGCGGTCTTGCCAGCCGCTGGAAGTATTTCTGGCAGTCGGTGTTCGGTCTCGGCGCCGCGGTGTTCCTCTACCAGACCCACCAGTTGCCGGCAGAGATCGCGCTGTACGTGCCGCTGTTCAAGCAAGTGGCCATTCCGTTGGGCGTGTTCTTCGTCGTGGTGGGCTACTTCATCATCGTGGGCTTCTCCAACGCGGTGAACCTCACCGACGGTCTGGATGGCCTCGCGATCATGCCGAGCGTGCTGGTCTCCGGCGCGTTGGGCATCTTTGCCTACCTCGCCGGCAACAAGGTGTTCTCCGAATACCTCGGCATCCCGTCGATTCCCGGCGCGGGCGAACTGGCGATCTTCTGCAGCGCCCTCGCGGGCGCGGGTCTCGGCTTCCTCTGGTTCAACACCTATCCCGCGCAGGTCTTCATGGGCGACGTCGGTGCGCTCGCGATCGGTGCGGCGCTCGGCTGCGTGGCGCTGATCGTGCGCCAGGAAATCGTGCTGCTGGTGATGGGCGGCGTGTTCGTGCTGGAAACCGCGTCGGTGATGCTCCAGGTGGGCAGCTTCAAACTGCGCGGCAAGCGAATCTTCCGCATGGCGCCCATCCACCATCACTTTGAATTGAAGGGTTGGCCCGAGCCGCGGGTGATCGTGCGTTTCTGGATCATCAGTGTCGTGCTGGTGCTTATCGGTCTTGCTACGTTGAAGGTGCGTTGAGGACGATGTTCGGTCTCGGCAACAAGCAGGCGAAACGCCGTCAGGGCCCGCGGGGGAGCTTCGATCTCCCGCTGCTCGTGGCTGCGCTCGCGTTGGCGGCCCTGGGCATCGTGATGGTCGCATCCAGCTCGATCGCCGTGGCCGACGGTTCGCACCAGGGCGCCTTCTACTATCTCAAGCGCCACCTCGTGTTCATCGCGATCGGCGCGTGTCTCGCGGGCGCCGCGATGCGTACCGAGTTGAAGACCCTCGAGAAGCACAGCTTCCTGCTGTTGCTGCTCGGCATCATCATGTTGCTGATGGTGTTCCTGCCCGTGTTCGGCATGCGCATCAATGGCGCGCGGCGTTGGGTGAACCTGCTGGTGATCGGGTTCCAGCCGGTGGAGGCCGTGAAGCTCATTCTCGTGGCGTACCTGGCGAGCTACCTCGTGCGTCATCGCGAGGGCGTGGAGTACGAACTGTTCGGCGTCGTGAAGCCCGTGGGTGTCGCGGGCTTCATCGTGCTGTTGCTGCTTGCGCAGCCCGACTTCGGTTCGGCAGCGCTGGTGGTGGCGACCACGGTCGGCATGGTCTGGCTTGCGGGCGCGCGCATGCGCAACCTGCTGGTGCTCGGTACACCGCTGGTGCCTGCGCTGATCTACGCCGCGACCGCAGAGGATTACCGCATCAAGCGCCTGACCTCGTTCCTCGATCCGTGGAAGGACCCGTTCAACGACGGCTTCCAGTTGACCCAGGCGCTGATCGCCGTGGGTCGCGGCGAGTGGACGGGCGTGGGCCTGGGTTCCAGCGTGCAGAAGCTGTCCTACCTGCCCGAAGCGCACACCGACTTCATCCTCGCGGTACTCGCGGAGGAACTTGGCCTGGCCGGTATCGCGCTGGTCATCTTCCTTTATGTCGTGCTGGTCGGACGCGGCCTTTATCTGGGGTTGAAGGGCGTCGAACTCGGACACCGCTTCTCCGGATACGTGGCCTACGGCATCTCGCTGATGATCGGCTTCCAGGCCATGGTGTCGATCGGCGTCAATCTCGGCGTCCTGCCGACCAAGGGCCTCACGCTGCCGCTCATCAGTTCGGGCGGTTCGTCGGTGCTGATGACCTGCGCCATGGTCGGCGTGCTGCTGCGCGCCACCTTCGAGATCAACCGCGCGGAAGACGCGCGGCAGACAGCGGTGCGCCTGCCGGCCAACGCCGTGCCGGATTCGGCCGCTCCGCTCGGAGGCATGGCATGAGCGCGCCCGTGCTTATCATGGCTGGCGGGACCGGCGGCCACATCTTCCCTGGCCTCGCCGTGGCCGACGAACTGCGCTCGCGCGGTGTGCCGGTAAGCTGGCTTGGCGCAGAGGGGGGCATGGAAACCCGCGTCGTGCCGGCCCATGGTCTCGAGTTGCATACCGTGGCCGTCGGCGGCCTGCGCGGCAAGGGCGTGAAGACCCGGTTGCTCGCGCCGCTGATGCTGGCTCGCGCACTGTTCGAATCGCTGACGCTGCTGCGTCGCCTGCGTCCCCGTTGCGTGCTCTCCATGGGCGGTTACGTGGCCGGACCGGCCGGCGTGGCCGCACGCCTGGCGGGCATCCCGCTCGTGGTGCACGAGCAGAACGCCATTGCCGGTTTCACCAATCGCAAGCTCGCCACGTTCGCCCGCAAGGTGCTCACCGGTTTCCCGAACGTGCTGCCGAAGGGCGAGTGGGTCGGCAATCCGGTACGTGCGCGCATTGCCCAGTTGCCGCCACCGGCGCAGCGTTTCGCAGATCGCAACGGCCGGCCGCGCTTGCTCGTGCTCGGTGGCAGCCTCGGTGCGCGGACGCTCAATCTTGCGGTGCCGCGCGCGCTCGGACGTCTGGCCGCCGCAGGCGCCACGATGCCCGAGGTTGTCCACCAGACCGGCGAACGCGGTCTGCAGGATGCTCTGGACGCGTATACCGCGGCGGGCGTTGCAGCAAACGTGGTGCCTTTCATCGAAGACATGGCCGGTGCCTACGCCTGGACCGATGTCGTCGTCTGCCGTGCCGGTGCGCTGACCGTCGCCGAGCTGTGCGCGGCCGGCCTCGAAGCGCTGCTCGTGCCATTCCCGCATGCGGTGGACGATCACCAGACCGCCAACGCTCGCGCCATGGTGGATGCGGGCGGCGCCCGGCTCGTTGCCGATGCCACGCTGGCTACTCCCGACTCGCCGGATCTGCTCGCGAAGATGCTCGACGACCTGTTGGGCGACCGCGCGCGGATTCTTTCCGCCGCCAACGCGTCCCGCACGCTGGCCAAGCCCGACGCCGCAGCAACGATTGCCCGTCACTGCATGGAGGTTTCCGCATGACGCCCGGTCGTTTGCGCGCCCACGAAGATTTCATGACCTCGTTCCGCCGTGTCCATTTCATCGGCGTGGGCGGCGTCGGCATGAGCGGCATCGCCGAGGTGCTCAGCAACCTCGGCTATAGCGTGTCCGGTTCCGACCGTGCGCCGTCGCCCACGACCGAGCGCCTCGCCACACTCGGCGTGGATGTACACATCGGTCACGTCGCTGCCAACGTGGACGGTGCCGACGTCATCGTGACGTCCAGCGCTATCCGCCAGGACAACCCCGAACTCGTGGCCGCTCGCGCCGCGCGCATCCCCGTGGTGCCGCGCGCAGAAATGCTCGGCGAGCTGATGCGCTTCCGCCGCGGCATCGCCATCGCCGGTACGCATGGCAAGACCACCACCACGAGCCTCGTGGCGAGTGTGCTCGCCGAGGCCGACTACGATCCGACCTTCGTCATCGGCGGTCAGTTGAACGCGGCCGGCGCGAATGCGCGCCTCGGCACAGGCCAGTACCTGGTCGCCGAAGCGGACGAATCGGACGGCTCGTTCCTCATGCTGTCCCCCGTGATCGCGGTAGTCACCAACATCGACGCCGATCACCTCGAGAACTACAACGGCGACTTCGCGCAGGTGAAGAAGGCCTTTGCGGATTTCCTCCACCGCCTGCCGTTCTACGGTCTTGCGGTGCTCTGCATCGACGACGAAGAGACGGCCAAGCTGGCCCAGGACACGTCGCGACGCATGCTCACCTACGGCATCGACAAGGCCGGCGCGGACGTTACCGCCAGCAATGTCCGCCAGGTCGGTTTCGAGATGCATTTCGACCTGCATCTGCCTGGCATGGCCGGCACGTTGCCGGTCACCCTGAACCTGCCGGGTCGTCACAACGTGCAGAACGCGCTCGCCGCCGCCGCCGTCGGTTGGCAGCTTGGCGTGGACGCCGAAGCCATTGCGCATGCGCTCGCACGCTTCGAAGGTGTAGGCCGTCGGTTCCATCGTCGCGGCGAGATCGCGCTCGATCAGGGCGCTGCGTTGCTCGTGGACGACTACGGCCACCATCCCCGCGAACTGGCTGCCGTGTTCGCCGCCGCGCGCGGCGGTTGGCCGGAGCGTCGCCTGGTCGTCGCCTTCCAGCCGCACCGCTACAGCCGCACGCGCGATCTGCTCGACGATTTCGCCAACGTGCTTGCCGACGTGGACGTGCTGGTGCTGACCGAGGTCTATCCGGCGGGCGAGGCGCCGATTCCCGGTGCCGACGGCAAGGCCCTCGCGCGCGCCATCCGTGCACGCGGCAAGACCGATCCGGTGCTGGTCGAACATCCGCGCGACCTGCGCGACACGCTGTCCGCCCTGGCGCGCGACGGCGATCTGATTCTTTTGCTCGGCGCTGGCGACATCGGCGCAGCCGCCGTCGACCTGGCGAGTGCCGGGCACCTGAGGACCGTTAAGTAATGAACACCAACCGCTTCCCCCGCACCGTGACCGACGCCGCCGAATTCGGCCGCGTCGCCGTGGTGATGGGCGGGCAATCCGCCGAGCGCGAGGTCTCGCTGAACTCCGGTCGCGGCGTGTTGGATGCCTTGCGCGCGAGCGGCGTGGACGCGCACGCGATCGACGGCATTCCGGCACTGCTTGATGCGGTGCGCGCAGGACACTTCGCACGGGTGTTCAACATCCTGCATGGCGCAGGCGGCGAGAACGGCGAGCTGCAAGGCGCGCTGCAGTCGCTGGGCATTCCCTATACCGGCTCCGGCGTGCTGGGCTCGGCGCTCTCGCTCGACAAGGTGCGCGCGAAGCAGGTGTGGATCGCGCTCGGCCTGCCGACGCCAAAGTTCAAGGCGCTGCCACGCGGTGCCGATGTGCACGCGGCCGCACGCGAGATCGGCTTCCCGTTGATCGTGAAGCCCGCATGGGAAGGCTCCAGCGTCGGCGTGACGCGCGTGTTCGACGAAAAGGACCTGGACGAAGCGGTTGCGCTGGCACGGCGATATCCGGGCGACCTGCTGATGGAAACGCTCATCGAAGGCGACGCCAGCGAAGGTGGCGAATACACCGTCGGCATTCTCGGTCGCGAGGTGCTGCCCACGATCAAGATCGTGCCGAACGCAGCCTATTACGACTACAACGCCAAGTACGTGGCCGAAGACACGCAGTACCTCATTCCCGGTCTTTCGGGAACGGCGGAGGATGACATGCGCGCGTTGGCGCTGCGCGCCTTCGATGCGCTCGATTGCGCAGGCTGGGGCCGCGTGGACGTGATGCGTGACCGCCACGGCAAGAACTGGCTGCTCGAAGTGAACACGGCGCCCGGCATGACATCGCACTCGCTCGTGCCGAAGGCCGCCGCCGCCGCGGGTCTTAACTATCAGGATCTGTGCTGGCGCATCCTCGAAACCTCGATGCGGCGGGAGGGCGCGAAGGCATGAAGGGAGCCGCCGCCACGCGGATCGTTGCCTGGGGCATCGCCATTACCTTGGTGGTGTTGCCCGTGGTCGGCGTGATGCAGGGCTGGTTCGCCGCGGGCCGTTGGCCGGTGACGCAGCTGAAGGTCGAAGCGGAGTTCGCGCACGTCAGCGCCGAACAGATCCGCAGCGCCGTGCTGCCGAGCCTGGGTAAGGGTTTCTTTGCCACCGACCTGGAAGACGTGCGCCATGCGATCGGTTCGCTGCCGTGGGTGGAGTCGGTGGAAGTGCGCAAGCGCTGGCCCGACACGCTGCTGGTGCGCATCTACGAACGGCAGCCCTTTGCGCGTTGGAACGAGAATCGCCTCATCAGCCGCCAGGGCCTCGTGTTCGACGCGCCCGGTGCCGACCAGATGGGCGATCTGCCGCGGTTGAGCGGGCCCGACTCGCGATTGGCCGAGGTGGTGAGCTTCTATGCGCAGGCCCGCAAGGCCTTCGAGGGCAGGGCACAGTTGTCGATCGTCGGCGTGTCGCTGAGCGAGCGCGGCAGTTGGAGCGTCACCACCGACAGCGGCGCGCAGATCGTCATCGGCGATCGCGACCAGGCCGATCGCCGGCTGGCCCGGTTCCTCGACGTATACCCGCAACTCGTTGCCGGTCGGCACGGCGGCTTCGCCTATGCCGATCTTCGCTACACCAACGGATTCGCCATCCGGTGGCCGGATACCGCAACCACGGCCACACCCAAGGTCGGAAGCTGAGCTAACCCATGAGAAACAAGAACGACAAACAGCTCGTCGTCGGCCTCGACATCGGAACCTCGAAAGTGGTTGCGATCGTCGGCGAGTACGAGCCCGGCGAACCGATCGAAGTCATTGGCATCGGCACTCACGTGTCGCGCGGCATGAAGCGCGGCTCGGTGGTCGACATCGAATCGACCGTGCACTCGATCCAGCGTGCAGTCGAAGAAGCCGAGCTGATGGCCGGCTGCGACATCCGCTCCGTCTACGCATCGATTTCCGGTAGCCATCTGGAGACCCGCAACTCGCACGGCACCGCGGCCATCCGCGACCGCGAGGTGATGGCTGCCGATCTGGAGCAGGTGCTCGAAGCTGCCAGCGCCGTTGCCATTCCCGCGGACCGCAAGGTGCTCTACAAGGAGTCGCAGGAATACCGCATCGACGGGCAGGACGGCATCCGCCATCCGGTCGGCATGAGCGGCGTGCGCCTCGAAGCCAGCGTGCATCTGGTGACCGGCGCTGCCAGTGCCGTGCAGAACATCTCCAAGTGCATCCAGCGCTGCGGCCTTTCCGTGGACGAACTGGTGCCTGCCGCCGTGGCGAGCGCAAAGGCGGTGCTCACCGAGGACGAACTCGAACTCGGCGTCTGCCTCGTGGACATCGGTGCCGGCACGACCGACATCGCTATCTATACGCAGGGCGCGATCCGCTACACGAAGTCGTTGCCGGTCGGTGGCGATCAGGTCACCAACGACATTGCATACGGTGTGCATACACCGACTGCACACGCGGAGGAGATCAAAATCAAATACGCGTGTGCGCTGGCGCAACTCGCGCATGCGGAAGAGACGATCCAGGTGCCGAGCGTGGGCGATCGGCCGCCGCGTCGTCTGGCTCGCCAAGCGCTCGCACAGTCGGTGCAGGCGCGCTACGAGGAAATCTTCGAGATGGTGCAGGACGAACTGCGCCGCTCCGGCTACGAAAGCCTGGTCGCGGCGGGCATCGTGCTGACCGGCGGTGCGTCGCGCATGGAAGGTGCGTTGGAACTGGCCGAGGAAATCTTCCACAAGATGGTTCGTATCGGCGTGCCTCAGCACGTGTCGGGCCTGGGGGACGTGGTGTCCAGCGAACTGCATTCCACCGGCGTGGGGCTGCTGTTGCACGGCTCGCGGTCGAGTGGCAGCGCGCGCCACGTGAGCTCTGCGGTCGGCAATGTCGGCAGCGTCGTTGAAAAGGTGCGTAGCTGGTTCACCAAGAATTTTTGATCCAACCGGAGTGTCGGTGCCCGAAGGAATGGGGGCGCCGGGGCAGGAGGGAAGGCCCGCAACCCGCGTTCGACAGGAGTCGGACACGGGACATAAATCAAAAAACCAAAAAGTTCTGCGGAGGACGGGAAATGTTTGAACTCATCGAAAAATTGGCACCGAACGCGGTCATCAAGGTCATCGGCGTGGGTGGCGGCGGCGGCAACGCCGTGGCCCACATGGTCAATTCCAATATCGAAGGCGTCGAGTTCGTCGTCGCCAACACCGATGCGCAGGCGATGAAGAGCTGCGCTTCGCGTAGCACGCATCTGCAGCTTGGCGGCAACGTCACCAAGGGCCTGGGTGCGGGCGCCAACCCGGAAGTCGGCCGTCAGGCCGCGCTGGAAGATCGCGAGCGCATCGAGGAAATGCTCGACGGCGCGGACATGGTCTTCATCACCGCCGGCATGGGCGGCGGCACGGGTACCGGCGCAGCGCCGGTCGTGGCGCAGCTCGCCAAGGAGAAGGGCATCCTCACCGTGGCGGTCGTGACCAAGCCGTTCCCGTTCGAGGGGCGCCGTCGTATGCAGGTCGCGCTCAAGGGCATCGAGGATCTGTCGCAGCACGTGGATTCGCTGATCACCGTGCCGAACGAGAAGCTGTTGTCGGTGCTCGGGCGCGAAGTCACGCTGCTGAACGCATTCAAGGCCGCGAACGACGTGCTGCAGGGCGCCGTCCAGGGCATCGCCGACCTGATCACGGCCCCGGGCCTGATCAACGTCGACTTCGCCGACGTCCGCACCGTCATGAGCGAAATGGGCATGGCGATGATGGGTTCGGGCACGGCTCGCGGCGACGATCGCGCACAGGCCGCTGCCGAAGCGGCGATCAACAACCCGCTGCTGGAAGACGTGAACCTGGCCGGTGCCTGCGGCATCCTCGTCAACGTCACGGCAGGCCCGAACCTCACCATGCGCGAGTTCGACGAGATCGGTCGCGTGATCCACGACTTCGCTTCCGAAGACGCGACCGTGGTGATCGGTACGTCGCTCGATCCGGAAATGCAGGACGACGTGCGCGTTACCGTGGTAGCCACCGGCCTCAACCGCGGCATCGCGGCGAAGCAGCCGGTTCGCCAGCCGGTGCAGCAGCAGGTCGAAATGCGTCAGCGTCCGCGCCCGGTCGTGCTGCGTACGGGCACGGGCAACGAAGTGGTCGACTACGCACAGGCTGACGTCACCCCGTCCGTCCGCTCCGAGCCGGCGCCGCAGAAGAACGCGGAACCGGCGATCGATTACCTGGACATCCCGGCGTTCCTGCGCCGCCAGGCCGATTGATCCATTCACGCAACAAGGCACGTTAAGGAAAACGTGAGAACGACCCGGCAAGACGCCGGTACGTTCGGGGTTCCGCCGCCGTCCCGTCCGGGCGGCGGAACCCTTCCGTGCTCACTGAGGAAAAAGCTGCTTGGGATATCAGTCACTTGCAAGTGGCTGAATGGATGGACGTTTCAGTCGCAGGCCAGATGAGAATGGCTCGCAGCCATTGCTGAAGGATTGGTGAAAGCAATGCTAGACTGTACCGTCCGGTTTGTTTATCCCGAGGTTAAGACTGTGTTAGCATGTCCGTTACTTCGGCTGCTGCCAACAAGGTTTGACCCAACATGATCAAGCAGCGCACGCTCAAGAACATCATTCGCGCCACAGGCGTCGGCCTCCATACCGGCGACAAGGTGTACATGACGCTTCGCCCAGCGGCGCCGAACACGGGTATCGTGTTCCGCCGTACCGACCTCAATCCGCCGGTGGAACTCAAGTCTCGCCCGGAGAATGTCGGCGACACGCGTCTTTCCACTACGCTCATCAATGGCGATGTCCGCGTCTCGACGGTTGAGCATCTGCTCTCGGCGATGGCCGGCCTCGGCATCGACAACGCGTACGTCGATCTTTCCGCGCCGGAAGTGCCCATCATGGACGGCAGCGCAGGCCCCTTCGTCTTCCTGATCCAGTCCGCTGGCATCGAGGAGCAGGACGCCGCCAAGCGCTTCATCCGCATCAAGAAGCCCGTCATCGTCCAGGACGGCGACAAGTGGGCCAAGCTTGAGCCGTTCGATGGCTTCAAGGTCGGGTTCTCGGTCGAGTTCGACCATCCGCTCTTCAACAAGCGCAATTCGCAGGCCGAGATGGACTTCTCGACGACCTCCTTCGTGAAGGAAGTCAGCCGCGCGCGCACCTTCGGTTTCATGCGTGACATCGAAATGCTTCGTGAGCGCAATCTCACGCTCGGCGGTTCGATGGACAACGCCGTCGTGCTCGACGACTACCGCGTGCTGAACGAAGACGGCCTCCGTTACGACAACGAGTTCGTCAAGCACAAGATCCTCGACGCGATCGGCGACATCTACATGCTCGGCCACAGCCTGATCGGCGCGTATTCCGCGCACAAGTCGGGTCATGAGCTCAACAACAAGCTCCTGCGCAGCTTGATGGCCGACGTCACGGCGTGGGAAGAAGTCAGCTTCAAGGATCCGGCCAAGGCGCCGATTTCCTACGCGCATCCTGCCCAGGCCGTCTGAGCCCAAGCGCCAGTGACACGCTAAGGCCGCGAGAGATCGCGGCCTTTTTGTTTGCGCGGAGCCATGTCGCCGTCGCCGCGAGGGGTTCGTGAACCCGGTCTCCGAACGTGAATGCGGTGTGTAAATTCGGTGTTCACGCCCGTCATGCGTGCTATAAACGTGCACCCCGCCGTCCGCCATGGTCGCTTATGGAACGGCGAGGAGCGGACGCAAGCATAGGATTAATCTGAATTTTCGGCCTTGGAGGCCAAATCAAGGAACAGATCCCGCAACGTGGGGTCGGAGAGTGACGCCGCGGCGGCCCGGAGATGTCGGGCGGCTGAGGCAGAAAGCGGTTTGTGCCGGTCGGGGATGATTTCCACGGGCGGCAGGGGGGCCACTTTCACGGCAACCGAGTGGGCTACCGCGCCGATGGCGCGAGCGGCTTCGAGGATCTGGGCCTGGTACAGGCGCACCCGCGATGCCCACGCCGACGAGGGCGCAAGGAAGACGAGCCTGCCGTCGCGCAGGTCCGCAAAACGGACCTGATCACGCAGCGGCGAGGGCAACGTCGCGCGTAGCTGGCGGTCCAGGTGGTCGAGTTCGCGAGCCTTCTGGGCCAGCGACGCGACGGGTCCGAACTCCGAGATGGACTTGAGTCCATGGGTGGAGCGTCGGGACGGGCTGGACGGCGGTGGCATGGGCCGGCTTTGACTATTCGATGTGGAACGTATGCAGATCATACTCGTGTCTCGTGGCCAGAAAGGGCCAAAAACGCTCGACCTGACATGCCGGCGCCTGCGCTGCAAGATCGGAGCGATGGTACTGGTGGGTTTTCTCGGCGTCGCGGGCGTCGGTGCGGCCACCGCTCTTATGGTTGCCGGGCCCAAGGCTCGCGCGCTCGGTGATATCGGCGCCCTTGAGCATCAGGTGGGTGATCAGGACGCGCGGGTGGCTGAGGTAAAGCGCCAGGCGCAGCGCGACCTCGACGCCTTGGCTGTGAAGCTAGGGCAGCTCCAGGCCCAGTCGGTACGTCTCAATGCCCTCGGTGAGCGCCTGACCCAAGTCGGCAAGCTCGACGATGGCGAATTCAATTTCGACGAGGAACCCGGTCAGGGCGGCCCCGAGGTCACCAGCGGGCCCGACGTTCCCGCCTATACCTTGCCCGCTTCGCTCGACGAAAGCATCGACCGACTGTCCGGTCAGTTCGATACGCAGCAGGCTCAGCTGGAAGCCTTGCGCGACATGCTGATGGATCGAAATATCGAGTCCAGCCTCCGCCCCACCGGTATGCCGGTGAACGGCTATATCTCTTCTTATTTCGGTGGCCGCCCCGATCCCTTCAGCGGCCACGCGGCCCGCCATACAGGCATCGACATCGCCGCGCCGAAGGGTACGCCGGTGACGGCCGTCGCCGAGGGCATGGTCACCTTTGCCGGTCAGCGTTCCGGTTACGGCGACGTGGTCGAAATCGACCACGGCAATGGGTACATGACCCGCTACGCCCACAACAGCGCCATCCTGGCGCGACCCGGACAGCGCGTCCGGGTCGGCGACGTCATCGCGAAGGCCGGCTCTACGGGGCGTTCCACCGGATCCCACGTGCACTTCGAGGTCTGGTACCACGATCGCGTGGTCAATCCACTGGCCTATGTCCGCAGCCACCGCTGACCGGGCGCCCGGCGGAACCCGCGCGTCCCTTGAATCCGGGCCGGCCTGACGCCACCCCGAGGAAAGCCGGGGACGCCCGTAGTATGATCGTCCCTTCATGCCGCCCGGCCATGGCCAGGTGGCAACCCTTTCGTTTCTGATCCGGATGATCGATGTTCAATCGTGCCCTGACGAGTATTTTCGGCAGCCGTAACGAGCGTGTGCTGCGCGACCTGTCCAAGACGGTAAAGCGCATCAACGCTCTGGAACCGGAGTTCGAGAAGCTTTCCGACGACGCCCTGCGCGGCAAGACCGAAGAGTTCCGGCAGCGGCTCGCCGCGGGCGAGACGCTCGACAAACTGCTGCCCGAGGCCTTCGCAGTCACCCGCGAGGCGGCCAAGCGTGTCCTGGGCATGCGTCACTACGACGTCCAGATGATCGGCGGCATGGTGCTGCATTCCGGGCGCATCGCCGAAATGCGCACGGGCGAGGGCAAGACCCTGGTCGGTACGCTGCCGGTGTACCTGAATGCCCTGGAAGGCAAGGGTGTTCACGTCGTCACCGTGAACGACTACCTGGCCCGCCGCGACTCCGCGCAGATGGGCAAGCTCTACAACTTCCTCGGCCTGAGCGTCGGTGTCGTGTACCCGGGTATGGACCACGCCGACAAGCGCAGCGCCTACCAGGCCGACATCACCTACGGTACGAACAACGAGTTCGGCTTCGACTACCTGCGCGACAACATGGCGCTCAGCAAGGAGCAGCGCAACCAGCGCGGTCTGCACTACGCGATCGTCGACGAGGTGGACTCCATCCTCATCGACGAGGCGCGTACGCCGCTCATCATTTCCGGCCCCGCCGAGGATTCCCCGCAGCTCTACATCGCGGTGAACAAGGTCGTGCCGCATCTGACCCGGCAGGAAAAGGAAGACGGTCCCGGCGATTACTTCGTCGACGAGAAGCAGAAGCAGGTGCACATGTCCGAAGAGGGCATGGAGCACGCCGAGCAGTTGCTCCGCGATGCCGGCGTCATCGAGCCCGACAGCGGGCTGTACGACTCGAAGAATCTCGCCGTCGTCCATCACATGAATGCGGCCCTGCGTGCCAACGCCATCTATCAGCGTGACGTCGACTACATCGTTCGCGACGGCGAGGTCATCATCGTCGACGAATTCACCGGCCGTACCCTCGCGGGGCGCCGCTGGTCCGACGGTCTGCACCAGGCGGTCGAGGCGAAGGAAGGCGTGCCCATTCAGCGCGAGAACCAGACGCTGGCGACGGTCACGTTCCAGAACCTGTTCCGCATGTACAAGAAGCTGGCCGGCATGACCGGTACGGCCGACACGGAAGCCTACGAGTTCCAGACCGTCTACGGTCTGGAGGTGGTGGTCATTCCCACGCACAAGCCGATGGTCCGCGTCGACAATCCCGACTCGGTCTTCCTTGCGCCCGAGGCCAAGTACAAGGCGGTGATCGCCGACATCAAGGCATGCCACGAGCGTGGGCAGCCGGTGCTGGTGGGTACGGCGTCGATCGACGTGTCGGAACTCGTTTCCGGCCTGTTGAAGAAGGAACGCATCCCGCACGAAGTGCTCAACGCGAAGCAGCATGAGCGCGAAGCGCACATCGTTGCCCAGGCCGGTGCGCCGGGCGCGGTGACGATCGCCACGAACATGGCCGGCCGCGGTACCGACATCGTGCTTGGCGGTAGTCTCGAAGCCGCGCTGGCCGCCTTGCCGGAAGACGCGTCCGACGCCGATCGTCAGAAGGTGCGCGAGGACTGGAAGAAGCGCCACGAGCAGGTGCTTGCCGCGGGCGGTCTGCACATCATCGGTACGGAGCGTCACGAGTCCCGCCGCATCGACAACCAGCTTCGCGGCCGTTCCGGTCGCCAGGGTGACCCGGGTTCTTCGCGCTTCTACCTGTCGCTGCAAGACAACCTCATGCGCATCTTCGGCGGCGAGCGTATCGGCCGCTGGATGCAGATGTTCGGCATGAAGGAAGACGAAGCGCTGGAAGATCGCCTCATCACGCGCCAGATCGAAAAGGTTCAGCGCAAGGTCGAACAGCACAACTTCGACATCCGAAAGAACCTCCTCGAGTTCGACGACGTCGCCAACGACCAGCGCAAGGTGATCTACGCTCAGCGCGACGAGCTGCTCGAAACCGACGACATCTCCGACATGATCCGCGACATTCGTCAGGACGTCGTCGATGCGCTGGTGCGCAAGTTCGTGCCGGCCGACAGCATCGACGACCAGTGGGATCTCGCCGGCCTCGATCGCGAACTGGCGAGCGAGCTGAACCTCCGCCTGGATCTCGTTCCCTGGGTGGAAGCGCAGAAGGACGTGGACGCCGAAGGTATCCTCGACCACGTGCGCGAAGCGGTCGATGCGCTGTTCGCTGAAAAGGAAGCCCAGATCGGCGCCGAAACCATGCGATCGCTGGAAAAGCACGTGATGCTTTCCGTCGTGGACAACGCGTGGAAGGAACACCTCGCGAGCATGGATTACCTGCGCCAGGGCATCTATCTGCGCGGTTATGCGCAGAAGCAGCCGAAGCAGGAATTCAAGCGCGAGTCGTTCGAACTGTTCGCCGAGATGCTCGATCGCATCAAGTCGGAAGTGGTGCAGATGCTCGCTCGCATCCGCATTCGCAGCGAAGAGGAAGTCGTTGCGATGGAGGCCGAGCAGCAGCGCATGGCCGAAGCGCAGCGCCTGCAGTTCCAGCATGCCGATGCTCAGGCTGCCGGTCGGGGCGACGAACCCTTGGCCGACGCGCAGGCGTCTCCGCTCTTCAACGAAGGGCCCAAGGTCGGTCGCAACGACCCGTGCCCGTGTGGCTCCGGCAAGAAGTACAAGCACTGCCACGGCCAGTTGTCCTGATAAAAAACAAACCCGCCTCGGCGGGTTTGTTTTTTGGTGCGCGTGCAACCGGTCGCTGCTGATGCGGCGAAAACCTAGTCCCCGCCGCCCTTCGGCTTCTGCCGATACGATTCAGCCTGGATGGTCACGTACTGAGGTTCCTCGACATCGAGGCGCAGTGCCGTGAGCTGTCCACCCCAGACGCAACCGGTGTCGATCGCGTAGACGCCCAGGCCGGCGAAACGCCCGAGCGCCGACCAGTGGCCGCAGACGATGCGGGTTTCGCGACGGCGCATGCCGGGCACTTCAAACCACGGGTACATGCCTGGCTTCTGTGTGCCGGGTGTGCCCTTGCCTTCGAAGTCGATGCGACCCTGGACATCGCAGTAACGCATGCGCGTCAGCGTATTGATGGTGGCGCGATGGCGCTCCACGCCTTGCAGGCGGTTGTTCCAACCCGGCGGGCGATTGCCGAACAGGTTCTTCAGCAGGCGTTGATGACGTGGACCACCCAGCTCGCGTTCGATCTCCAGTGCGGCACGTTGCGCCTGGCGAAGCGTCCAACTCGGCGCGAGTCCCGCGTGGATCATCGTCCAGCCCAGCTGCTCGTCGTGATGCAGTAGCTTCTGCATCCGCAGCCATTCCAGCAGCACCGGTGCATCCTCGGCGAACAGCACCTCGCGCAGTTCCGGGTTCACTCGTGCCTGGGCATCTTCCCGGCGCTGACCGATCGCCAGCAATGAGAGATCGTGATTGCCGAGCGTGACGACGACTTGTTCGCGCAGCGAGTGAATCAGGCGCAGCGTGGCCAGCGACTCGCCACCGCGATTGACGAGGTCGCCGCAGAACCACAGGCGATCGACGGCGGGATCAAAACGAATCTTTTCCAGCAGACGCTGGAGTTCGGGGTAGCAACCTTGAACGTCGCCGATCGCGTAGACGGCCATCAGTCCTGTTGCTCCAGAAGAATGACCTTGTTGCCGTTCCCGGCGTGCGCGCTGTCCATGGCATCGATCCTAGTGGAGCGTACGTGGGATCGAAAGCACAAACGCGGGCACCGGCGCATCGAAATGCGTGCCGTCGTCCGCCACCATGCGATAGGTGCCGGCCATGGTGCCGACGGCGGTCTCGAGTACGGCGCCCGAGGTGTACTCGAAGGACTCGCCAGGGCGCATCCACGGTTGCTCTCCGACGACGCCGTCGCCTCGCACTTCCTCGACCTTGCCGTTCGCATCGGTGATGACCCAGTGACGCGTGAGGAGCTGGGCGCCGGTCTTGCCCACGTTGCGCAGGGTGATCGTGTACGCGAACACGTAACGGTTGTCCGCGGGTTGCGACTGATCGGGAACGAAGCGGGAAGCGACCTCCACGTCGATCGTGTAGGGGGATTTCGAATTCATGCGGGGATTGTCGGGGACGGGGAGGGGGGGAGCAAGGGACACTCTGATCAATTATCGCCAACGCCACCGAGCCTGTCTGTTCGCAGGTCACAGGGGCGCTGGCGAAGGCAGACTGGCTGTCTGTCGAGCCGGCGGGCCGAAGACCTGCGGACAGACAGGCTCGGCCCTCGCGCATGAAAACAGAGTGATAGGGTGACGCCAGGAAGGGCCGCCAAGGCGCCCGCCTCGCTTGGCAAGGGAGCCACCCTTCCCGGCGCGACGCAGCCACCTTGGCGACCCTTCCTGACGTCATGGCGTTGGCGATAATTGATCAGAGTGTCCCTAGTGTGGCCCACAACACGGTCACATCACATTCGCGAGTTTCACGAAGTCCGCGGGCGCCAGCGTCTCCGCACGTGCGCGCGGATCGATCCCCAGCGAGCGGATGGAGGCCTCGTCGACCAGCCCTTTCAATGTGTTGGACAGCGTCTTGCGGCGCATCGCGAAGGCCGCCTTCACCACGGCGTGAATCTTCGCCGGATCGCCCTGCGGCAGTCGTTCAGGTGGCAGCGGCACCAGTCGGACCACGGCGGAATCCACCTTCGGCGGCGGACGAAACGCGCCCGGCGGCACGGTGAACAGCGGCGTGACCGTACAGGCTAACTGCAGCATCACGCTCAAGCGGCCGTAGACCTTGCTGCCCGGCTCGGCGGCCATGCGATCCACGACCTCCTTCTGCAGCATGAAATGCATGTCCTGGATCGCCGCGGCATGCTCCACGCAATGGAACAGGATCGGGCTGGAAATGTAGTACGGCAAGTTGCCGGCAATGCGCAGGCGCTCCGCACCCAATTCACGGGCCAGGGCCGCGAAGTCCACCTTGAGCACGTCGGAATGCACGATGCGAAGGTCGCCCACCGTGGCGGCGCGCTGCTGCAACCCGGGGATGAGATCGGTGTCCAGCTCGATCGCAGTCATCTTCTTCGCCACGGCGAGCAGCGGCAAGGTGAGTGCGCCCTCGCCGGGGCCGATTTCGACGACGGTATCGGATTCCTTCGGAGCGATCGACGAGACGATGCGCTCGATGTAGCGCTTCTCGTGAAGGAAGTGCTGGCCGAAGCTTTTCTTGGGACGGGCGTTCATGACGGACGATGCCTTGCGAGGTCGAGCGCGAGGCGCGCGGCGGCAAACAGGCTGGCGGGGTCCGCCTTGCCCGTGCCGGCCAGATCGAGCGCCGTGCCGTGGTCGACGGAGGTACGAATGAAGGGGAGGCCCAGCGTCACGTTCACAGTGCGATCGAACGCTTCGCTCTTGATGACGGGTAAGGCCTGATCGTGGTACATCGCCAACACGGCGTCGTAACGGTCGCGCATGGCGGGAACGAAGGCGGTGTCCGCCGGCAAGGGGCCGAGCAGGTCCATGCCTTCACCACGCAGGCGTTCCAGTAGCGGGATGATGGTGTCGAGCTCCTCGCGGCCCATGTGGCCGCCTTCGCCCGCGTGCGGGTTGAGGCCGAGCACGGCGATACGTGGCTGCTGAATGGCAAACTGCGTGGACAGGGCCTGTGCCACGATCCGCAAGGTGCGTTCGAGCAGGCTCGCCGTAATCGCCGCCGGTACGGTTGCGAGCGGCAGATGCGTCGTGGCGAGCGTCACGCGCAGCTCCGGGCTGGCGAGCATCATCACGACGTCCGCCTTGGCGCGTTCGGCGAAGAATTCGGTGTGGCCGCTGAAAGCGATGCCGCCTTCGTTGATGCTGGATTTCTGGATGGGGCCGGTGACCACGGCGTCGAACTCGCCAGCCATGCAGCCATCGGCCGCGGCCGCCAGCACGTCGATCACGTGGCGAGCATTGCGAGGGTCCGGCTCACCAGCGCGTTCGGTCGTGCCGAGCGGGACGTGGCGGATGCGCACGGAACCAGCCGCGCGTGTTGCGATACGCGAGCCGTCGTCGTCGATAACGTTCAGGCGCAGGCCGCAGGCCGCGGCAGCGCGGGAAAGCAGGTCGCGATCGGTGACGGCGATCAGGTCCGCCGCAAGATCGCTGGCCGCGAGACGCGCGACCAGTTCGGGCCCTACCCCGGCAGGCTCACCGGCGGTGACGGCGAGCCGTGGCAGGGTGGTCGCGGTCATCGTTACGGAGTGGCCGAGGCCTGCTTGTCGTCAGGGTCCTTCAGCTCCGGAACGCGGATGTCGACGAACGAGGTCGAGCGCAGTTCGCGCAGGTAGTTCTCGTAGGCTTCGTCCGCCTTGCGGTTACCGATGGCCTGGCGGGCCTGGTCACGCTGCAACTGGTCGGTCAGATCGCTCTGGCGCGTGCCGAGGCGCTGCAACACGATCCAGCCAGCGTCGGTCTGGATGGGGTGCGAGACTTCGTTGTCCTTCAACTGGTCGATCTGGGTGGCAATGGCCTGGCCCCAGGCGTCCTTGGCGAACCAGCCCATGTCGCCGCCGTTGTTCGCGGTCGTGTTGTCCTTGGACTCGTCCTTCGCCAGCTTGGCGAAGTCTTCGTGCTTGTCCACGATCCGCGTGTAGAGATCCTCTGCCTTTTTCTCGGCCTGCTCCGGCGTGACGATCTCGGAGGGTTTGATGAGAATCTGGCGAGCGTGGTATTCGGTGACGATCTGGCGGCCCGGCTGGCGGGTCTCCACGAGCTTCAGAATGTGAAAGCCGGTGGGGCCACGCATGGCCGCGGTGGTCTCGCCCGGCTTGAGCGAACCGATGGCGTCCGCGAATGCGGGCGGTACTTCGTCGAGACGGCGCCAGCCGAGGTCGCCGCCGTCCAGTGCATCGGGCGCATCGGAATAGCGGATGGCGGCGGCGTTGAAATCCATGCCGCCCTTGATCGCCTTGATCGCTTCCTCGGCCTTGGCCTGCGCCTGGGCGATGTCGCTGGCGCTGCCACCGGCGGGCGTGCTGATCTGGATGTGCGCGAGGTGCACCTCGCCGGCCTTGTAGGTCGGGCTGGCGAGCAGGTTGTTCACTTCGGCATCGGTCACGGTGACCTGGTCGCGTACGACGCTCTCGTGCAGCTTCTGCGCGATGATCTGGTCCGACAACTGCTGGCGGAAGGCCGCATAGCTGTAGCCGTCCTGTTCCACCGCTGCACGCAGCTGGTCGAGGCTCATCTTGTTCTGCTGCGCTACGTTGGCGGCGGCCTGATCCACGTCCTGGTCGGATACGCGGATGCCCTGGTCGTTGGCGCGCTGGACCTGCAGCTTCATCAGGATGAGGCGGTCGAGCACCTGCCGGGCCAGGACGTCCTTAGGCGGGAGCTGGCCCGGATTCGATGCGTACTGTCGAACGATGGCGTTGATCGCCTCGTCCAGTTCGCTCTGCAGGATGACGTCTTCCTCTACCACCGCCACGATGCGGTCGAGCGAGCCGTTGCCGACGCTCATGCCCTGGCCTTGCGCGGGCTGGGCGGACGGCATGAGCTGGGCATGGGCGGAAGGCACGGCCACCAGGATGGAGGCGGCCAGCAGGGAGTACGCAAAGATCTGCTTCATCGAATAGGGAGCCCGGGGCACTTGCCCCATTTATTGATAGCCAAGGATAGCACGGCGCAGGTACGAGCCCGATTGGGGGCTGAGCGAGCCCAAGCCCTTGAATTCCACCTCGAACATGACGGCGTTGTCGGTCTTGCGAAGGTAGTCGTGTACGTAGTGGCGGCCGAGGACGCGGAAGGCGACGCAGCAGCTGTCGTACTCGACGCCCACCGTCGCATCCAGCGTACGGTGCGAGAAAGTGAATGTACTGAACGTTGCCGGGCCGCCCGGCGTGTTGATGGTGACCGGCAGGACGTCGCGACGGGCGAAGACCCAGCGTGCCAGCGCCCGCCAGCGCTCGGACACCGGAAAGACCACGGACGTGTCGAATTGTTCCATCACGTTGCGGCGATAGCGGTACGAGAAGTTGACGATGCCGTCGCCCTTGATGCGGCGCTGGAGCTGCACCGTGGCCAGGTCGGTGTCCCGGCCCTGCTCGAACACCTGGCCCTGCTCGTTCAGGTAGGGGCTCTGCTTCTTGTTCGGGTTCCACTGGTACGAGCTGTTCAGGCGCCACTTGTCGTTGAACTGAATGCCGAGTTGGGCCACGTAGTCCGAGCGACCGAAGTCGGTGGGCGCCACGCCCGGCATCTGCACCTTCTGGTCGCTGAAATACTTGATCTGGCCGACGCTGGCGGACAGACGCTCCACGCCCGTGTCGTCGAGCAGCCGGGTCGTCAGGGCCAGGGTCAGATTGTTCGCGTCCATCTGCCGGTCGGCGCCGGAGAACCGGTTGGTGGTGAACAACTGCCAGAAGTCGAACGACATTTCATTCGTGTCGAAGGTGGGCAGGTTGTTCTGGTTCCGGTACGGCACGTACAGGTAGTACATGCGCGGTTCGAGGGTCTGCGTGTAGTTGGTACCGAAGAGGCTGGTCTGGCGGTCGAAGATCAGACCCGCATCCAGGCTGCTGATCGGTACCGAGCGCGAGGGGCTCTGCTCGGCGTAGTTGAAGTGCTGGTAGTCCGAATCCAGCCGGTAGTCCGTGTAGCGGTACTCCACGCGCGGACGTACGAACCACGAGGCGCCCGAGAAGTCGGCGGCGAGGTACGGCGCCAGGTCGAGGCGATTGCCGTCCACCTGCCCGGGGGTCGTACCGAAGACCGGCGCGCGGTCCAGCTTGCGAAATGCCACGGCCTCGCTGTCCACGCCGACATCGAGCCAGCTGTTGAGCGGCGCTTCCAGGTTGAACGTGGCGCGCGGCCAGCGACGATACGGCACCACGTAGTTCGGCAGGCCGGCATCGACGTTCTGATAGTCGTCCGCTCCGAGCGACGCGCTCCAGTACTTGCCGCCCTTCGTGACGTATGCGCTCGACGTGAGGATGCCGATGGACGACTGGTACAGGTCGTTGCTGAAATCGCGGAAGTACTGGTTGTCGGACGCATGGTTGATGTTCGCGGCGAACATGAACCCGTCGCCGAGGTTGGTCGTGTTGGTGATCTGGACCAGGTAGCGCTGCTTCGAGCCGTCGCGATCGCTCGTGCCGCTCTCGTCGGTATCCGGCCCCTTGTCGTGGGCCATGTACTGGACGTCGAACGTACCGTTCGACCGCGGCAGCAGGTAACGGAACTCCGCACCGAGCATGAAGCCGCGATCGCTGTAGTACCCCGGCGTCAGCGTGGCGTCGTAGTTCGGCGCAAGATTCAGGTAATAGGGCAGGTTGAGGAACAGGCCCGACTGGCTGTTCGACCCGAAGGTGGGGTACAGGAAACCGCTCTTGCGCCGGTCGTCCAGCGGGAACGTGAAGTAAGGCAGGTACATGAACGGCACGTTCTTGAAGCGCATGGTCGCGCTGCGTGCCTCGCCCACGCCGGTTTCCTTGTTGAGGTTCAGCGTCTTGGCGCGGAACTCCCACATGTGGCTGCCGACGTCGCAGGTGGAGTACGTGGCGAGCCGGAACCGGCCGTGCTGCGGGTCCATCACCTTCGCGTGGTCGGCCACGCCGTTGCCGCGCGACTGGAGCAACTGGTAGCGAACGTTGTAGGCATCGCCCTGGTTGGGCGTGGTCGTACCGGTGATCCGGTCCGCCGACATCAGCATGCCGGCTTCCTGGTACTTCACGTTGCCGACGGCATCGTAGGCGGTGGAATCGGAGTTGTAGGTGACGTCGGCCGCACGCAGCACCTGGTCGGCGCGCTCGAGTCGGACGCCGCCGGTCATGTGGTACACGTTCGGCTCGGGGCTCTCCACCTTCACGCCGCTGGTGCCGTCGTCGAGGCCCGAATGGACGTCGGTGATGGCGGTGTCACGGAGCGTACTGTCCTTGGTGATCTGCGGCTCGTAGAAATCGAGCATCGCGTTCGGCCGGCACTGCGCGTAGCTGATGGGCCGCGGCGGGCAGATGAAGGAGCCCAGCGGGCAGGTTTCCGCAACGGCGGGTGCAGGCGCGGGCGCGACGACGGCGCGCGTCTCGCCCTGGGTCGGTGCACTCTGGGCCTGCGCATCGAGGGCCAGACCCGAAACGATGAGGGCGACGGCGGTCGCCAGCAGGCGGCGTTTAGGCAGGATGCTGATGCGTGGCGTCACGGGCTCGGTCTTGTTTGTTCGAAAGGCGGCCAACTTAGCAGAATCGCCAGCCCTACCGCACGATGGCTCGTCGCCCATACCTCAACCCCTTCCTAGAGGTGCGACGTGAATCGCCGCACCGGC
This sequence comes from Luteibacter flocculans, assembly GCF_023612255.1. NCBI lineage: Bacteria > Pseudomonadati > Pseudomonadota > Gammaproteobacteria > Lysobacterales > Rhodanobacteraceae > Luteibacter > Luteibacter flocculans. The sequence continues at coordinate 3,490,544 of NZ_CP063231.1, read as the reverse complement.
CGGGCGAGCTTACACCGGCACCGCCGGCCTCCCTAGGGTGTTCCTGGCGTGTTTCTATCCGCGTGGCCGACGCTGATGCTGCCAGAGCACCTCGCCGTGGCCACTGCGCCGAGCCAGTACACGGGCAATGACGAACAGCAGGTCGGACAGGCGGTTCAGGTAGTGCTGGGCCTCGGGTCGCACCGTTTCGACCCGCGCGAGCGCCACGACCTCGCGTTCGGCGCGGCGGCAGATCGTGCGTGCAAGGTGACAACTGGCCGCTGCCATGCCGCCCCCGGGCAGGATGAAGTCCTTTAGTGGCGGCAGGTCGGCGTTGAAGCCGTCCAGCACCGTTTCGAGGCGGTCCACGTCGGCGGCCTGGATCATCGCCATGCCGGGGATGCACAGTTCGCCGCCCAGGTCGAACAGCTCGTGCTGCACCTGAAACAGGGCTTCGCGCACATCGTCGCCCACCTTGTCGGACGCGATGACCATGCCGATGGCGCTGTTCAGCTCGTCCACGGTGCCGTAGGCCGTGACCCGGAGCGAATCCTTGCCGGTTCGGCTGCCGTCGCCGAGGCCGGTGCTGCCGTCGTCGCCGGTGCGTGTGTAGATCTTCGAGAGTCGGTTACCCATCGGGCCATTCTATCGGGGCACGCGGGCGATGCGGCAGAGGGCCGCGGCGGCGCCTTCACTTGGCGAGGGTATGATCCGCGGATGAGCCAGTCCCAACCCATTCTCATCGTCGGCGGCGGCCTGGTCGGGGCCAGCCTCGCCATTGCGCTCGATGCGGCAGGCCTTCCGGCCGTGCTTGTCGAAGCCGCCATGCCCACGGTCGACGCGCAGCCGAGCTACGACGAACGCAACCTCGCCCTCGCCAGGGCCACGGTCAATGGCTTGCGCGCCATTGGCGTGTGGGATTTCGCCGAAGCCCGCGCCACCCCGATCACCCACATCCACACCAGTCGTGCTGGCGACTTCGGCAGCGTGCGGATGAACGCCGCCGACGAGGGCGTGGACGCCCTGGGCTGGACGCTGCCGGCTCGCGAACTCGGCGCGGCACTGTTGCGCCGGCTGGACACCTGCCGCCATCTGACCCGGCTTGCACCGGCGCGGGTGGAAAGCATCGAGGCCGTCGAGAACGGCTGGGCGGTCACGGTGCTGGCCGGAAGCGAGCGCCGTCGGTTGATGACGCCGTTACTGGTGGGTGCCGATGGCACCCAGTCCGTGGTCCGTGCGCAATTGGGCATCGGTACGCGCGAACACGATTACGCGCAGGCGCTCTTCGTCAGCACCATGACGCCCGAGCGCGATCCGCGGGGTCGCGCCTTCGAGCGGTTCACCGACGATGGCCCGGTTGCGGTGCTGCCGCTGGCCGAGCGGCGCGTCGGCGTGGTGCTTACGGTAGACACCGAGCACGTCGATGAGGTCGCGGCCATGGACGACGCGGCGTTTCTTGCGTTCGCGCAGCAGCGTTTCGGCTGGCGCCTCGGCCGGTTCAGTCGTCCCGGCAAACGCGTGCCCTATCCGATTCGCCGGGTCGCTGCCGAAGCGCTGGTCGCGGAGCGCGCGGTGCTCGTGGGCAATGCCGCCCAGACCATCCATCCGATCGGCGCACAAGGCTTCAACCTCGGGTTGCGCGACGCGTTGACACTGGCCGAGCTGGTGGCCGCGGGCGGCGACCCCGGCGCGTCGGCCGTCCTCGCGGCCTACGCGGCGCGCCGCGCCCCCGATCGCGAAGGCACCATGGCCATGAGTCACGGCCTGGTGCGCCTCGCCTGCCTCGACCAGCCGCTGCTGCGGCCGCTGCGCTCGCTGGCCATGCTCGCGCTCGACCGTGTCCCCCCGCTACGCCACGCCATGAGCCGGCGGGGCATGGGTTTTCGCGCCAACGCGCCGTTCGCCGTACGGGAGAAAACGCCATGAGCGACCGCGGGATGGATTCGCTGCCGCGCCGACGTGGCGCCTCGCTCGATGTCGCCGTCGTTGGCGGTGGCATGGTTGGCGCGGCGACGGCACTGACGCTCGCGCGCGCCGGCTTCGACGTGGCACTGATCGATGCTCGCGTGCCCGCGCCTTGGGCCGCCGAGGATGAGGTGGATCTGCGCGTCGTGGGCCTCGCACCATCGTCCATCGCCCTGCTCGACGATATAGGCGTCTGGACGTCCATTCGTGACGCACGCGCTTCCGCCTACGAACGTATGGAAGTCTGGGATGCCGAGAACGGCGCCACGATCCGCTTCGACGCTGCCGAGGAAGGCCGCGACGTGCTCGGCTTCATCGTGGAAAACAACCTCGTGCAGGCGTCGCTCTGGCAGGCGCTCGACAAGGCCGGGGTGCGCTGCATCGTGCCGGCGGAAGTCGTGGCCTGCGCGGTGCGCGACGATCGGGTGCAGCTCGAGCTGGCGGACGGGCAGGCGGTCACGGCTCGCCTCGCGGTGGCCGCGGACGGTGCGAATTCGCCGCTGCGCGCCATGGCGGGTATCGGTACGCACGGCCGCGACTACGGACAACGTGGCGTCGTGGCGCACGTGGAGACTTCGCTGCCACACCAGCGCACGGCCTGGCAACGCTTCCTGCCCTCAGGCCCCTTGGCGTTGCTGCCGCTCGCGGACGGTCGCAGTTCCATCGTCTGGTCGTTGCCCGAAGCAGAAGCCATCCGGGTGCTGGCGCTCGATGACGACGCGTTTCGCGGTGAACTCGGCATCGCCAGCGACTTCCGGCTGGGCCCGATCGGCAACGTGACGAAGCGTGCGGCGTTCCCGTTGCGCTTGAAGCTCGCCGATCGGTACGAGGCCGAACGTATGGTGCTGCTCGGCGATGCCGCGCATGCCGTCCACCCGCTGGCGGGGCAGGGCGTGAACCTCGGTCTTCGCGACGTGGTTGAGTTGCGCGACACGCTGGTCGCCGCCCGGGAGGCGGGCCGCGATATCGCCGCGCCGCACGTACTGCGTCGCTATGCGCGTCGTCGCCGCAGTGCGGACGGTCTCGATGCATGGTCGTTCGATGCCTTGGCGCGCATCTATGCCTGGCAGGCGCCGCCGCTGGTCGCTGCCCGCGGGGTAGGCGTTCGCCTGATCGCGGCGCTCGGTCCGTTGAAGCGGCGCATGGCCCGTCACGCCGCGGGCGTCTGATCCACGGTGACGGGCGGGCCTCGGTCCTGCCTGTCATGCTGGCGGCTCTCTCCGGCGGCGCCTATGCTTGCTCGACTTTCCGAGGAGCCATGCCCATGCGCCGTCCGTTGCTTGCCTTGTCCTTGTTGTTCCTGGGTCACGTAGGTGCCGCATCGGCGGCCATGGTCGCCAAGCCCGTCGAATGGACGGACCAGGGCGTGACCTACAAGAGCTTCCTGGTTTACGACGACGCCGTCACCACGAAACGTCCGGGTCTGGTGATGGTGCCGAACTGGTACGGCGTGAATGACATGGCCCTCGCCAAGGCCAAGGACATCGCCGGCAAGGACTACGTCATCCTCCTCACCGACATGTACGGTGGTGGCAAGAAGATCACCAGTGAGGCGGAAGCAGGTGCTGCGGTCAAGCCGTTGTATGCCGACCGTTCGATCATGCGTGCCCGCGTGTCGCGTGCTCTTGCCGAGCTCAAGGCGCAGGAAAAGAACGCGCCGATCGATCCGCGCAAACTTGCGGCGATCGGCTTCTGCTTTGGCGGCTCTGCCGTACTCGATCTCGCCCGCACCGGGGCTGATGTGGCCGCCGTCGTCAGCTTCCACGGGCTGCTCGCCACTGATGACCCGAAGCTTGCGAGCAAGATCAAGGCGAAGGTCCTGGCGTTGAATGGCGCCGACGATACGAACGTGCCACCCGAACAGCGCACGGCGTTCGAAGCGGAAATGCGCGACGCCAAGGTGGACTGGGCTTCCGAGGATTTTGGCGGCGCGGTGCATTGCTTCACCGAAAAGGAAGCCGCTGCCACCACGGGCAACTGCCGCTACGACGCCAAGGTTGCGCACCGTGCCTATGCGGCCATGCGTGCGTGGCTGGATGAGGCCTTTGCCGGGAAGTGACCGGTAGACGACGCCACCTGCGGCAGGTGCCGCGTGGCGTCGTCCTCGACAGCAGGACGCGACGTTGGCGTCCGTCATTTCTTGCACCCGCAGCAGCCGGCGGGTGGTTGTGCGTTTAGAAGCGTCGTTCCACGGAGTAATCCGCCAGCGCGGCCAGGGCGTCGCGATGCGTCGACGGCAGAAGGTCGCTCAGTGCCTCGCGCGCCGCGGTAGCGTGTGTCACCGCACGTTCGTGCGTGCGCTCCAGGGCGCCCGAATCGCGGATGGCGGCCACGATGCGATCCAGCGAATCGAGTCCGCCGTGTTCGATGGCATGGCGCAGCGACGCCAACTGGTCGGCATCCGCCGTCTGCATGGCGTAGATGAGCGGCAGTGTGGGCTTGCCCTCGGCGAGATCGTCGCCGATGTTCTTGCCCAAGGTCTCGGCGTCCGATACGTAGTCGAGCAGGTCGTCGGCGATCTGGAAGGCGTAGCCGAGTTCCATGCCGTAGCGACGCAGTGCGGCCACCTGGGTCTCCGGCAAACCACCGAGCACGCCGCCCAGTTCGGTCGCTGCGGCGAACAGCACGGCGGTCTTGCGCTCGATCACCGCGAGATAAGCCGATTCGTCGACGTCCGCATTGCCGATGTTGAGCAACTGCAGCACTTCGCCCTCCGCGATGGTGTTCGTCGTGTCGGCGAGGATGCGCATGATGCGCATGTCGTCAAGTTCCACCATGAGCTGGAACGACCGCGAATAGAGGAAGTCGCCCACCAGCACGCTGGCGGCATTGCCCCACAGGGCATTCGCAGTCTTTCGGCCGCGGCGCATGTCCGATTCGTCGACCACGTCGTCGTGCAGCAGAGTGGACGTGTGGATGAATTCGATGATCGCCGCCAGCTTCGCGTGTTCCGTGCCCTGATAGCCCGCGGTACGCGCGGCAAGCACGTGGAGCATCGGGCGCAGTCGCTTTCCGCCGCCGGCAATGATGTGGTCGGCGATGCGGTTGATGAGGACGACGTCGGACGACAGGCGGTGCCGGATGAGGGCATCGACGTCCTTCATGTCGTTCGCCGCCAGTGCGCGGACACCAGCGAAATCTAGGGAGTTGGAGCGAGCGGCGGTGGAGGACATGGACCTTGGTCGCGTGCGGCGGAGCAACCCGCATTATAGGGGGCTACCGGCCCGTTTCGGTGGCCGAGGCTTCGCGGCGCCCGGTTCGCCGCTGGCGAGGCGGGCCGCGTGCTCCGACGTCCCGCGCCCTGGTCTAACCCAGATGAACGCCACAAACGCCGACGGGCTTGCCCTTGGAGTGCAGTCGATACGACCGATTTTTCAGAATTTGCGTATCGAATCCTTGCTTCCCGCATGCGGAGATCGGTAGGCGCCGCGAGCCGGCGCGCCATTTCACAAAAGGAAGCGCCATGCACAAGACATTCACCGCGGCAGCTCTGTTCGCGTCGTCCCTTGCCGTCGGCTCCGCCCCTGCGGTCGCCGGCAACGACGGTGTCATCGAAATCACGGGCAACATCGTCGCCACCACGTGCCTCGTCGAGGGGAAGCCACCGGGCGGTGGCAACGCCAGCAAGGCGGTGGCACTCGGCGACATCAGCGCGGGCGTGCTCGCCAACGCGGGCGACGTCGCTGGCGATCGAGGTTTCACGATCCGCATCGGCGGCGATGCCGATACGAATTGCACGGATGGCGTGACTGCCAAGGTCCGCTTCGACCCGGCAAGCCCCCTGCTGGACCGCAGTACCGGCCGGCTCAATGTCGATCCCGGAGCGAATGCCGCCAGCGGCGTGCAGATTCAGATGGCCAACGCAGATGGTTCGCCGATAAACATGTACACGCAAGATTCGCAAGGCGTCATCGTGGCTGGCCACGTCGCCGAAATCCCGCTGATCGCGCGGTATTACAGCCTCGGCAGCGTCAAGGGTGGCGCCGCCAACTCCAGGGTGGGTTTCCAGGTCGTGTATCAGTAATCGCACCGATCATCGTACCGGCCGGATCGAAAGACCCGGCCGGTCCAAGGAAGTCACCGACGGAGGATTCGTCATGTTTCGAGCGATATCGGCCCTGTGTGCCGTTACCCTTTTTGTGCTTGCCCAGCCAGTGCTGGGTGCCGTGGTCATCGGGGGCACGCGCGTCGTATTCCCCGCGCAAGCACGCGACGTCTCATTGAAAATACAGAACAAGGGTAGCGACCCTGCTCTTGTTCAGGTGTGGATCGATGACGGCGATGAAGCGTCGTCGCCTTCCAATGCACGCGCCCCGTTCGCCATCACGCCCCCGATGTTCCGGATCGATCCGGGCCAGGGTCATGCATTGCGCATCGTGCACGTGGGCGATTCGGCGCCTCGCGACCGCGAGACGCTTTATTGGTTGAACGTGCTGGAAATACCGCCGAAGGCGCCCGAGGCCGAAGGCAAGAACGTACTGCAGTTCGCCTTCCGCCACCGCCTGAAGTTGTTCCATCGACCCGCGGGTCTTAAGTCGCCGCCCGAAAGCGCTGCGTCGATGTTGCGCTGGACGATGGATCGAAAAGACAAGCTCATCTCGCTTCGCGTGGACAACCCGTCGCCTTACTACGTGTCTTTCCACGCGATCGACGTCGTGGGCGAAAAGGACGCGACACGCATGGCCCTGGGGGGAGGCATGGTCGCCCCCGGCGCTTCGGCGCATTTCACCCTGCCGCCCGACAAGCGCGCCGTGAGGGTGACGAAGGTAGATTTTTCGACCATCAACGACTACGGCGCGACCCTTCCCTCGTCCGCAACGGTGGAGCCGTGACCCGCGCATGGCCGGTGACACGAAGGGCGTGGCGCCGGATCGGGGCAGGCGCCGCGTCGATTGCCCGCGCAGAGCACGTATCGCCATGGTGGGGTGTCTCATGCTGACCCCGTCCATCCACGCCCAAGAAGCTCCCGAGGCGATTTTCGATCCCAGCTTTCTCCCGGGCGATGGCGCCGAGACGCTCGACCTCTCGCGCTTCGCCCACGGCAATCCCGTGCTTCCGGGCCATTACGACGTGGACATTTGGATGAACGGCGAGTGGCAGGCGCGCGAGTCGATCCGCTTCGCGGCGACAAGTGACGGTGCCAATGCCCATCCATGCATCGATCACGCCGCTCTGGTTTCCTATGGCTTGGCGCCCGGTGCCCCGATCGCCGATGACGACGATCCTTGCATGCCTCTGGAGGCGCGCCTACCTTCCGCGTCCAGCCGGATGGATGTGAGCGAGCAGCGTCTGGACATCGACATTCCTCAGGCCTTCGTACTGCGTCGACGTCCTCATGCCGTGTCGCCGAGTCAGTGGGAGCAGGGGGTGACGGCTGGCTTGCTCGCCTGGCGAGCGAGCGCTCGCCAAGTGGCCTCGCGCACGGGCCGTCGCCAGTCGGTCGTTCTGGCCGCCGACACCGGTGTAAACATCGGCGCGTGGCGTTTGCGCCAGGCGGGTCTGTGGTCGGCGAAGGGCTACCTCAGACGCCACGCCTACGTCGAGCGGCAGGTGGACGCGTGGCGTTCGCAACTCCGGCTCGGCGATATACCGGTATCGCAAAGCTCGTTCTCGCCGTTGCGGCTGCATGGCGTGTCCATCGCCAGCGATGCACGCATGGCGCCCGACGCGCTCGGTGGCTACGCGCCACCCGTGAGGGGCTTCGCCGGTACGCATGCGACGGTGAGGATTCGGCAGCACGGTGTCGTGATCCGCGAGCTCGACGTGCCGCCGGGCCCGTTCGTGATCGACGATCTGTACACCGCGAGCAGGGCAGGCGATCTGGACGTCGAGGTGGATGAGCGCGACGGTCAACGCCAGACCTTTCGCGTTCCGTTCTTTCCGGTGCCGGACCTGCTGCGCGAAGGGCGGACGACCTACGCTGTCAGCGCGGGCCGTAGCGTGGGACTTCGCGATACACGCGCTGCGGTGGTCGATGCGGGCTGGCGACATGGGTTCGTTGGCCAGATCACGTCCTATGCGGGGTTGCGCCATACACACGCGCGCACGTCGTTGTTGATGGGTGCGGCACGGGGGACTCGCGTGGGCGCCTTTTCGCTCGACGTGACGGGCGCGCTGTGGCCGTCATCCGGCGCAAAGCGCTGGAATCTTCGGCACGGCAGGTCATGGCGCGACGACATCGTGGTTTCGGTCGGGCTTGCGCTCGGGCAAGAGACCTCATCGGTCGGGCGTTACGACCGCAGGGCGTCCACCGAACGACGGCGTATCGACGTGCTGGTGCAGGCCGACCTCGGCGCCAACTACGGCTACCTCAGTGTCACGGCGGCACACGCAGCGCTTGCGCATGGCGAAGGCGACAGCGCGGAACTCGCTCTCTCCTGGGCGCGCAGTTGGCAGCGCATGAGCATGGATCTATCGGTCCGGGCCTCGCGTCGTCGGGGCTCGCGGTATGCGACGAACGATGCGGCTGCCCAACTCAATGTTTCCGTACCGTTGGGCGGGTCGCCTTCCACCGCAAGCCTGCATGCCACGCTACATGGCGGGCCGGCAGCAGCAGGCACGCGGGTCGGCGTGCATGGCACGACGGGCGCGAGGGCGGAGACGACGTACGGCGTGGCCATCGGCAGCGATCGGCAGGAAGGTGGCCGTATCGATGGCTCGTGGGGTCGCCGCTTCGGCGCGGGTGAGATCAACGTCGCGTTCGATCGCACCTCGGCAGTGAGGTCGACCTCGTTCTCGGCGGCAGGCGGTCTCGTGGTTCACGGTGGCGGCATCACGCCGACGCACCGCATCGGCGATGCCGTCGGGTTGGTCAGGGCAGCGCAGGCGCATGGCGCCCATGTCGGCGGCAGTGGCGATGTGCGCGTCGGCCGCAGCGGCTATGCCGTCGTGCCCTATCTCATGCCTTATCGCTGGAACGCTGTCGATCTCGATCCCTCGGGCACGTCGCTGGACGTGGGCTTCACTTCCACGCACCGCCAGGTAGCCCCCACTGCAGGCGCGGTGGTGCTAGTGCCCTTCGAGACCGAGGTCGCAAGAACCGTGCTCGTAACGGTTTCGCTCGCCGATGGGAAACCCGTGCCTTTCGGCGCGGAAGTGCTCGATCGGTCAGAGCGCTCGGTAGGGATCGTGGGCCAGGGCGGCCGCGTCTTCCTTCGATCGGACGAGGGGGCAGGGCCGTGGACCATCCGCTGGTCCGATGGCGCCACGACGCGTTGCGCATTGCGTTGGAGCGATGCCGACCCACGAACCGCGTCGTCGACACAACACAACGGAGTATGCGAATGAGTACGAACAAGCCCCCTCGTAGCGGTGGACGCAGCTTGGCCATGGTTGCTGCCATCGTCGGCAGCACGGGGCTGACGCCCCCGATGAATAAGGTCGATTTCGAGGTGCGGGGCGCCATCGCGCCGTCCTGCGGCCTGACGGCCAAATTCATCCGTATCGATCTGGGTACGGTGTCGGCCTCCGAACTGCCCGTGATCGGATCGACCAGTCCCTGGCGCCACGCTAGCCTCAAGGGAATCGACTGCATCGGGGCGACACGCGCCTACGTCACCCTGCGCGCTCCGATCTACGCCCCCGATGCGCGATACCTCGCCGTCTCGGGGCCGGCGGTGGGCGTCGCCATCGAAACGCAATCGGCGTCGGGCCAACCCCTACCTCCGGACGGCAGCAGGCCGGTTGTCTTCACCTGGGCAGGCGGGCAGCCGGAGCTGGCGTTTCGGGCTCGCTACGTCCGCGTGGGGAGCCTTTCGCCGGGTCAGGCCGGGGCGACCGGCCAGATCCAGATCACCTGGGAATGAGAAACCTGGCCCCACGGCCGCGCCATGGCGTCTCGTCGATGACGAATTGCCCTCGACGCGGCCTTCGACCAAACTAACCGGTCCAGCCGATCCGCCAGCCCCACCTCTCGCGCCGGGGCTGGCTATGATCGGCGGCAGCGGCGCCCGCTCCCGCCCGGGTGGCGCCAACGACACGCATACGAGGTAAATCCATGGCACGCGGCATCAACAAGGTCATCATCGTCGGCAACCTCGGCGCGGATCCGGAAACCCGTTACACCGGCAGCGGTACGGCCATCACCTCCCTGCGTATCGCCACGTCCGAGGCGTGGACCGACAAGCAGAGCGGCGAAAAGCAGGAGCGCACGGAGTGGCACCGCGTGAAGCTGTTCGGCAAGCTCGCCGAGATCGCGGGTGAATACCTCAAGAAGGGCCGTCAGGTTTACATCGAAGGCTCGCTGCGCACCGACAAGTACACCGACAAGGACGGCGTCGAGCGCTACTCCACGGACATCATCGCCAACGAGATGCAGATGCTCGGCGGCCAGGGCGGCGGCGAAGGCGGCGGCTTCGGCGGTGGGCAGGGCGGCGGTCGTCCGCAGCAGTCCCGCGGCGCCGGTGGTGGTCAGGGCGGCGGTGGCGGCAACAACTGGAGCAGCGGTGGCGGCCAGCAGCGCAGCGGCTATGCCGGCGGCTCGCGCGGTGGCGACGACTACGGTCAGCCGCGTGGCGGCAACGCCCCGCGTTCGGCACCGCCCGCCAACGAAGGCTTCGACGACGACGATATTCCGTTCTAGGACATACCTTAGACCGTCTTTGTACGGTTTTGACTTACAAACCCCCGATTCGTCGGGGGTTTTTCTTTTTCAAGACTCGACAATTTCGTACTGCGCTCCGTTCTGATTCTTCGCCTAAGCTGCGCCTTGAGAAGTGTTGCGAGCGATTGATTGGAGTGCGGAGATGCTACTGAGATACCGAACTCGAGGTTTCATCATGGAAGATGGTGAAAGGTACCGAGTCCTTGTTGATCCCCGCTCGGGCATGCCCCTCTTCTATCCGAACCTGTTCGTAACGGCACAGGTGCGTAATCGATCACTGTCAGTGGCGAGCATGGATGCTGTATGTGCTGCCCTAAATGTACTTCTTACTCACTGCAGCACGTGTGGTATCGATCTGGAGGGCCGAATCAGAGATCGGTGCTTCTTGAACCCCGCGGAACTGGATGCGATCAGAGACGTATGCCAGAGGCGCTTTGGTAAACATGACAGCGCGGTAGTAGTGCCTCTTCGGCATAGCAAGGCGAACCAACGGGTACAGACGGGAAGCGAGTACGTCCGCCTGACGCATATGGCCAACTATCTACGCTGGCTGTCCCATACCATGCTGGGCTCAGCAGTGGATGAGTCGGCCGCACGCCAAATTGAACTGATTCATCGCGGACTAACGAGTCGTCGGCCCATCGGAAGACGAAACGCCGAGGTAAAGAGGGGGCCGACTCCTGCGCAGGTAGCGACGCTCTGGGAGGTAGTGGATCCCGAAGGAAAAAAATCGCCATTTCAAGACAATAGCGTGCGTATAAGAAACGCACTGATGGTGGATCTTCTGTTCTACCTTGGTATTCGCGGTGGAGAGCTCCTCAGCCTATGTACGACAGATATCGACTGGGACCGCTGCCAGATCGTGATTGCCCGTCGCCCGGATGAAAGAACGGACCCACGAAAACGCCAACCCTTAGTCAAGACACTCGATCGCCGAATTCCCTTAGGAGATGCGCTCGTCGATCGACTGCACACCTACATAGTCAAGCATCGCAACAAGGTGTCGGGCGCAAGACGACACGTTTTTCTCTTTGTTACTCATAAGAGTGGAGCGACGCAGGGGCAGCCACTTTCTATTTCTAGCTACCGGAAGGTGATACGGGCTATTGCCGCCGCGTCCGCCGAGCTCAAGGGGCTCCACGGACACTTGTTCCGGCACGGCTGGAATGAACGCTTCTCCGAATATATGGATCGACAAGAGGCGCCGCCGTCTCCGGAACAGCAAGAAGCTATGCGCTCCTATGCGCAAGGTTGGAAGGAGGGTTCCGGTACCTCGGCAACGTACAACCGCCGATTCGTTGAGCGAAAGACTCACGAGACGCAACTTCAGCTGCAGGAAAAGACGATCCGGCGGCCGAAAGGAATCGATAAGTGATCACGAAAGCGCGACGTCCCCCCGATTTTGAGTAGCACGGTGATTTGGAGTCCAATCCCCCAACTGACGGAGATTGGACGTGAAAAAGCGCTTTTCCGAAGAGCAGATCATTGGCTTCCTGCGTGAGGCCGAAGCCGGCATGGCAGTGAAGGACCTGTGCCGCAAGCACGGTTTCAGCGAAGCCTCGTACTACCTGTGGCGTAGCAAGTTCGGCGGCATGACGGTGTCCGAAGCCAAGCGACTTAAGGAACTGGAGGCGGAGAACGCCCGGCTGAAGAAGCTCCTGGCGGAGTCGATGCTGGAGAACGAGATCACTCGTGAGGCACTGCGAAAGAAGTGGTGACGGCACCGGCGCGACGGTTGCTGGTGCGGGAGATGACGAGCCAAGGACTCAGCGAACGTCGTGCTTTGATGGTGCTTCGTATGAGCGCCAGTGCATTGCGTTACGCGCCGCGCGCGGACCGCAATGGCGAACTTCGACAGCGGATCGTGGCCTTGGCGCAGCGGCACAAGCGCTATGGCGTCGGCATGATCTATCTGAAGCTTAGGCAAGAAGGGATGCTCGTGAACTACAAGCGTGTAGAGCGGCTGTATCAAGCCGCCAAGCTGCAGGTGCGTCGCCGCAAGCGCAAAAAGGTGCCAGCAGGCGAACGGCAACCCTTGTTCCGACCCATGGCACCCAACGAGGTCTGGTCGATGGACTTCGTGTTTGATCGCACGGCCGAGGGCCGCGTCATCAAGTGTCTGACGGTCGTTGATGACGCCACGCACGAGGCTGTCGTTATCGAAGTCGAACGCGCGATCTCCGGCATGGGCGTGACGCGCGTGATGGATCGGCTGGCGCTGACCCGCGGCCTTCCGAAGGTAATTCGTAGCGACAACGGCAAAGAGTTCTGTGGCAAGGCGATGGTCACCTGGGCCCACGAGCGTGGCGTGCAGCTGCGCCTGATCGAACCGGGCAAGCCGAACCAGAACGCCTACATCGAATCGTTCAACGGCCGCTTGCGCGACGAGTGCCTCAATGAACACTGGTTCCCGAGCCTGCTTCACGCACGCACCGAGATCGAAAACTGGCGCAGGGAATATAACGAGGAACGGCCGAAGAAGGCGTTGGGCGGGCTGACTCCCGCCGCCTACGCCGAGCAGCTAAAGTAACCCCCGGACTCTAATTCGCTCCGCTACTGAAAGCGGGGGGACGTCGGGGTTACCAAAGTTTCGGCGAAGGTCGAGAAAGTGGACACATTCGACGTAAACCCGGGTTCACGCACCGAGCCGGTAAAAATCACGGATGAATCGGATACAGACTTCCTGCAGATCGTCTCCGAGATCACTCGACCAGCTACCTCGGGCCCAGCTGCCATCTCATCACCAAAACCGACGCAACTCTCGGTCGTGTCTACATTCAACGCGATCAGGCCGGCAATTCGGGTGCTGCGGGCTTTGTATCTCAAGCGCTGTCGTCTCAGTCATTCCCCGTAGTACGTGCGGTGGACAGCATCGCATCGGACAAAATGCCGCTGAAGGCGCAAGTCAGATACTTCAATGCGGACACAGGGCATCCGCCGAGCGGGCACTGCAGGCATTGAAGCAACAATACACAGCCGCCATTCTTCAGCGCGTCGGCATTCCGGCGCCAAAGAATCAACTTGAGGTGTGGTTGCTCAGAGTCGCGAGCGGCTAGACTAGAAACTAGTCAAGCGTTGCCTCGGATTTACCTCGCGATTGTGGGAGCTCGTTTTTGTTCGGAGGACTGACAGGTACGTTACTTGTCGACCATTCTACGATGTCTCCCATGAGGTCCCACGCAGGCTGGCGAACGACTGCCGTACTGCGATGGAGCTGCCGTGTCCGATTGTCGCTCGCGAGACACCACACGGACCGCGCTTGGGTGGCGAGCGCGGGGGGGGCGTTGGCGCGGACGACATCGAAGCAATGCGCTGCGTTGCTGCGTTGACGCAAGCTCAAAGAGGATGCGCAAGCTTCGCGGACCCATACACCCGCATTCAGTTGGCGGTGCCGACTGACACCTATAGATCTATATATGCCTCTCCGGTATTCGTAGTGTCGCGAGGCGCGTCCGTCGTGGACCTGCCGTTCAAGGTTGTCGGAGGCGCGGCGATACCCAATTGCAGTCTAGAAAGGCGGTACGATCTGAGCAGCCAAAAAACCATTGCACGCTCGCAACGCGTATTCGGCCGAGACGGGTCGGGAAGGCAACTATATCTGCCCAGAAAAAAATGGGGGCGAGCGATGGACAAGGGAACAAAGTGAATGTCATATGGACGACCGACATGTTAGGCGGGCTCCTCGTCGTGATCGGCACGATCCGTAAGTCCCAGCGCGGATCAAGACGCTAAAGAATTCCCGGGTTGTACCGATACGCATCCAAACGTATCTACGACGGACGGCCGTGCACATGGACAGTATGGATATTGAGAGCGGCACCAATTTTGCTGCAACTGCCCGCCAAAATCCTGGGCCAGCCGCTCGCTTCCGGCCCATCAAATCCCTGATTTTCACTATTTATGAATAATTTGGTGAATTAATGACTTTAAAATGGAAAATACTGATTGCGTTTGTCACTCTTTATCTTATTGGGGTCGCAGGTGGAGGATGGCATACATATGACTCAACAAGCGCGAGCGGCGCCTCGCCGATCGTTGAAGCCATAAAGGTTGTGTTTATCATGCTGGGAGGTCTCGGGGTAATCCTTCCCACATACCTCAACGTATGGCAGTCCCTTGAAACGGCCGATTTGCTGAGCGACCAGGCGCGTCGAAACAAAGTCGAGAATACTTTTTCCTTGCTTGAGAAATGGGACTCCACTTCGCTCTTCGAGGCAAGAAAGTTCACGAGAGAGTTAAAGGAGCAGCACAGTAAGCTTTCTCCGGATGAACTCAAGGAGAAGATAAATAAGAACCCGGATCTGAAGCAGTCGGCAATTCTTGTCTTCAATTACTTCGAATGGATCCGCGTCTCGATTGAGAATGATCGGGTCGACGCGACGGTGATTGGACACTCACTTGGTGGCGTATTTCACGATATGTACGATCGATTCAAGCCGTGGATACGTGACGGAGATATCTTATTTCAAAATGACCTCGAAAAGCTGTCCAAGCTCCTTGCCGTTCCGAAGCCGTAGCTGACGGCCTGTCCCGTCGACCGCTTGTCTTCGATGTCTGCATGACAAGCGGTCACCCTAGTTTCGGCCTTTCGACGAATCCTCCCGAAACGGATGGGCGCCGACGGACCGAGAAGGCTGGAACGATATGGCTCTTGCCTCCATTATCGACCAACTTCGTACTCCTGATACGCCAGCCGTAGTGAATGACAGAACAACTTTCTTGTTGGACGACGGGGGCATCGAGGGTATGGGGACTGAAAGGATCAATCTGAACGAGCTGTCAATCCCATCGGCTTTCGGCGAATCGGGCAGATTGAAAGATTATGGAGCGACGTCTGCGGATGCGACAACGCAGGTGTTCTTCAGGGACATTCTTGACCGGCTCATGGAACAGATCGACGCCGCCGAGATGGTTGTGGGCTGCGTCGCATGGCTCAGCCACTTCGACGTACTAGAGGCTCTTGCGAAAAAGGACGGTGTTTCGATCATCGTTCAGAAGGAGGACTTTCTCCGTCCCGACAGCACGGCGGTATCTGATCCATACGCGTGGCGTAAGAGGTTACGACACGCGTATGAGGCGATCCCTGTAGGCTTGTCGCGTGGCAAGCTCGGCGGCCTTCTTGGTGAAATGTTGGGGCGAGAATACCGCTCGCACGCCGAGGAGCTGTCGCGTGAATGGGTCATTGAAGATCACATGGACCCGATTCGCTGTGTCGGTCAGGCCGAACTAGGCGGGTCCGCGCAACCGAGGATGCACAATAAGTTTCTCGTCTTTTGCGATTTGCAGCACGGGAGGATATGCCCTTATGCGGTCTGGACGGGATCCTTCAACATCAGCGTCAACGCAACACGGTCGCTCGAGAACGCCGTGCTGTTGAAGGATGAAGCGATAGTCGGGGCCTACATGCGTGAGTTTATTCAGATCGCTTCGGTTTCCGAGCCCCTGAACTGGGATTCTCCAGCTCCGACACCCGAATGGTGGCGGGGGACGGGGGCGACCTTTGCGAACTTCGATCCCCTTGGCGGTGACCACGACTTCGGCGACGAGTGATCGACCCAACCCGCAGCGGCGCAGCGGCCCATTGGCTACCGTCGGTACTTGTAGTTGCGTCGCCCGAGCATGGGATCCCTAGAGTTAGCGCAGGCAGCGCTTCGTAGTATTTGGTACAGGTTTCGCCAAGGATTTCTACGATTTCAGGACGAACTGTTGAGTTATTTCCAGATAAGTAATTATTTATTGGGAAATTACTTTCATCTCGCGACGCCATGAGGTGTGCACAACCGTTCTAGACAACACCTACTTCAGAGTGTTGAGATCGATGTGCAGAAGGCCCCGTCGACGGGGCCTTTTTTTGGCTGTTCTGACAGTTGAAAAAGATTCTTTCGTACGCTGCAGGATCCCCATCACCTGATCCTGTCGTGGCGTACAGCGCAGATCACCTTGTTGGACATACAGCGAATCAGTGCAGGTATGAAACGCATCAGTGCAAGCACCGTCACTACGATGGCGATAGCGCTGGATATCGACAGAATCATGTGGTCACCATGTGCCTGGTACCAGGCCAGGGCGATCAGAGCACAGGCGGCGACAAGACCGAAAAGAATGGATGCGATGCGTGCGTTCGACATGGGTTCCTCCAAGTATGGGTGCCGGATAGACCTGTGTTGATCTTGATCCGTCGGACCCAAAGTCGCGGCTACGTGGGATTTCTTACAGACTTTCTTCCAGAGACTTCAGTTTTCCGGTGAGCTCCAGCAGTTGGCGCTGTCTTGTGCGCGCCAGCACGAGTCCCGAGATGATCATGGCGACCAGCACTATCAGGCCGACGAGCGTCTGCATCAGCGTCAGATTGGATTGGGTCATAGGCTCACTCGGCGCCACCCCTGGTGCCATAACCCTCGTCAGAAGGGCCCCCGTCACTGCGCCCAGGGGTGTTCCCAGGTAAAGACAGCGCGCCTGGAAGAGTCCCCGCTTTGCCCGGGTGACCATTCGCTTGAGAAGGCTGACCGTATCGAGATCGAGCGGATCCACGGAGCGGCAGCGCACGCGCTGATATCCGATCGCACCGGCAACGAAGGCGATCCACAACGCGCTGATGAGCCCGTGAGTATCGGATCGTCCGGTGGCCTCCTCGAAAATAAAAAACAATGCAATGCCACAGAGAATGATAGTGAGGGTTCGGGTGTGCCGCCGCTGCGCTATCTGCAGCCGCTGCAGGTCTCGCAGGAGCTGCCCGGTATCCGGTTTGGGCGCGGATTGCCAAAGCGTGGCGAAAGGATCGGCTTGCGATGGTTCGCTCATGTCTTCGCTCCGAAGTTCAGCCGGATGAAAGTTTTGGCGCGATGCAGTCGCACCGACGTGTTGCTTTCACTGATGCCGAGGATCGTTGCGATCTCCTTGATCGGTATCTCCTCGAGATAGAGGCCGGCGACGGCCTTTAATGGTTCTGGCAATTGACGTATCACTTCGGTCAGGCGCGCCAGTTGCCTGGCGTGATCGGTGGCCTCGTCGACAGGCATGGACATATCCGCAATGCCGTCACCCAGGCGTTCGTCCTTGCGTACGAGTGCGCGACGCACGTGGGTGACACAAATGTTCTGGGCGATACGGGCGATATAGGGTTTGAGCATCGACGGATTGTCCAGGCGAGGTAGCGCCTGCCAGACCGCCAGCCAGACTTCCTGCACGAGATCATCGATCCGGTCGGGATGGCGCTCATAGACCGTCGCAATGCGACGGACCATGCCGGCGTGTTTATCGACGATCTCTTCGAGGCTCAACACGGCGTTGGTATCCCATTCCTTTGGTGCCTTAGTCGCTTGAATGGGAATCTTCTTACAAGGCAGGCTTAGTCTGGTAGGGGGTAGGTATTACTACGATGTCTCGTTGCATGCCCCGACCGTTCCGAGAAAAGGCCTCACGGATGCATCGCCGCTACCTCCTCGGCGCTGATGCGGTCGGGATACTGGTTGCCGAAGTGCGTGCGGATGTAATTGATTACGTCGGCGATCTGCGTGTCGCTTAGGCTGGCGTCGCGCAAGAAACGATCTTCGCCTTCTGCAGCGGGCTTGAATGAGGGCATGTCTCGCCGCCCTTGGAGGATGACGGCCGCCATGTACTGCGGCGATACCAGGCGAGGATTGCCGGTCAGCGCAGGATAAGCGCCCGCGCCTCGCGCACCCTTGGCGTCGGGCATGTGGCAGCCCTGGCAGATGCTGCGATAAACCGCTTCGCCATTGGCAGCGGCAATTTTTCCACCGGCATGTCCGGCGTTGTCGGAGGACTGCGCCACCGCAACGCCTGCAACGAGCAGCATCGCGATGCAGGCCAGCGCGCATGCGCTATGTTTTGTGTGCCGGTTCATCCCATGCCTCCCGTGGCGCGCCGATGTAACCGTTCGATGGCGTCGAGCGCGGATGTCACTGCGCCTTCCTGCCAGGCCGGCAGATACGACGCGTGTTCGCCGGCCAGCACGATGCGGCCGTCCATCCGGCACAGGTTGTCGTAATGGCGCTCGCGCATTTCGTCGGACCATGCGCCGAAGCAGCCGAGGGTAAACGGCGATCGGTGCCAGCCCACCGCGATGCCGTTCTCGAATTCCTCGCGATACTGCGGGTGGATGCGGCTGCCGTAGTCCACGGCCTTGCGCACGCGTTCCTCCGGCGCCATCGCGGTGAACTCGTAAGCGTCCTGCCCCCACATATAGGCGCCCAGCAGCACGCCCTTGCCGCCGCTATGGAAACCTGTGCTGGGATAGCCGATGTTGGCGATCGGCAGATCGGTATAGGTGATGCCGCCGTAGATCTGCTCGTCGTCTTCCCAGAAGCGCCGCTTGAATTGCAGGCCCACTTTGACCGAAGCGGCATAGGGCACGGCGGCGATGGCTTCGGCCATCGCGGGCGACACGTTGATCGGCAACTGGCCGAGGATCGACAGCGGGATGGTACAGACGCACCACTGCGCGTTCGCGGAATGCGTGGTGCCTGGCGTGTCGGCATCTTCGTAGGCCACGGTGACGCCGCGATCGTCCTGCTGGATAGCGGTGACCTTGGCGCCATAGCGGATTACACCTTCCAGTTCACGACCGAATGCCTCGCCGATCCGCCCCATACCGCCGACGGGCTGGAACAAGGTGGTCTGGAACTCGTAGATTTCCCCGGCCACCAGGTACTGCCACAGGCGCGAACCGAGCACGTCCGTCAATTGCAGTGGCGTGGAAGGTGACGGCCTGGCAGACAGTCCGCCACCGGCGTCGCGATCGTAGCCGCGCCGGTTGCTGCTGGTCTCACCGCGCGCGTAGGCGAACTGTCGGTCCAGCGCGCCCCATTCGCGGAGCGATTCCAGCAGGCGTTCCTGATCCTCCTTGCTCACGCTCTGGTCCAACTTCGCCTGCTGCGTGCTCTTGGCCAACAGTTCGGCGACATGGCCGCGGTAGTCGGCATTGATCTCGCGATAGCGTTGCGGCTTGCCGCCGAACGCATCGGCGCTGTGCAGATACGCGTTGTGGTTGACCTGCACGAAGGGCTCCAGCGCCACGCCGAGCTTCCTGCAATACGACAGGATGCCGTGATGGTGATAAGGCAGGCGCCACGGTCCGGGGTTGAGATACAGCCCGTCATCGAATTGGCAGTGCTGGGTAAATCCACCCAGTTCGGTGAAGCGATCGCCGCCGCGCAGCGACCAGTTGCGGCCGCCGGGACGGTGGTTGTATTCGAGCACCTGCACCTTGTAGCCGGCCTGACGCAACTCGTAGGCGGCCACCATGCCGGCAATGCCGGCGCCAAGCACCAGAACCGATGCGCCGCGCGGCGCTTCTTGCAGCGTCGGTGTACCACGAAACGGCGACTCGGTCGCCAGACCCAAACTGCTCATCGCCTGGTACATCGCCGCGCCACCCGCGGTGGCGCCAATCATGCGCAGCAGGTCGCGCCGCCTCATGCTGCGCGGCGCATCGCCTCCGCGCGAAGAAACCTCGTCGTGCATCGATCACCTCTGACCTTGAATCCGGAATGCCGCACATGGCCCCTCCGCGCGTGCGGCGCGGAGGGGGTGCCGTCAGAAGCGGTAGGCGACCTTGCCGTACCAGTAGCGGCCGTTGAAGCCGAAGGGCGACAGCGAGGAGTACTGCAAGCCATCGGCGCGGTCTTCGTACACGTTGGCCAGCGACGCCTTGGTCGGATACTGGTTGGTGACGTTGTCCACGCCCACGGTGAAGGTCCATGCCTGCCACGCATATCTGCCGGAAAGATCGAGCAGCCATCGCGCGGCGAACTTCTGGTCCTGGCTGCCGTCGTCGGCGTCACCGCGGCGGATCACCGAGCCATACCGCGTGAGGTTCGCATGCACACCAAAACCGTTCAGTTCCCAGTCGCCGCCGAACACGTACTTGGTGCGCGGGGTGGACGAGGTCAGCAAGCCTTCGCTGGCACGGCCAAATGCCGGTGTGGAAACTTCCAGTACCTTGGTCTTGTTGTAGTTGCCGCTGGCCGTGAGGTTGAGTTGGCCCCAGTCAGTCAGGTCCATGCGGTAGTCGGCGATCAGGTCGGCGCCGCGCGTGCGCGTGGTGGCGCCATTGACGAAGAACTGCGCGCCGGTGACCTGACTGTTGGGGATGTTTACCGCGATCTGATCCGAATACAGGATCGCGTGGGCCACACGGATCTGATACAGGTCGAGGGTCGCGCTGAAATCGTTCCATGGCTGCCATACCGCGCCCAGGCCATAGTTGGTCGACTTCTCCGGCTTCAGAGGCTTGGCGCCGAGTTCGATCGCCACTGGGTCCGACGTGCGATACGTGCCGATCTGCGCGAGTGTGCCGTTCTGGATCAGCGTCACGACCGATTCGTAGTTCTGCTGTGCCAGCGATGGCGCGCGGAAGCCGTTGGACGCGGTGGCGCGCAAGGCGAACGTATCAGTGAACTGATAACGCGCCGACAGCTTGCCCGAGCGCGTGGAACCGGCATCGCTATAGTGCTCGTAGCGACCGGCCAGACCCGCGGAGAGCTTGCTGGTCACATCGGTTTCCAGATCCACGTACGCCGCCTGGCTATGCCGTCCGAAGCTGCCGGCGACCTGGGGCGTCAGGCCCGGAAACACCTGTGAGCCTCCCGCATACGGCGTGGTGGTGCCGGGGATCAGCGTAGCGGGCTCGAAGAAGTAGGAGTCCGGATCGCCGGATTCGATGTCATAGGTTTCCTTGCGGTATTCCGCGCCGAACGCCACTGTCACCGGATTGGGCAGGAAGCCGATGTGCACGTCCTTGCTCAGGTCCAGGTTCGCGACGCTCTGCTTGTTGCGGAACGTGCCGGCGTTGAAATACGTCGGCGAATAGCCTTGCGTGTAGTACAGGTTGGTGTTGACGCTGTTGGCGATGTCGAACCCCAGGTTGTTCTCGCCATGATCGGCCGAAAAGTCCCAGTGCCAGCCGCCGTCCGTGGTACCGCGCACGCCCAGTACCGCGGCGATGTCGTTGCTGTGATTGACGATCTGCGGCAGGAATCCGTTCGGGTAGATCTCCGGCACGTTGCGCGCGGAGTCGTAGGCGCGGTAGTAGCCGTTGGAGGTGACATCGCGTTTGCTGCCATTGAGGTAACCGTACAGTTCGACGCCGTGCGCGATGTCGTAGCCGAAGTTGAGCAGCAACTGGTACGTCTTCACCGCCGGGTCGCCATAGCGCTCGTATGGGATACCGGAAGGGTTCGGGGCGCCGGCGAGCGTGGTGGACTTGTCGCGGTTCTCTGCGCGATTGGTGTTCATGGTGTTCTGGTAATTCCACGCCACGCGCATCCAGCCGGGCGCGCTGCCTTCAGGGCCGCCGAGCGGTATCCCCATGCTGCCCTGCACGCCGTTCTGCGCGCCGTCGCCCTTGTCCATGATGCCGCCGCTGGCGGTGATGCTGTTGCCGCCTGCGGCGCCGCCTCGCTTGAGCACGACGTTGATCACGCCAGCGATGGCGTCGGAGCCATACTGCGCCGCGGCGCCGTCGCGCAGCACTTCGATGTGGTCGATCGCGGCGATCGGAATGGAATTGAGGTCCACCGGTGCCGAGCCGCGGCCGACCGATGAGTTGTAATTGACCAGACTGGTCGTGTGATACCGCTTGCCGTCCACCAGCACCAGTACCTGGTCGGGCGACATGCCGCGCAGGCTGGCAGGCCGAATCGCGTCGTTGCCGTCGTTGATAGCGGGGCGGGGGAAGTCCAGCGACGGGAGCAGGGTGCTCAGGGCGCTGGCGAGATCCGTACTGCCGGTGGCATTGAGATCCGCGGGGCTCAGTACGTCGATCGGTGCGAGGGATTCGGACGCGGTGCGGTCGGTGCTTCGTGTTCCGGTGACGACGACTTGCTGGAGCAGCTTGGCTTTTTCGGGCGTGACCGTGTCGGCGGTCGGCGTGTCGTCGGCCCAGGCTACCGAGGCGGCGAGGGCATGCATCAAGCAAAGGGGTAGCAGCGCGACCGCCGGCAGGCGTCGCTTGAGTCGTCTGGTCATGGATGGGTTCCCCGGTCAGGCAGTCAGTAGAAAAGGCTCCTAGGCTGGATCTGCGTCGCAGCATGGTTCCCCCCAACTGCGACACTTCGAGGCTAAGCGCGGATGTTGCAGTGCGTCAACATCTAGCTATCTGGCCGTCATTACGCTGTAATCGTTGGCCCGGTCCGGTTTTGCATTGCGACAAAATCTCGCTCGACTACGGGCTTCGGCTTGGCGGGCCGAGCACAGGTGGGTAGCGCCGGCTGAGCGCGCTGTTTAATTCGAATCCCCAACGCGAAAAGCCCCCGCATGCGGGGGGCTTCTCATGTCGACCCGCGTTGCCGCGGATCAGGTCATTGCGCGTTCGCTCTCACAAGCTGAGCAAATAATGCTCGCCGTCCTCAGCGATTCGCATGCAGCGCATGCTTCAGATCGCGCATCTGATCGTGGCCGGCCTTCACAGACACATAAGCCTCATTGATCAACGAGCGCGTGCCGGCGGTGACGTCGTTGTCCTTCATGGCGTCTTCGTACTTCGCCTTGATGTGATCTTCGCCGCGCTCGACTTCGTCGACGATGGCGGTGTCGTCCTTCGAGCTCATCTTCGCGCGCAGTTCCACGAACATGCGGTGAGCCTTGGCGAGGATCGTGCCGTCGTCTTCCGGCGTGCCACCGAGCGAACGAACCTGCTGCTGCAGGGTCTGCACCACCTGACGGCGTTCCGCGGCGCGCTGCTGGAAGGTTGCAGCGTAGCGAGTGTTCTCGGCGTCCTTGGCGGCTTCGCCGTAACCTTCGGCGCTATCGATGGTGGTTTCGATGAGGGAATTGAGAACCTTGAGATCGTGGTCGGTGCTGGTCATCGTCGTGAGCTCCTGTTGACTCGTGGGGAATGTTTCGCGGAGACCAGCTTCGAGGTTGAGAAGGGCACGAACCGTGAAGAGGACGTGGCATCGTTCACCACACGTGGCGTTCATTCATTCATGCGACGTCGGCGCATACTTAACGATCACGCAGCCAGTACGGAGTTTCCATGCCATCGAATCGACGCGCCCTCGTTACCGGCGCTTCCGCCGGCATCGGCGAAGCCTTCGCGCGCGAACTCGCCCGTCGTGGTCACGACCTGGTGCTCACGGCACGTCGTGCCGATCGGCTCGAAGCATTGGCGCAGGAGCTGCGCGATCGCCACGCGATAGAAGCCATCGTCGCGCCGCTCGATCTCGCAAGGCCGGACGGTCCGGAAGCCCTGGTCGCGGCGCTCGAGGCCCAGGGGCTGACGATCGACGTGCTGGTCAACAACGCGGGCTACGGCGTGCCTGGCTATTTCAACGAGCAGCCGTGGTCCACCCATGCCGCGTTCATCCAGGTGCTGATGACGGCACCCACCGAGCTTGCCTATCGGCTGTTGCCGGGGATGAAAGCGCGTGGCTATGGGCGCATCGTCAACGTCGCGTCGCTTGCGGGGCACGTGCCCGGGTCGGCAGGGCATACGCTCTACGCGGCGTCGAAGGCGTATCTCATCAAGTTTTCCCAGTCGCTGGCGCTGGAAGGCAAGGGCACGGGGGTGCATACCACCGCGGTCTGCCCCGGCTTCACCTATTCGGAGTTCCACGACGTGACCGGTTCACGCAACCTGGTATCGAAAATGCCGGCCTTCATGTGGATGGATGCGCTTACGGTGGCGCGCCAGGGGCTGGATGCGGTGGATGCCGGGACGGCCGTGTACGTCAACGGCGGGGTGAACCGCGCGATCAAGACGTTGTTTAAGCTGCTCCCCGATGGCCTGGCCCTGAAAATGATCGAGCGGCAGGGGCGGCGCTTCCGGACTGGGGCGCACACCGGCTAGCGCGCCACCCGTGACCTCTGGCATAGGCCCCGCCGACCGCCGGGGGCTAGCCTCGTCCGGTTTGCGGTGCTTTCCGCACCGCCCTGCCGCCACGGGGACCATCGATGTCGACCAAACGCAATGCGGTGCTTAGCGGCGCCGTCCTTCTTGGACTGATCGGGGCATCCGCCTCGGCCCAGACCGTCACCACCGACGACTACCGCCGCGCGGACTCGTTCCTGCCGAACAACACGATGCCGCTCGTGGATCACTCGGTCCAGCGCGTCACCTGGATCGATGGCAGCCACTTCTGGTATCGCGACCACGACAAGAACGGCGATCAGTTCCTCAAGGTGGACGCCGCGACCGGCGAAGCCACCCGCGCGTTCGACCGCGACAAGGTCGCCGCCGCGCTCTCCGCCGCCACGGGCAAGAAGATCGACGCGGCCAAGCTGCCCGTCAGTGGCTTCGTCGTGCGTCCCGACGACGGCCTCGACATCACCTCGGGTGGCAAGCGTTACGTTTGCGACAAGGCCATCGGCAAGTGCGAACTCGCCGCCGCGAAGAAAGACGCCAAGGGCCAGTCGCTCGGCCAGGAGCCGGGCCTGAAGTCGCCTGACGGCAAGTCCGAGGCCTTCATTCGCGACTGGAATCTCTGGGTGCGCGATATCGCTACGGGTGCGGAAACGCAGCTCACCACCGACGGCATCAAGGACTACGGCTACGCCACCGACAATGCCGGCTGGAAGCACACCGACGAGGCCATCCTCGTCTGGTCGCCGGATTCGAAGAAGATCGCCACGTTCCAGCAGGACCAGCGCAAGACCGGCGAGATGACGCTGGTCAGCGTCAACGTCGGCCATCCGAAGGTGGATACGTGGAAGTACCCGCTGCCGGGCGACAAGGATGTAACGATGATCGAGCGCGTCGTCATCGACGTGCCGACGAAGAAGGTCGTGCGCTTCAAGATGCCGCCCGACCAGCACCGTTCCACCATTTGCGACGACGTGTCGTGCAGCCCTGGCGTATGGGACGACGTGCGTTGGTCTGCCGACGGCAAGAGCATTGCCTTCGTGTCCACGGCACGCGACCACACGCATGAGTGGTTCCGCGTTGCCAACCCGGAGACGGGTGACGTGCGCACCGTATTCGAAGAACAGGCCAAGACCTACTTCGAAGGCGGCAACGACATGGCCAACTGGCAGTACGTGCCGGAAACCGACGAGGTGATCTGGTTCTCCGAACGGAGCAACTGGGGCCACCTCTACATGTACAGCCTGAAGACCGGCAAGCTGGAACACGCGATTACCTCGGGTGATTGGAACGTCACCCAGGTGCTTCATATCGATCCGAAGACCAAGACGATCTGGTTCCGTGGTGTGGGTCGCGAGAAGGGCGTCGATCCGTATTACCAGCAGTTCTACAAGGTAGGTTTCGACGGCAAGGACCTGACGCTGCTGACGCCGGAAAACGCCGATCACAGCGTATCCATGTCGAAGGACGGCACGTACTTCTTCGATTCGTATTCGACCATCGACACGCCGCCTGTCGCGGTGGTGCGTCGTGCCGATACGGGTGCCACGGTGAAGGAAGTCGCCCGGGCCGACATCTCGCGGCTGAAGGCGAAGGGTTGGGTGCCGCCGACTGCATTCACGGTGAAGGCGCGCGACGGCAAGACCGATCTCTACGGACAGATGTTCAAGCCGACGAACTTCGATCCGTCGAAGAAGTATCCGCTCGTGGTCTACATCTATCCCGGTCCGCAGACCGGCTCGGTGCGTACGCGCAGCTTCATTCCGTCGCACGGTGACAACCAGGCGCTGGCCGAACTCGGCTTCGTCGTGGTCGCCGTGGACGGCATGGGTACGCCGTGGCGCTCGAAGGCGTTCCACGACGCCTATTTCAAGAACATCGGCGACAACACGCTTCCCGACCAGGTCGCCGCAGTGAAGCAACTGGTGAAGAAGTACACCTGGCTCGACGGCGATCGCGTCGGTATCTGGGGGCATTCCGGTGGCGGCAACGCCACGGCCACGGCGATGTTCCGCTATGCCGACGTCTTCAAGGTCGGCATCTCCGAGTCCGGCAATCACGACAACCGCAACTACGAGGACGATTGGGCCGAGAAGTGGCAGGGCCTGCTGGTCATGGACAAGGATGGCAAGTCCAACTACGACGACCAGGCGAACCAGAAGTGGGTCTCGGGCCTCAAAGGCCACCTGATGCTCGCCCACGGCACCTCGGACGACAACGTACCGCCGTACGAAACCCTGCTCGTCGTGGACGCGCTGATCAAGGCCAACAAGGACTTCGACCTGGTCATGATCCCGAACGCGCATCACGGCTACGGCGCGGCAACGCAGTACATGACGCGTCGCCGCTGGGATTACTTCGTGCGCTATCTCAAGGGCGAAACGCCACCGAAGGAATTCGAGCTGACGTCGATGACGCCTCCGGGCGGTTGATGAGAAACCCCCGCTGCGAAGCGGGGGTTTTTTCTTTGCGTCATGCGGTGACCGGCACGAAGTGCATGGCCGCTGCGTTCATGCAGTAACGCAAGCCTGTGGGATCGGGACCGTCGTCGAACACGTGGCCCAGGTGGGCATCGCATCGCGCGCAGTTCACCGCGGTGCGTTCTTCGATGAGGCTGCGGTCGGTCTTCTGCACGATGTTCCGTTTCGAGATCGGCTGCCAGAAGCTCGGCCAGCCGGTGCCGGAATCGAACTTCGTGGCTGAGTCGTACAGCGCCGTGTCGCAGCCGATGCAGCGGTAGATGCCGTTGTCGTGGCGGTCCCAGCCTTCGCCGGTATACGGCGGCTCGGTGCCTTCGTGGCGTGTCACGTAATACGACTTCGTGCTCAGCTTGGCCTTCCATGCGTCGTCGGTCAGCACGACGCGAGGCTGCACGCAGGTACCCAGCGGCTTCTTGTCGTTACCGAAGCAGTCGAGCGTCACGTTGCCGCCTTTCGGAGCGGGTGCATCGGCGGCCATGGCGGGTCGCGTGGCGCGCAGGATGAAGGGCAGGGACGCGGAGGCGGCCACCGTGGCGGCCAGTACCCCCAGGAAACGACGGCGATCGGGATCGTTGCGCATGTGGCCTCCGGAAGCAGGGAGGCCCCGGGATGATCCGGGGCCTTCCCATCAGACCGTTCGGGGCGCGTTTCCCTTACGCGAGGTTCGCGTCAGTCGTTCACCCAGTGGCAGCGGCGCTCGGTCGTATAGCTGGCGTTCTTGTCCTGGTGGTTCTTCTGGATCTGGTTGCCGGCGTAGCCGCCGCCGACCGCACCCGCGACCGTAGCGAGGGTCTTGCCCTTGCCGCCACCGACCTGATTGCCGAGCAGGCCGCCCGCGACGGCGCCCACGCCGGTGCCGATCAGGCGGTTGTCGTCCTTCGAATTGATCTGCTTCACGCGCACGTTCTCGCAGACCTGATGCTGGCTGCGACGGGACTGGGCCTCGGCCGGCGGCGTGGAAAAGGCTGCCGCGCTGGCAAGAGCGATGGCGGCGGTGGCGAGCAGTGTGCTCTTCATGGCAGGTCCTCCTTATCAGTGGCCTCAAGGGATACCGCCGACCTCGTGACGGAGGGGTCAATCCGGGGCTCTGGGGCCGGTCGCGTCGACATCGCGTATGGCCGCGGTTTAATTGGCGTACCGCGCGCCTCCGCCACGGCCTCGGTCAGCTCGGCCCCCAGAAGCAGGATCAGCGCTGAGTAATAGACCCAGACCAGCAGCACCACCACGCCACCGGCCGGGCCGTACGGGCCGCCCACATTGCTGCGGTCCAGATAGATGGCGATGGCGAACTTGCCCACGGCGAAGAGCAGGGCGGTCAGGGTGGCGCCCACCATGGCATCGCGCCATTCAATGATCGCGTCGGGCAAGACCTTGTAGATCGCGCCGAAGACCAGCACGAACACCACCAGCGAGATCAGGATCTCCAGCAATTGCCAGCCCGTGGTGCCGCCGCGGACGAACACGGCAATCAGCGCACTGGCGGAGAACGAGATCACCAGCAGGAACGCCAGCGACAGCAGCAGGCCCAGCGCATGCAGGCGGGCGCGGAGCCAGTCCAGCACCGCCCCCTTCGTGGACTTGGGGCGCGGTTGCAGGCTCCATACGCGGTTCAAGGCGCCCTGGAGCTGGGTGAACACGGCCGAAGCGCCCACCAGCGTCACGCCCAGGCCAATGATGCCCGCCATGCTGCCCACGCTGGGCCGCTGTTTGGCGTTCTCGATGACCAGCCGCACACCTTCCGACGCCCGCGGCCCGACCAGACCGGTCAGGCCATCCACCAGTTGCGCCTGCCATTCCGGCCGCAGCGAAGCGACCACCCAGAGCAGCAACACCAGCAGCGGCGCAAAGGACAGCGCGGAATAGAAGGCGAGCGCCGCCGCCCGGGTCATCAGCTCATCGTCGCTGAAGCCTCTGGCGGTCGTCCGGATCACCCGCCACACCTGTTTCACCGTCGCATGCACGCCATCGCTCCGCTTCGTCTGCGGGGTCAGCTTCACGGCAGCTGCGCGAAAAAAGCGTGCAGCCGTCGACCCTTCGGCTCAGGCGCTCTGCGGGCGCTGGTCGTGCAGGCGTGCCACGGCCTCGGGGATTTCCGCTGCGCCCGCCACCTCGATCACGCGTTCGCCCATGGCGAAGTCCGCCACCAATTCATGTGCCCAGGTGCTGTGGTAGGGCATGTACACGCCCGATCCGCCCAGCGCGACCACCGGTGCGATGTCGGACTTGAGCGAATTGCCCACCATTGCGAAACGGTCCGGCGTCACGGCCAGCTCGGCGAACAGCCTCGTGTAGGCGGCCGTATCCTTCTCGGAGACGATCTCGATGCGATGGAAGATGTCGGCCAGGCCGCTGCGGGCGACCTTGTATTCCTGATGGAACAGATCGCCCTTGGTGATCAGCACCACACGATGCCGGGACGCCACGGCTGTCACGGCCTCGCGGATGCCGGGCAGCAGGTCCACGGGATGGGCCAGCACGTCCTTGCCGAGCCGCACGATGCGGTGAATGTCCTTCGCCTCGATCCGGCCGTCCGTGAGTTCGATGGCCGATTCGATCATCGACAAGGCCATGCCTTTCGCGCCGTAGCCGAACAAGGCGATGTTGTTCTTCTCCGTGGCGAGCAGGGCGTCGTGCAGACCGTGGCCTTCCAGATCCACGTAGCGGCCCAGGATCGCCTCGAATTCGCGTTGGGCCGCGTCGTAGAACTCCTGGCTGCGCCAGAGCGTGTCGTCGCCATCGAAGCCGACAAGATCGATCATGCTGTCAATGCCCTAAGGGGAAACCGCGAAGACTGGCGCGAAAGACGCTCGCGCACAAGGCGCACGTGGGGGCGCCCTGGTGGTGAAGCTTGCTGGTGGGAGCCAGCCTGCTGGCGATGGGATACTTGCCTCGCTGCTACACCGCTTCGTTGGCTTATCGCCACCAGGGTGGCTCCCACCCCTGCATCTGACTC
This sequence comes from Luteibacter flocculans, assembly GCF_023612255.1. Lineage (NCBI taxonomy): Bacteria > Pseudomonadati > Pseudomonadota > Gammaproteobacteria > Lysobacterales > Rhodanobacteraceae > Luteibacter > Luteibacter flocculans. The sequence goes on along the minus strand of NZ_CP063231.1, from coordinate 3,460,743 downwards.
TCCGCAAAAAAAGGCCTGGGGGATACCCAGGCCTTCTTGGTGTCGTTTGATCGACGGCTTTAGAACGCGATGCTGGTCTTCAGACCGAGGATGAACGCGTCGTCGTTCTGCTTGCTGCCGCCCGGATCCTTGATGTATTGCAGGTTCGGACGGATCGCGATCGAGGGGATCGGCGACCAGCTATAGAACACTTCGGCCACCTTCTCGTAACCGTCGTTGACGATGCCTTCCTGGCCCGGATGCGTCGCGTTGAACAGACGCTGGTTGCGTGCGGCATAACCGTTTGCATGCGAACCGCCGAGCGCCGCGCCGATGAAATCGTTCGGGCGATCGAAGATGCCCTTGTATTCCATGCCGAGGGCGATCTGGTTGTTGGTCGCCGAGGTCGCGTGGTCCGCAGACGTGATGTTGAGGAACACCGTGGCGCCCTTGCCACCGGCATCGCCCGTCACCTGCTGCTGGAAGGTGATCCACGCGCCCTTGCGCGAGTCGTGCTGCAACGGCTCGCCACCGGCGACGGCCAGCGGCTGGTGATCCTGATTGAGGTACAGGTCGTCACCCTTCGAGGTGTTGTACCAGACGCCAGCGCGATACGAACCCGGAAGGCCGTTGATCGTCGGCTTCCAGCCGAATTCCAGCGGAATCAGCGCGCCGGTCGTGCCACCCGGGAAGTTCGGCTTGAGGCCGTTGTGACGTGCATAGGAGTCGTCGACATACTTCGGATTGACCTGGTACGCGGCGATCTGCACGAAGGTGTCCGTCGTGGTGTTGAACTTGACCACGGTAGCCCACTGGCTGGTCGGCCAGTTGACCCAGTAGTCGCCCACGATGTTGCCGGGCTGCGCGCCGCAGAACGTGAGGTTCTGGAAGTCGCACGAGAACTGGTTGATGTCCTCACCGACCGGCAGGCGGCCGAGTTTCCAGGTGAGGCGATCGTCGAAGAATTTCTGCTCCAGCGAGAACACCGTGAGGTGCCAGGTCTGGCCGCGGCCGTAGACTTCCTGAATCAGCTGATTGTTGCCGATGTTGGCGTCCGCACCGATGTTGCGACCGTTACGGTCGGTGATGATCATCTTGAACGTGGCGCCGTGCCAACCCCACAGCTTGTCCAGATCGAACGCGCTGCCGAATTTCCACTGGTCGGTGTATCGCGTGATATTGCGATCGCCACCGGAATAGTTGTGCGCCGCTTCGAAGCCGTAGCCGAAGTCGAACGTGATGCCCTTGTCTTCGAGCCGCGTACGCTCCCCGTTCCAGTCTCCGAACAGGTACTTGCTTCCGGCGGCGTCGTCGGCGTGGGCGACGGTGGTGCCGAGAGCGAGGCACGCGAGCATCGCACCGGCAAGCGGACGCTTGATGAATTGTTTGCGCATTGACCCTTCTCCCTGAATGAAAAATTATGCTTTTTCGTACTTCGCTTTTGATTATCTAAGTTGCAACGCACAACACGATTGCTGCGCACAACCGGCGCATCATAGTGTTTTTGTCTGACTAATGGGTGGGCATCGCAAATTCCGCACCCGCGCTTTCGTCGTGGTTCAGCCAACGCTGTGTAACGGCCTTCTGACGCGTGTAGAAACGCACGGATTCCGGGCCGTGGGCGTGGTGGTCCCCCATCAGGCTCTTCTTCCAGCCCCCGAAGCTGTGGAAGGCCATCGGAACGGGAATGGGCACGTTGATCCCGATCATGCCCACCTGAACGCGGTGCGCGAATTCGCGGGCTACCTGGCCATCGCGCGTAAAGATCGCCGTGCCGTTGCCGAATTCGTGCTCATCGACCAGCTTCAATGCACTTGCAAAGTCCGGAACGCGCACGATGCACAGCACGGGACCGAAAATTTCCTCTTTGTAGATGCGCATCGCAGGGGTCACGCGATCGAACAGCGTGCCGCCGACGAAAAATCCTTGCTCGCAACCAGCGACGCGATGGCCACGGCCATCCACGACCAGTTCGGCACCGGCGGCGACGCCGTCGTCGATGTAGCCGGTAATGCGGTCGCGATGGATGCCCGTCACCACCGGGCCCATCTCCACATCCGCATCGAGACCATGACCGATACGCAAGGCCTTCACTCGCGGTGCGAGTTTGGCGACGAGCGCATCGGCGGTCGCGTCGCCTACTGCGACGGCGACGGAGATCGCCATGCAGCGTTCACCCGCGGCGCCGTAACCGGCGCCCATCAAGGCGTCGGCGGTCTTGTCGAGATCGGCGTCCGGCATCACGATCATGTGGTTCTTCGCGCCGCCCAAGGCCTGGACGCGCTTGCCCTTGGCGCAGCCGCGTGCATAGATGTATTCGGCGATCGGGGTGGAGCCGACGAAGCTCACCGCGCGCACGCGGTCATGATCGAGTAGCGCGTCTACCGCCGTCTTGTCGCCATGCACGACATTGAACACGCCGTCAGGCAGGCCGGCTTCCTTCAGCAGCTTCGCCAGTTCCACGGCCAGGGTCGGATCGCGTTCCGACGGTTTCAGTACGAAGGTGTTGCCGCAGGCAATCGCCATGGGGAACATCCACATCGGGACCATGGCCGGGAAATTGAACGGTGTGATGCCGGCGCACACGCCGAGTGCCTGGCGCATCGTCCACGCGTCGATACCATTCGCGATCTGCTCGGTGTATTCGCCCTTGAGCAGTTCGGGGATGCCGCACGCGTACTCGACCACTTCCAATCCGCGGACCAGTTCGCCCTTCGCATCGGAAAGCACCTTGCCGTGCTCGGCGACGATGATGCGAGCAAGACGGTCCATATCGCGCTCGATCAGTTCCTTGAAGCGGAACATCACACGCGCACGTTTGAGCGGTGGCGTTTGCGACCAGGCGAAGAACGCGTCGTGCGCGGCACGCACTGCGGTATCGACATCGGCGGGGGAGGCCAGATCGACCTCGGCGGCGGGCACGCCGCGTGCCGGATCGTAGACGGGCGCGGTACCCGCAGGCGAGCCGAGGTAAGGCTTGCCGGCGATGAAGTGGCCGATGCGGGGAAGATTCTGGTTCGAGGGTTGGGCAGACATAGGGTTACTCCGATCGCGACGCAGGAGGCGCGATCATCCATTCGTGGGCGGGGTCGTTGCGGAAGTGCCATTCGCGGCGCGGTCCGGCCATGACGTTGAGGTAGTAGCCGCGATAGCCGTGCGGCATCACCACCGGGTGGTAGCCGCGCGGCACCATCACCACGTCGTGGTCGCCCACCGCCATCGACTCGTCGATGTCGCGGCTGTCGGTGTAGACGCGCTGGAACGCGAAGCCCTGCGGTGGATCGATGCGGTGGTAATAGGTCTCTTCCAGCACGCTTTCTTCCGGCAGGGCGTCGGTATCGTGCTTGTGCGGCGGGTAGCTCGAAGAATGCCCGGCCGGCGTGAGCACCTCGACCACCAAAAGTGACTCGGCCGGTTCCGACTCGGGGAGGATGTCGCAGACGTAGCGGGTGTTGGCGCCTGTGCCGCGTACGGAACGCTTCATGCTCGACGGCGGGATCAGCCGCACGCCGTGAAGCCCCGTGGCAGGCGCGGAGGCAAGAGCGATCTCGGTATCGGTACTGGCGCTTATCTCGAACACCGACGACGGCGGTGCATAGACCGCATGCGGCGATGCGTCGTCGAAGACGCTCGTACGATCACCGAGGCCCTGCCAGGCTTCATCGCCCACGCGAAGATCGATCGTTCCGGTGAGCACGACAAGGCAGCCTTCGCGGTCTGCGGGCAGGCGAATTTCCGTCCGCTGCCCGGCCGCCAGCCGTCGCGCCTCGAAACCCACGTGAGTCCAGTGCGCCGTTTGTGGTGTGACCTCGACGATGGCCTCGCCCTTAGGCGCGGCCTTGACCAGGAGTGTCATGCGACCTCCCTTACCGCATCGCGGTCGAGCAGGGATCGCAGGGTGTCGTAGCCCTTCTTCGCAAAGCGCTGACTGGGCGCGACGGCCGGGTCCTGTTCGGCTTCGACCACAAGCCAGCCCTGGTAACCATGTGCTTTGAGGCGCGCGATGATCGCTGCGAAGTCGATCACACCGTCGCCCGGCACCGTAAACGCGCCATTGAGTACCGATTCGAGAAAGGTCCATTGCCGGTTGCGTGCGAGACGGACGATGCCGGGGCGCACGTCTTTGCAATGCACGTGACAGATGCGCGCGATATGCCGATCCAGCACGGTGAGCGGATCGCCGCCGCCGAAATAGGTGTGCCCGCTGTCGAACAGCAGCCCGACGTCTTCTCCGGTATGCGCCATGAGATGGTCCACATCGTCCGGCGATTCCACGTACGCACCCATATGGTGGTGATAGGCGAGGCGCACGCCGCGCGACAGCGTGAAGCGCGCGAACTCGGTCACCCGTTCACCATAGCGCTTCCACTCGTCGTCCGTGCGCATGCGCGGGCGCTTGTACAGCGGAATCGGCTCGCCCTGGATCGCGTGCGCCACTTCGCCATAGACCATCACCTTGCAGCCGTTCTCGGCGAGCAGGTGCAGGTGCTTCTCTACCGCAACGATTTCTTCAGCCGCGCTGCGCTCCCCGAGTCGGCCGGAATACCAGCCCGACACCACGTCAAGGCCGTAACCGGCCATCAGTGAACGCAATGCGGCCGGGTCCTTCGGAAACTTGTTGCCGAGCTCGAAGCCTTCGTAGCCGATGGCCTTGCCCTCCTCGAGCGCCGTGGACAGCGGGATCTCGCCGCCGAGGGTCGGTAAGTCGTCGTTGCTCCACGAGATCGGGTTGATGCCGATGCGGATCGGGTCGTTCTTCATGCGGGGTTGCTCCGCGCCTTGCGGCTTTCGATGGCGGTTTCGTACGCGTTGCGCGCCTGGCGCACCGCGTCGCGCGTCGACACTTCCGGCACGGCCACTTCCCACCACGAGCCGCCCTCGTCGGTGGTGCGCGTGTGATCGGTGTCGATGCAGATGAGATAGGTGCGATCGGCGGCGCGCGCCCGTTGCATCGCGGCTTCCAGTTCGGCGATATCCGCCACGTGTTCGGCGATGGCGCCGAGGCTGCGCGCGTGTGCGGCGAAGTCGATCGCGGGCGCGGCGTGCCGCCCGTGCAGGCAGTCGTCGAACATGTTGTTGAACGGCGCGCTGCCGGTGCTCTGCTGGAGGCGGTTGATGCAGCCGTAGCCGCGGTTGTCGAGCAGGACGATGATGAGTTTCGCGTCCAGCATCACCGACGTGGCGATCTCGGAGTTCATCATGAGGTAGCTGCCGTCGCCGACCATCACGATCACTTCCCGTTCGGGCAGGGCCATCTTCACGCCCAGGCCGCCCGCGATCTCGTAGCCCATGCAGGAGTATCCATACTCCATGTGGTAACCACCCGCGGTTTCGGTGCGCCACAGCTTTTCCAGTTCGGCAGGCAGCGTGCCCGCCGCGCAAACCACGACGTCGCTCATGGCCGATTGCGGCGATGAGCGTTGCACCGCGCCGATGACCTCGCCGTCGTACGGCAGGCGACCTTCGGGCGGTGTGCGACGTTCGGTGATGCGCGATACCACATCCACCCAGCCGCGTGCCGCTTCGCGAGCACGTGCCGTCCAGGCGACCGGTGCTGCCCAGTCTTCCAGTCCAAAACTCAGGTCGTCGATCACCTGGGCCGCGTCGCCGATCACCTCAAGCCCGTTGCCCTTCAACGCGTCGAAGCCGTTGACGTTGATCGACAGGATCGGCACGTGGCGGAACAGCGTGTTGGACGCCGTGGTGAAATCCTGTAGACGCGTGCCCAGGGCGATGACAAGGTCGGCTTCGCGCAGGATCGCGTTTGCCGCGCTGGAACCGCTGACACCCGCCGGACCAAGATGCAGGGGGTGGTTCCACGGCATGACACCTTTGCCGGCCTGGGTTTCGCATACCGGTACGCCGTGCTTGTCGGCAAACGCGAGCAGGGCGGGCGTCGCCTTGGCGTACAGCGCGCCACCACCGGCAACGATCACCGGCCGTTGGGCCTGCTCGATGGCGTCCAGCGCCTCGATCAGTTCGTCGTCGGTCGGCTGCGGTGCGCGGAAGACGATCTCGCGAGGCTCGAAGAACGCGAGCGGGAAGTCATACGCCTCGGCCTGCACGTCTTGCGGCAGCGCAAGGGTCACCGGGCCGCACAGCGCGGGATCGGTCAGTGCGCGAATGGCGCGGGGCAGTGCATTCAGCAATTGCTCCGGACGGACGATGCGATCGAAATAGCGCGAGACCGGGCGGAAACAATCGTTCACGGAGACCGTGCCGTCGGTGAAGTCTTCGAGCTGCTGCAGGACGGGGTCGGGCGCACGCGAGACGAAGATGTCGCCGGGCAGGAGCAGCACGGGAAGCCGGTTGACGTGCGCCAGCGCGGCGGCGGTCACGAGATTGGTTGCGCCGGGGCCGATCGACGTGGTCACGGCCATCATCCGGCGGCGCATGCTCGCCTTCGCATAGGCGATGGCCGCGTGTGCCATCGCCTGCTCGTTGTGCGCGCGGTACGTGGGCAGTTCGTCGCGAATGTCGTACAGCGCCTCGCCCAGCCCCGCGACGTTGCCATGGCCGAAGATGGCGAACACACCGGCGAACAGGGGGTAGGACGTTTCCTCGTCCGCATCGCGCGCCTGCAGCGCCGCCAGATAGCGGACGAGTGCCTGCGCGCAGGTCAGGCGGATCGTGTCGCTCATGCGGCGGCCCCTTCCTTCGCGCGGGCGCCGGGGTGCTGCCGGCTGCCGCGCCAGAGGGCGATCATCGCCTCGAACGAGGCACGCGCGCGGGCGACCAGGGTGGCATCGTCGATGCGTCCCGCCAGCCATTCCCGTGCCGGTTCGGCAAAGATCGTGCGGCCGACCGCGAAGCCTCGGCAGGTTTCGCTTGCCGCGGCGTTGGCGAAGCCGTCGCCGAGCACCTCGGCGGTGGCGTTGAGCCCGAGCAACAGCACGCCGCGGCAGTGCGGGTCGCGCTCCTGGATCAGGGCGTCGATGGCGCCCCAGGCGTCGCTCGCTGGCGGGCAGAGCTTCCACCAGTCGGGGCGAATGCCGAGGTTGTAGATGCGCTTGAGCGAGCGCAGCACGCGTTCATCGCGCTGCGCCTGGCTCGTGCACCCGGGCGGGATGACTTCCAGCAGCAGTTCGTGGCCGCTGAGTTGCGCGGCGTCGTAGAGCGACCGCAACTGGGTTTCCTGTTCCACGCGATCCAGCGGATCGGCATCCGGATCGAACGCGACCAGGCATTTGATGACGTGCTCGCGCGGCCATGCGACGAGTTGGCTGCCGATCGACCGGCCGCGTTCGAATTCCAGCGGATTGGAGCCGGACACTTCCACGGGACGGCCGATCCACCAGCCCCGTCCGGTGGCCGCATTCAATGCGTCCTGCCCGTAGCGATCGTCGCAAAGCAGGCCGACATGCCCGTGCAGCTTGCCCGCCTGCTCGGTGGCGGCCACGGCGTCCACCAGCAGATTCTTGAGGCGTGGCAGGCGGGCTTCGTCTGCCCCGACATCACGCGCCAGCTCGAAGAACGGTACGCGATGATCGAAGGCGAAGACGTAGAGTTCGTGCCACGGCTTGCGCGGCACAGCGGTGCGATGCAGATGGGCCAGCTCGGCATCCTGGTCCGGACGGGTCACGCCGCCCTCGCGGGCGAGGAATGCGTCCAGTTCGGCACGCCCCGGCATCGCGGGAGCACAGCCATGCCGCGACACGACGATCGCGCCACAGGCATTGGCGAAGGCGCAGGCACGTTCGACGGACTCGCCGCGCAGCCAGCCGGCGAGGAAACCCGAGAGGAACGCGTCGCCCGCACCGAGCACGTTGAGCACCTCCACGCGGCTGCCGCGGTAGGTCAGTGCATCGTCGACGTTATCGGGTACGGCGCCTTCGATGACACTGCAGCCGAGTGGGCCACGCTTGACCACGAGCGTGGCGGCACTGATCCCGCGCACCGCGCGCAGCGCAGCGACGAGGTCCTCGCTGCCGCCCGCAATGTGGAATTCCTCTTCCGTGCCGACGATGACGTCGAAGCCGCCGAGGATGCCTTGCAGGTGCGCCGTCACGTGCTCGGCGGCGACGAAGCGACGCTCGCCCTCGCCGCGGCCGGTCAGGCCCCAGAGGACGGGACGATAGTCGATGTCGAGCACGGTGCGGACATCGTGCTTGCGCGCCAGTTGGATCGCGCGCGTGCTGGCCGCGTGGACACCGGGTTGGGAGAAGTGCGTGCCGGTGATGGCCAGCGCGCGGCACGAGGCGATGAAGTCCTCGTCGATATCCGTGTCCGCCAGCGCCATGTCGGCGCAGTTCTCGCGGTAGAACAGCAGCGGAAAGGTTTCGCGATCCTTGATGCCGAGGATCGCGAGGGCCGTCAGTCGATCCGGATCGATCTTCACCTGGCGCACGTCGCAACCCTCTGCTTGCAGGGTTTCGGTAAGGAAGCGACCCATATGGTCGTCGCCCACGCGCGAGAGCATGGCCGAACGAAGGCCGAGTCGCGCGGTACCGAAGGCGACGTTGGCCGACGAGCCGCCGAGGTACTTGGCGAAGCTCGTGGCATCTTCCAGGCGCGCGCCGATCTGCTGGGCGTAAAGGTCCACGGCAAGCCGACCGAGGCAGGCGACATCGATCGGACGGGCGGCGGAGCGGGGTGCGGGACTCTGCATGCGAATTCCTAGGTCAGGCCGCGCGGCCTTCCAGTTGGTCGACCAGTTGTTGGATCTCGGTACCGCCCGCCATCATGTCGAGCACCTCTTCCTTGCTGATGTCGTTCTTGGCGAACGTGCCCATGGATTGCCCGCGATTGAGCAGCGTGAAGCTGTCCGCGATGGGATAGGCGTGGTGCACGTTGTGGGTGATGAAGATCACCGAGATGCCGCGGGCGCGGGCGTTGTGGATCAGCTTGAGCACGTTGCACGACTGCTTGACGCCCAGCGCTGCGGTCGGCTCGTCCAGAATCAGCACCTTCGCGCCGAAATGGATGGCGCGCGCGATGGCGAGGCATTGGCGCTCGCCACCGGACATGGTGCCGACCGGCTGGCTTGCGTCGCGCACGTGGATACCCATCTCCGCCAGCTTTTCGCGCGCCGTTTCGTTGGCATAGGCCATATCGATCACGGGAAGCACGCCGAGCCATTTGCGCCGCGGCTCGCGTCCAGCGAAGAAGTTGCGCGCCACGCTCATCAGCGGCACCAGCGCCAGATCTTGGTAAACAGTGGCGATGCCGCGATCGAGTGCTTCGCGTGGCGAGCTGAAACGGACCTCCTCGCCTTCGACGCGATACGCGCCGGTACTCGGCGTATGCACGCCGGCAAGGGTCTTGATCAGCGTGGACTTGCCCGCGCCGTTGTCGCCGAGCAGGCAGTGCACTTCGCCGCGCTTGAGGCGGAGCGTGACGCCTTGCAGGGCGATGACCGTGCCGAAATACTTGCTGACGTTGTCCAGTTCGAGGATGTAATCGTCGGCCATGTTGGCGCTCCTCACTTCGTCGCCGCAGCGCGGCTGCGGATGTAATGGTTGAACAGCACCGCCAGCAGCAACATGCCGCCGAGGAATACGCGGTACCAGTCCGAATCGATGTTGGTGTAGGAGATGCCGATCTGCACGACACCGAAGATGAGGGCACCGAAGCACGCGCCGATCACCGAACCGAAGCCGCCGGTGAGCAAGGTGCCGCCGATGACGACGGCGATGATTGCCTCGAATTCCTTCTGCAGTCCGCGGTCCGCGGCAGCGGAACCCACGTCGGCGACCTGCAGCACGCCGAACAGGCACGCACAGAACGCCGTCAGCACGAACAGCGAGATCTTCACCCGGCGCACGGGTACGCCCACGTTCTTGGCGGCATTGGCATCGCCGCCCACGGTGTAGATCCAGTTGCCGAAGCGCGTGCGTGCCAGGACGAAGCCTGCCACCACGGCCATGGCCAACCACCAGATCAGCACCTTCGGCAGGCCGCCGACGACCGGATCGCCGCTGGGCAGCTTCTCGATGAGATTCATGCCAGCCAGTGCGTTGAACAGCCAGTGCAGCGTGGTGCCCTGGAACAAGGCGGAGATCACCGGGTCCTCGCTGAACTTGTCGCCGATGCCGCTCACGATCGTGCTGTTCGCGAAGCCGGTGGACAGCACGAGGGTGAGGCCGCGCAGGATGAACATGAAGGCGAGGGTGACGATGAACGACGGCAGCTTCGTGCGGACGACGAGATACCCGTTCAGCGCACCCAGGGCCATGGAGCCGGCGAAGGCGAACAACACGGCGGCCCACAACGGCCAGCCGAGATACATCGGTGGAATGGCGACCATCACGCCGGCGAAGCCGATCATCGAACCCATCGATAGATCGAATTCGCCAGCGATCATCAGGAGGCAGGCGCCCACGGCAATGATGCCGAGGTAGCCTGCCACCTGCGCCCAGTTGATGACGCCATCGAGCGCGAACATGCCCGAGCCGCCGGCAAAGATGCCGAAGAAGGCGAAGACGAGCACGGTGCCCGCGATGGAGCCCAGTTCGGGCCTGTCGAGCAGCACGCGCCACGGAGAGATCTTCCGTACGCGTTCATCCGTGGGTACCGCTTCCTCCGGCGCTTTCGCGCGTTTGGCCTGGATCATGGTGGTGACGCTCTCGTTGATGACGCTCATGGACGGTGCTCCTGCGATCAGCGGTACTGACCGGCGTACTTCTCGACCGTCGCCACGTTGTCCTTGGTGACGAACGCCGGGCCGGAGCTGACGCCGGTCGCGGTGTACACGGGCTTCAGGTCGTACTGCTTGAGGCGCGCCTGGAACTTCGGATTGGCCTTGAGCGCCGCGATGATCTTCGCCGGGTCCTTCGTGTTCTGGTCATGCGCGATCACGAGTGCCGCGATGCCCATGTAGCCCTGCAGGTAGGGCTGCTGGTCGATGGCGTACTGGATCGTGCCGGACTTGATGCCGTTGATGATCGCGGGCGAGAGATCGAAGGTGCCGAAGTTGATCTTGCCGGCCAGGTGCATGTCCTGGACCACCTTGATTGCGGGTTCGGCCGCGTTGGGTCCGAGCGCGAGAATGGCCTGGGTCTTCGGATTGCTGCGCAGGTAAGCGCTGAGTTTGCTGGCGACGACCGTCGGGTCCATGCCCGTGTCGATCATCGAGGTCTTGCGCCAGTCCTTCACGCCGATGGCATCCGCGAAGCCCTGGCAGCGCTCGAACGATGCGTTGTTCGTCGCGTAGTGGTTCACGCAGACGAAGCTCGTGACACCGGCTGTCTTGGCGCGTTCGCCCGCCGCCTTGCCCGCGTCGTACTCGCCCTGGCCCACGTGCATGATCGCGCCGAGCTTCTTGCTCTCCTCGGGGGTGCCGGAGTTGATGGTGACGATAGGAATGCCCTTGGCCGTGATCTTGGCGGCGGGCGCCTTCAGTACCGCATAGCTGGCGATATCGAACGACACGCCCTTGTAGTTGCGTGCGGCCGCCGACTCCAGCTGGCGTGCCATTTCGCTCAGGTCGCCATTGCCGGAGCCGCGGTAGTCGACGTCGACGCCGAAGTCCTCGCCCGCCTGCTTGATGGCGTTCTTGATGGTGTTCCACCAGGAATCGGAATCGGCGGCGTGGGTAACCAGGACGTAGCGGTCGCCGGGGGCCGCCTGCGAGGCGGGGGCGGTAAAGCCGAGACCGAGGGCCAGGGCTGCCGCCAACGAGGCGTGGAACAGTTTGGATCGCATGGTGCCTCCACAGGTGGCCGCTGCGCGGCCGTTGGATGGGTGACGAGGTGCGATGCGGCCTGGGGGCCGCGTGGTGCCGAAAGCGAGCCGAGCATGGACCGGCTTTTCGCATCGTGCAATTTGCATTGCAGCAAAAAAATAAATGGAAAAAACATTCCATCCCGTGCTTGAATGCCGCCGGTCACCCTCGGAGCCTCCCATGCCCAAACGCAGCGAAGCCGATCTCCTCATGCAGCGCATTGCCGAGGAATTCGAAGCTCTGCCCCGGCAGTTGCAGGGCGTGGCCCGGTACCTCGAAGAACATCGCGGATCGATCATGCTCCAGCGCGTGGGCGAGATCGCCGAAGGTTGCGGCGTGCATGCGTCGGCGGTCGTGCGCTTCGCCCAGCGCTTCGGCTATTCCGGGTTCTCCGAAATGCAGGCGGTATTCCGCGATGCGTGGACGGCGCAGACGGCGCCTGCACGCAGCTACCAGCAGCGTATCCGTAGCGTGGTCAAAGGCCGTACCCGCGACATGCCGACCGTGGAGATCGCCTCGCGTTTCATCGATGCCAGCCGCGCTGGACTCGACGAGCTGGCGACGGAACTGGACGAAACACGCTTCCAGAAGGCGGTGGATCTGCTCGCCAACGCCGAAAACATCTACGTCATCGGCGTGCGGCGTTCCTTCGCGATCGCCACGTACATCGCCTATGCCATGCAACACACGCCGAAGCGCGTACACCTCGTCAGCGGACTGGGCGGCATGTTCCGTGAACAACTGCGCAGCATCGGCAAAGGCGATGCGCTGATCGCCATCAGTTTTCCGCCGTTCGGCAAGGAAACGCTCTACGCGATGCGGGTGGCGCAGCAACATCGTGCCAACGTGCTCGCCATCACCGAGAGCGACCTCGGGCCGTTGGCCCGGCATTCGGACGTGCTGCTCAAGGTGAAGGAGGGCAGTGCCTTCGCGTTCCGCGGCCTCACCAGCACCATGTGTCTCTGCCAGGCGCTGTTCGTCGCGCTGGCCTACAAGCTCGAACTCACAGTCGAAGAAACGCTTCCCCGAGGAGAATACGATGATTGAAGTAGCGGTTTTCGGTGCCGGCCGCATCGGCAAGATCCATGCTGGCAACGTGGCGCGGCATCCACAAGCGCGGCTGCGCTACGTGGTCGACGTGCACGCCCCTTCGGCGCAGGAACTTGCGAGCGCGCATGGCGCCAAGGTGGCCGGGATCGACGAGGCCCTGAGCGACCCGGCCGTGGGCGCCGTCGTGATCGGGTCGAGCACCGATACCCATGCCGACCTCATCCATCGCGCTGCGGCAGCGGGCAAGGCCATTTTCTGCGAGAAGCCGGTCGATCTCGACGTGGAGCGGGCACGCGCGTGCCAGGCGGCCGTGGAGAAGGCGGGCGTGGTCTGCATGATCGCGTTCCAGCGCCGCTTCGATCCGACGTTCTCGTCGCTCAAGAAGCGTCTGGACGATGGCGAGATCGGCACGCCGGAAGTGCTGGTGGTCACCAGCCGCGATCCGGGGGCACCGCCGGTGAACTACATCAAGAGTTCGGGCGGCATCTTCAAGGACATGCTGATCCACGACTTCGACATCTTCCGCTGGATTCTGGGCGACGAAGCGGTGAGCGTGCATGCCATGGGCAGCTGCCTCACCGACCCGGCCATCCAGGAGGCCGGCGACATCGATACCACGGCGGTCACCATTCGCACGAAGCAGGGTCGGCTGTGCCAGATCAATACCTCGCGCCGCGCCGCGTACGGCTACGACCAGCGCTTCGAAGTGCTCGGTAGCAAGGGCATGCTGCAAGCCGGCAATGTGGCGCCTACGCAGGTCGTGTCGCATACCGCCGCGCACATCGCGCACGATCTTCCGGAGCATTTCTTCCTGCAGCGTTACCGGGAAGCCTATGCCGCTGAAATCGCCCATTTCTTCGACGCGTTGTCGGACGGCACGCCCGTGCGTACCACGATCGCCGACGGCATCAAGGCGCTGGAACTGGCCGAGGCCGCCGCCCGTTCGTGGCGCGAAGGCCAAGTCGTGCAGGTCGCCATCTGAGGAGTGCGTCCATGAGCACGTTACGGATCGGTCTCGCCGGCCTCGGCCGGCTTGGGCAGCGCTACGCCGAAAATCTTGCTCGCAACGTTCCGCGGGCGGAACTGGTGGCCGTTTGCAGCCCGATGGATGACGAGCGGGCGTGGGCGCGCGACACGCTGGGTGTGCAAGTGGTTCACGAGAGCTTCGAGCAACTGATTGCGGACCCCTCCCTCGATGCGGTGTTCCTCGTGACACCTACGTCGCTGCACGCCACTCAGATCGAGCAAGCGTTGGACGCTGGTAAGCACGTGTTCTGCGAGAAGCCGCTTTCGCTGTCACTCGACGACTGTCGTCGCACGGCGCGGCATGCCGAGCATGCGGCGAAGCGTGCCATGGTCGGCTTCGTGCGGCGCTTTGACGAAAGCTATCGACACGCCTTTCAGCACATCGAGGCAGGCGGCATCGGGCGTCCGTTCCTCGTCTATTCGCAGACGACGGACCTCGCCGATCCGACCGGCGCTTTCGTGAAGTTCGCGCCGACCAGCGGCGGCATCTTCCTCGATTGCAGCGTGCACGATGTGGACCTCGCGCGCTGGCTGCTCGGCCGGCCGAAGGCGATCAAGGCATACGGCGCCGGTACCGTGGCGATGTATCCGGCGCTGGAGGCCATGGGCGACGTGGACAACGGCGTGGGCATCGTCGAGTTCGAAGGCGGACGCATGGCGATGTTCTACGCGTCGCGAACGCAGGCGCATGGGCACGACACGCATACCGACGTGATCGGCACCGCCGGCCGTGTGAGCGTGGGCCGCAATCCGCGCGCAGATCGCGTGGAGATCGCGGATGCGTCCGGCGTGCGCAACACCGTGCTGCCGACGTTCTACGAGCGCTTCTCGCCGGCCTTCGTTACGCAGGCGCGTCACTTCGTCGACGCGGTGCTGGACGGTACGCCGTTCGATCTCACCATGGACGACGCGGTGGAGGCGACGCGCATCGCCGTGGCCCTGCGCGAATCGTTGCACAGCGGCGAACCCGTGCACCTGCAGTGATGGGCCGAGGTTTGCCATGGTGGGGCCAGCCTTAGTGAGAACCAGCCAAAGTGGAACCAGTCATGGTGGGAGCTAGCCACAGTGGGACCTAGTCATGGTGGGACCTAACCATGGTGGGACCTAACCATGGTGGGGATAAACATGGTGGGGATAAACATGGTGGGAGTCAGCCATGGTGGAGAGAGACATGGTGGGAGCCAGCCTGCTGGCGATGGGTGCTCGCGGCAAGCGCCCATCGCCAGCAGGCTGGCTCCCACCGAAGGCATGGTTCCCACCGAAGGCATGGTTCCCACCGAAGGCATGGTTCCCACCGAAGGCATGGTTCCCACCGAGGCATGGTTCCCACCGAGGCATGGTTCCCACCGAGGCATGGTTCCCACCGAGGCATGGTTCCCACCGAGGCATGGCTACCGCCACAGCTCAAACAACTGCCAACTCAGGCAGATCGGCAATGACGCGCTGCAACAACGTGACGCTATAATCCGTCGCCATGTCCCTTCCTTCTCTCGTCCCCCATCGTGGTCGGCGACTTGCGGTGACCGCGCGAATTCTTTCGGCGGTCGTCTTCTCGTTCGTTTGTTACCTCTGCATCGGTATTCCGCTGGCCGTCCTGCCGGGATTCGCGCATCTCGATCTCGGTTATTCGACGATCGTGGCCGGGCTGGCGGTGAGCGCGCAGTATCTTGCGACGCTGCTCAGTCGCCCTCATGCGGGACGCATGGCGGATGCGATGGGGCCGAAACGTACCGTCGTGGCAGGTCTCGTGGTGCTGGCTCTGTCGGGGTTGTTCCTGGCGCTGGCAGCGCTGGTGCCGACCATCCCTGCGCTCGCCCTCGCGCTGATCCTGTTGAGCCGACTCGGCTTGGGATTTGCGGAAAGCTGGGTGAGCACGGGATCGATCACCTGGGGCATCGGCGGCATCGGCGGCGAGCACACCGCACGGGTGATCTCCTGGAACGGCATCGCCACCTATGGCGGGATTGCACTGGGTGCGCCGCTCGGCGTGATGCTGGCGCGCGATCACGGGTTCATCGCCCTGGGTATCCTGACCTTCGCGCTGGGTCTCGTGGCCTTGCCGTTCGCGCTGTGGAAAGCGCGCGTTGCGCCGAGCCATGGCGAGCGTCTTCCGTTCAAGAGCGTGCTCACTCGCGTGATGCCCTATGGCATCGGGCTGGCCCTGGGCTCCATCGGTTTCGGTTCGCTGTCCACCTTCGTGGCCCTTTACTACGCGAGCCGCGACTGGGCGGACGCGGCGCTGTCGCTGTCCGTGTTCGGCGGCTGCTTCATCGGCATACGCCTGGTCTTTGGCAACGCGATCGATCGGTTCGGCGGTTATCGCGTGGCGATGGCGTCGCTGATCGTGGAGTGTGTGGGACTCGTCCTGCTCTGGCAGGGCACCACGCCGCACGCCGCCCTGATGGGTGCCGCATTGACGGGCGCGGGTTTCGCGCTGGTGTTTCCGGCGCTGGGCGTGGAAGCGGTGGGGCGCGTCAGCACGCACAACCGGGGTGCCGCACTGGGCGCGTATTCGGTTTTCCTCGATGTGGCCCTGGGCCTCACGGGACCCGTGGGCGGCTGGATCGCGGGGCGTTATGACTATCCTGCGATCTTCCTGCTGGCCGGCTTCGCCGCGCTCGCCGCCGCCTTGCTGGCCGCTTCGCTGTACCTGCGTTTCGGTCGTGATATCGAAGGGCGGGATAAGCGAGCCGGCGCCCGGGCATAATGCGCCTGTCCCCCCGCTAGAGGTTCCGCATGCCATACGATCGCAGTTGGATGGGCTACGGCATGGTGGGTGCCTTGGAAACGGGCGCCATCGCCTTGCTCGTGGGCATCATCGCCTACGGTGTGCTGCGTGCCATCGTCAGGAACGACGGCTGGAGCCCGGGTAAGGAACTCGCCATTGCCTACGTCTTTGCCGTGGCGCTGGCCTCGGGCCAGGACATGTGGGATCTGTTCTATTTCAACATGGCGCCGTTGCAGTCGCTGACCTTGTTGAAGGCCAAGCTTGCCGCCGTGCACGATCCGGACGCGATCGGCCTGCGCGTGTTCTTCGAGTTCGTCGGCGCGCTGGTGGGCGTGTGCCTGGGTTGGGCCATGTTCTCCGGCGGCTTGAAGCGCCTCTTCGCGAGCATGCGCCAGTCCTGACTGGCGCATGCCTGCCTGCTGCGATTACAGCGTGTGGCTGAACATCCAGTCCCACAGATCCGGCGTGGCATACGCCTTCTCCCACGAACCATGATTCACACCGGGAAACTCGGTGTACTTCACGTCCTTGCCGAGCTTGACCAGCGCCGCATG
The DNA here is from genome assembly GCF_023612255.1 of Luteibacter flocculans. Classification (NCBI taxonomy): domain Bacteria; kingdom Pseudomonadati; phylum Pseudomonadota; class Gammaproteobacteria; order Lysobacterales; family Rhodanobacteraceae; genus Luteibacter; species Luteibacter flocculans. Next base: position 3,443,744 of record NZ_CP063231.1, on the reverse strand, counting down.
CATCTTGCGCGACTGCTCGGTGGGCACGACGTTGTCGTCGCCACCATGGAAGATCCAAACCGGTAGTTTGCCGATGTGTTCGGCCACCCAGGCAAACGGATCGCTGCCTTTCGGTGCATGCACGTAGAGATCGCGATCTTCGGGATCGAGCACCTCGATGCCCCCGCAGATGATGGCCGCAGCCGCGAACGTGCCCGGATGATCCACCGCGAGTTGCCACGCCCCATAGCCGCCCATGGACAGGCCGGTGACGTAGAGGCGCTTACGATCGCCGTGGAATTCCTTCACGCTTTTCTCCAACGCGGCCATGGCCAGCGCGGTGTCGGCGGGATCGGTCCATTCGGTGTCATCGGGCGCCTGCGGGATCACGACGACCGCGGGAAAATCGGTGTGTTGCTTCAACCACGGCGGCAGGCCCTGCGACATCTGCTTCTGGTTGTCGTTGCCGCGCTCGCCACTACCGTGGAGGAACAGCACCACCGCGGGCGGCTTGTGCAGATCGGCGGGAACGAAGACCTGGTAGCGGTAGGTCTTGCCGTGCAGATCGACCGAGCGTTCGACGAAATGGGAAGGATCGGCTGCGGCAGCAGTCGCGACCATGGCAGTGAGAGCGGCAAGAATGCGAAGCATGTGGACGGGTTTCCCAGGGCCGGTGTGAGGGAGTGCGCGTTGCGCGCGACGCCATTGGCGTGTCGCAAGACTGGCGCGAACGGCCGGTGTGCGCAAGGTACGAACGTCACCCTATCCCTAGAGGATGGGGTCGAACAATCGTGCGACGTGCAGCGCCACGCGGCGGAAATACGAGAGCCGTCGATAGTCGTTGGGATTCACTTCGTCACTTCTTGCGAAGTCGGCTTCGAGCATGGCCTCGACGTCGGCGGCAAAGGCTTGGTCGACGTTCAACGCTGCGATCTCGAAGTTGAGCCGGAAGCTGCGGTTGTCGAGATTCATGCTGCCGACGACCGCCGTGTCGTCGTCGATCAGCATCACCTTCTGATGCACGAAGCCCGGCTGGTAGCGGAACATGCGGATACCCGCCACGATGGCTTCATGCGCGTAGAGCGTGGACGCCATGAAGACCGTGCGGTGATCGGGGCGGGACGGAATGAGGATGCGTACGTCCACACCGCGGAACACCGCCAGGCGCAACGCGCCGAATACGGCCTGGTCCGGCACGAAGTAGGGCGTGGTGATCCACACGCGTTTCGTCGCAGCGTGGATCGCCTGGGTGAAGAACAGCGAGCAGCTTTCCTGCCGGTCAGCCGGGCCCGTCGCGACGATCATGCTTGCTGCACGGCCACAGCGTTCCGGTGGCGGTGCATGCGGCGGGCGCTCGCCGGTGACCCAGTACCAGTCTTCCGCGAACGCACGTTGGAGGTCGGCCACGGCGGGGCCTTCGATCTGCATGTGGGTGTCGCGCCATGGCGACAGCGGCGGCTTTGCACCCAGGTATTCGTCGCCGGCATTGAGCCCGCCGACGAAGCCGCGCACGCCATCGATCACGAGCACCTTGCGATGATTGCGGAAGTTCAGCTGAAAGCGGTTGCGCCAGCGACGCGTGGCGAAGCGGCGCACGCGCACGCCTCCGTCGCGGAGCCGATCGACGTACGCGTCGGGCAAGGCGTGGCTGCCGACGCTGTCGTAGAGAAGACAGACCTCGACGCCCGCGGCGGCCCGTTCGAGCAAGGCGTCGCGCAGGCGACGGCCCAGCACGTCGTCGTGGATGATGAAGAACTGCACCAGCACATAGCGTTCCGCGCGTGCGATCGCTTCGAACATAGCCGTGAAGGCTGCTTCGCCGTCTACGTGCAGAGACAGCGCGTTGCCGCCGTGCATCGCCGTCTTCAGCATCCGCCCGATCGCGTCGTAGCGGGCGTCGCGCACGGGTTCCGAGTGGGCCAGCGTGCCGAGCCAGGTGGACTGCGCGGCCTCCTCATGCAGCACGAAGAAGCGCGACTGCCGCTGCCGATGCAGGTCCACGTATCCGCCGAAGTGGCTGGAACCCAGGAACAGGTAAGGCACCAGGGTCACGTAGGGAAGCAGGACCAGGCCCAGCACCCAGGCGAATGCTCCCTGCGCGGTGCGCGTATGCATGACGGCATGCATGGCGGCGAACACGCCCGCCACATGCAGGGCGAGTGCCGTGATGGCGATGACAGTGGCGATCACGGCGCAGTGACCCCCACTTTCGCATCTGCGGCAACAGTCTTTGGCGCCAGGGAGCGTTTTTGCATGGTTCTCATGTCGGGACAATGGGCGGTATCGCTTTCCACCGAGCCTAACCCATGAACCTCCCTTCGTCCCGCCTGCCACTGATGGCACTCGCCGTGGCGGCTTTCGCCATCGGCACCACCGAATTCGTGATCATGGGTCTGCTGCCCGAAGTGGCGGCCGACCTCCGCGTGGACATTCCCGCCGCAGGCATGCTGGTGTCCGGCTACGCCCTCGGCGTGGCAGTGGGCGCTCCCATTCTCGCCGCGCTGACCGCGAGGCTGGAGCGCAAGAGCGCTCTGCTTCTGCTGATGGGCCTGTTCATCGTCGGCAACCTGCTCTGTGCCGTGGCACCGAGCTACGGCGTGCTGATGGTGGCGCGTATCGTCGCCGCGTTCTGCCACGGCTCGTTCTTCGGCATCGGTGCCGTGGTAGCCGCGCACCTCGTCCCGACCAGCCAGCGCTCGCGTGCCATCGCGCTCATGTTCGCGGGCCTCACGTTGGCGAACGTGCTGGGCGTGCCCTTTGGCACCTTTCTCGGCCAATGGGCCGGTTGGCGGGCGACGTTCTGGGCGGTGACCGGCCTCGGCGTGGCCGCGGCGTTCGCGGTGGCGCGTTTCGTTCCGGCCTTGCCGGGGCTGAAGGCGCCGCACATGGCGCGCGAGATGCGCGTACTGCGCGAGCCGCAGGTGCTCATCGCCCTGGGCATGACGGTGCTCGGATTCGGCGGCGTGTTCACCGTGTTCACCTATATCGCCCCGATCCTGCAGCAGCAGTCGCACATCAGCCCGCACTGGACCGGCGCCGTGCTGGTGCTGTTCGGGCTAGGTACCACGTTGGGCAACATCCTTGGCGGTCGTCTGGCGGACTGGAAGCTCATGCCGTCGCTGGCGGGCATCCTTGTGGTGTTGACACTCCTGCTGGTTCTGTTCGCATGGACCATGCACTCGACGGTCGGCGCTATCGTCACGGTGTTCGTGTGGGGCATCGCGGCCTTCGCCACGGTCGCGCCGCTGCAGTCGCGTGTCGTGCACGTGGCGGGCGAGGCACCGAATCTGGCGTCCACGCTCAACATTGCCGCCTTCAATCTCGGCAATGCCGGTGGGGCGTGGTTGGGTGGCGCCGTGCTTGCCGCGGGCTATGCCATGCCGGTGGTGAGCCTTGCTGGCGCGGCGGTCACCGTGGCGGGGCTGCTGGCGACGATCGCGAGCGTTGCCATCGAACGGCGTGCACCGCTCGTTGCGGCCTCTTGCACCTGATGAAAGTAATCGCCGCTGGAGCACGCTCCAGCGGCGGGGCGGCCACGCGATTCAGCGTGCCGCGACGCGTTCCGGCTTTTCGGCGAGAAGCATGTTCGCCACGCCCTGCGCCTGCTTGCGGATCTCGGGGATTGCCGTGGATTCCCACAACGCACCACGCAGGAGACTGCCGATGGCGAAGAGGTTCGCCCGGGGCTTGCCCGCACCGTCCAGCAGATGACCGTCCGGCAGCGCCGCGAGGCCCAGCCCTTGCGGGTCCGGCGTCACGAGACCACCGAGCACCAACTGACGAATGAGGCGGTGCTCGGTGCGCTGCGTATCGGTGTTGAGACCCACGGTCTGGATCACGATGTCGTACCCGGCAATCGTTTCATTGCCACCGGGCACGGCGCTCGCCACGTCGAGCTTGCCTTGCGGCGTGAGGTGAACCGAGCGCATGCGACCGCGACCCCGGTGCAGACGACCTTCGGCTTCGAGCGCCGCGACGCGTGCCGCGACCTGCGGTGGCATGCGATGGCGTGCCCGCTCCCACGCCCAGCGGGCGTGGCGCAGGAAGCGTGCGCGTTCCTTGGCAGGCAGTTCGCGCCACAGCGACTGCGTATGCGGACGCATGCCGTCCACTACCGTGCGCCAGTCCTCGGCCTGTGCGGCGGCGTCGCGCAGACGGCGCAGCCAGACGCGCAGATTCGGATCGTCGCGCATGGATTCGATCAGTTCGCCGCCATCGTCGTTGGGTGCCGACGCGGCGGAGAGATGCGGTTCGGGCAACTTGCCATGGCGCGACAGCGCATCGAAGTGTGCGTTGGGCCAGCGACTGGACAGCTCCAGCAGCACATCGACAGCCGTGAGGCCGAGGCCGATGACCAGCACGCGCAACGGGCGATCGTCGTCCTCGGCCGAGGCGAGGAACGGCCAGGGATCGGTGACGTAACGGCCGCTCGCGATGGCGGCGTCTTCCACGCCGGGCAACGGGCGCGGTGGCAGCGAGCCGATGGCGAGCACCGCGGCGTCGGCCTGGGAGGTCTCGTCGCCGTAGCCGATGGTGACGCCGTCCGCCGAAGGCACCAGCGAATCGGCGGGAAAGGGCAACACGTTGACGTCGTGACCGAGCGAGGGGGCGTTCTTCACCGCCTGCGTGACGCGCGACTGCAGGAAATCGCCGTACATGCGCCGCGGCAGGAAGTCCGAGCCCTTCACGGTGGGATCGAGCGCCTGGGCGTATTCGAGGAACCCACCGGGTTTGCTGACGAACATGCCCATCGACGCGGCGCGTACGTTGAGCAGATGGCGTTCCGACGGCGTGCCGTAAGCCACGCCGCGACCGGCGCCCGGAGCGCCGCAATACCAGTCGAGATGGAGCGGACGCGGTGTGCGTCGCTCCAACAACTCGCTCACCAGCGTCGCCGCTGCTGCGCCACCGCCAATGATGGCGACCTTGTGAAACATGCTTTGGTCCTTCGCCCGTTCTTGGGGGGTGGAGGGCCGTGAGACCGTCAGGCCGTCAGGCGTCCCGCAATGATCGATTGCCTCGGTCGTGCGATCCAGTGTCCGGAGGGACCGGGCTGCTCATACGCGAGGTACTGTGCCAGATCGCCACCGTATACGTGAAGCGTGAGGGCTGTGTCGTGCCGCGACAAATTGCGGCATCGATGGGCATGCTGCTCGGTGGCGTCGAACCACGTGGCATCCCCAGGGCCCAGCCACGTCCGGCCGGTGCTGCGCAGCGAGGCATCGGCGTCGTCCTTATCGAAGGACTCCACTTCGATAGCGCCCGCGATGGTGGCCTCGAGGCCCCATAGCCCACCGTGATCGTGCACCGGCGTGGCATAGCCCGGCGGCCACGCGAGCACCAGCACACTGACGGGCGGACGCGTCCGCTCGGCCAGCATCCAGCGCTCGAACCCGCGTCGACGCTCGCGCAGCGGGCCCAGCGTGGAGGCCAGCTCGGTGCTGCGACCATGCAACACGCGCCCGATCTCGCGCCCCATGGAGGCGAGGTCGGGGTGTGCGGCGTCCGACAGGTCGAACGCGATGTCGCGCAAGGTTCGGATGATGGAAAAACGCTTGCCCATGAAGGCGCGTCCGGTAGATCGACTGGCGGGGAGTGGAGCATGGGGCCTGTTAAACCGTCGTAACCTCGGGCTTTCGCGAGAGGGTTAAACCCTTTCACGAAACCGTGCATCGAACCGGCGACCGCCCTCGCGCGGTCGTCCCGTCCACGGAGAACCGCCATGATCGTCCTTACCTCGCTCGTCATCCTCGCCGCGGGCTTCTGCCTGGTCTTTGCGCTGGTCGGCGCGGTGCTGAAGCTCGCTTTCGGCATCATCGGCGGTGTGTTCAGCCTGCTCGGCAGCATCCTGGGCGCCGTGATCGGCGGCGTGGTGATGCTGCTCGTGGCGCCGGTCGTGATGGTGGCACTGCTGCCCATCCTGATCCCCGTGGGGCTTCTGGCCCTGTTGGTCTGGGCCATCGCCCGGGCCAACCGCAAGCCCGACGTGGTGGTCATGCCGCGCTGATCACCGGCGCGGAAAGGGAGGGACCGCAGCGCGGCGCCCTCCCGGTTTCGTCAGGTATGACGCAGGTCGAAGGTGATCGGCACACGCGCCCACGCCTTGACTGCATGGCCGTTCGCGGTGGCTGGCTGGAATCGCCACCGGGCCAGGACCTGATCGCGCGCCGCCTTGTCGAGCAGTTCGTGGCCGCTGGTGTTCTCCACGACCACATCGATAGGCTTGCCCGTTTCGTCGACCAGCACGCGGAGCGTCACCGTGCCCTGCATGCGGGCGCCGATCGCCGCGCGTGGATATGCCGGGACGGGTGCCGAGACGTAGGCCAGCCGTTCCTCCGCTGGTGCTGCCTGTTCGGTGGTGGGTGACGTCGGGGCCACCTCGGTCGGCGTCGTGAGCGTTACGGGCACATGCCCTTCGTCGCTCGGTGCCTGCACCTGTTGCGGCACGACTTCGACCGTCTTCGGCGTCCGGGTGGGTTGCGCCTGTACCTTCGGTGGAAGGGGCTTCAGAAGAATCGATGGAGGTGGAACCACCGTTGGCTCCACCGGATGGTCGATCAGGCGAATGGTCGGCGATGGGAGCGGGGCAGGCGACAACGTCGCCACTATGGGCCGCATCACGGCAAGCAGGGCGGCGGCATTGAGCGCAATGGCCGCACTCATGGCGACGATGCGGACGGTATCCGGATGGACTCCGGCCAGGGACTGCGGACGAGCGAACGACATGAGCCACCTCCTGCAACGTGGGGGGAAGGTGATGCGCGGTCGGGAACACGGCCGGTGGGGGCCGGCGGGGATCGTGTTCGGGTCCGGTTGCAGATTAGGCGTGCGTTGCGAGAACTTGCAATAGGGATGTATGGACGTCCAGGCGGCCGTCAGTGCGCCACGAGCATCGGTACGTCGGACTGCATGAAGAGGTAGCGCGTGGTGCCGCCGAGCACCATTTCCGACAGTCGTGACCGACCCCATGCGCCCATGACGATGAGATCCGCGTTCTCCGCGTGCGCCAGTTCCAGCAGGGCGGGGCCCGGCGACGGCAGCGCCGCGTCGTCGAGGCGGCGCACCTCGGCTGTGACCCCATGGGTCTGCAGCCAGCCGCAGATGTCGGTATCCGGCAGAGCGCAGGTGCCGACGTCCTCGTCGCGGCTGCCGTCGATCACGGTCACCCGCGACGCCTTGCGCAGCAGGGGCAACGACGAGCGCACCGCGAGGGCGGACTCACGGCTACCGCTCCACGCCACGAGCACGTGATCGCCGAGCGTCTCCACAGGCGCGGCCTCGGGCACCACGAGCACGCCGCGGCTCGAGGCGAAGACGGTGCGCGAAACGACGCCGAATCCGACCGGGGCATCGCCACGCATCGTCGAGGAGCGCTCCATGACCACAAGGTCGTAGCCGGCCGAGGCATGGGCCAGCAAGGTCACCGTATCGCCGTTGCCCACCCGCCAGTTGCCCTGCAGCCTGCGTGACTGGAGGAGGGTGGCCCAATCGCTCGCTACCGCCTTGGCATCGCTGGCACGTTGTCGCACCGCGTCCAGTTGCATAGGGACTGCTTCCGGCACCGTGAACGCGGCGGCGGGAAGATCCACCACATGCATCGCGTCGAGCCGCGCGCCCAGGCGCGACGCCATGGCGAGCGCTGCGCGAAGGCCGGCGCCCTGGGGTGGCAGACGGGGGATGTGCACGAGCAATTCGAGGGTCATGGCGCCATGGAACACCGACAGGACGTCGCGGTCAATTGCCGCGCTCGTTGCGAGCGGTTCTCGATAACCCGTCGCATCGGGTACCCTCGGATACGGGTTCTCGTGGAGTCAGTGATGGTCATCGACAGCGCACAACCGCGCTATCCGTTCGGCGAAGAGATTGCCAGCAGCGTGATTCATGGCATCGGCTGGGTGCTCAGCATCGCGGGGCTGGCTGTGCTGGTGGCGTTCTCGGCCATGCAGGGCGACGCACGAGCCGTCGTCGCCAGTTCAGTGTTCGGCACGACGCTGATTCTGTTGTACACGGCGTCGACGCTTTATCACTCCGTGCCTGGCGTGGCTGCCAAGCGCGTGCTGCGCACACTCGATCACATCGCCATCTTCCTGCTCATCGCCGGCACGTACACGCCCTTCACCCTGCTGGCCTTGCCCGGCGCATGGGGTTGGGGATTGTTTGGCACGATCTGGGCGCTCGCGCTGATCGGCAGCGCGGCCGAACTGGGTCTGCTCAAGCGCTATCGCAAGGCCGCCGTGGCGATGTACGTGGCCATGGGTTGGGTCGCGCTGGTCGCGGTGGAACCGCTTCGCGCCAACGTACCTACCGGCGGCCTCGTGCTGCTGTTCGGTGGCGGCGTTGCCTATACGGCCGGCGTGCCGTTCTACGTCGCGCGCCGGCTGCCCTATCACCACGCGATCTGGCACCTTTTCGTGCTGGTCGGCAGCGTGCTGCACTATCTGGCGGTGCTGCTGTACGTGATCCCCGGGGCGTCCGACCGCTGAGGACAGCGAGAGGCTTGTCGGTGGGAGCCAGCCTGCTGGCGATGGGGCTTGCCTCGCCGCTACACCGCTTCGTTGGCTTTTCGCCACCAGGGTGGCTCCCACCTTTGCTTCGTTGGCCTCTCACCGTTAGAGCGGAGCGGCCCTTACGGGGACTTCTTTTCCTGCGCCGGGACGAACTGCGTGCGCACGGCTTCGGCGAGCAGATCCGGCGGCAGCAGGCCTTGCGCGATCAGGAAGTCGTTGAACGCCTTGCGGTCGAACTTCGTGCCGAGCCGGGTCTGCGTTTCCGCACGCAGTTCCAGGATGCGGCTGTAGCCATAGAAATAGGCGGTGGCCTGACCGGGCGAGTTCAGCGTGTAGCGATCCAGTTCCTGCCGCGCCATCGGCTCGGACAGGCCTACGTCATGAACCAGGATGTCGTGTGCGCGATCCCGCGTGATCATGCCCAGGTTGAGCATCGGATCGAGGAACGCGCGCGCCGCGCGCAGCAAGCGGAATTGCAGTGCGATGAACTGTCCGGCCGGCGGCTCGTACGGCATCATCTCCGCTTCCGCATACAGCGCCCAGCCTTCCACGTTCACGCTGTTGAAGGCGAACAGACTGCGCGTGAGCGACACCCCCTGTTCCACCATCGCGGCGAATTGCAGCTCGTGCCCCGGGCGGCCCTCGTGCGCCGTGAGCGTCCAGGCTGCGGCCTCGAAGGTGAAGTCGTCGTAGGTCTGGGTCTTGTCGCCATCCGCGGGCGGATTGCCCGTGGTGAGCACGAAGGTGCCGCGCTGGCCCGTGTTTCCGACGAACGGAGGCGGGTCCATATGCGGTGCCGGCGTGCGTGCGTTCTCGGCTTCGGAGGCAAGTCGCATCGCCATCTCGCGCTTCGGCAGCTCCACGATGCGCTGCGCGCGGATGGTGTCCTCGATCTTGCCGATGACCGCGTGGTACGTGGGCTCGACCTTGTCCTTCGCGAGTTGCTTCTTCTTGAGCGCCTTCAGCACGTCGCGGTAGTCGCCATCGGGGAGGCCTTCGGCTTTCGCCACCACGGGCGCGAGCATCTGCAAGGCGTACGTGGTTTCCATGAACTCGAGCTGCGCGCGGTCGATGAGTTCGCGCGGTGAAATGTCCAGACCGACCTGTTCGAGGTTATATGCGTAGAGTGGCTCGGGCAGCCGGAAGTCCGTGCGTGCACGCGGGAGCACCACCTTCTTCACCCACGCGTTGTAATCCTTGAGCTGCTGGTCGAGCTTGGCCATCGCCTCGTCGCTGCCAGCGATCTTCTTTTCCGCAAACAGCTTGCGGATGCCGTCGACGTAGCGCTGCGTATTGCCCAGCTTCTGCTCCACGTCGGCCTTCACGGGGCCGAGCAGCTTCGTATCGCTGAGTTTTTCCGTGGTCCGTGCACGTGCCTGGTCGACCAGTGCCGTACAGCCCGGCGCGATGCCCACGTAGCACTTCAGGCGACCCAGGGCCGCCTTGTTCTGTTCCGGGGTGCTCTCGGCGTTGAGCAGCGAGAATTCGCCGCTGAAGACGATCTGTCCCGCGTCGTACCAGGGAAGCAGGTATTTCCCGTTCAGATCGATGCCCTTGATGCTGCCGTCGATCTGCTTGAGCAGGATCTGCAAATCCTGCTTCACGTTGGGATCCTTCTCCACAGCGAGGCGCTTGTTCACGGTGTCGCGTACTGCCACGAGAGCCGCGCGCTGGCGCTTGTCCACGTCGGGGCCGAGGTCCACCGTTTTCTCGTCGTAACCCTTGAGGCCGATGTCGGTGGCCGATTCGGGACTGAACCGCGCGGTGACGTCGAGCAGCGGCTGTGCGTCGGCGTTGCTGCGGGCGATCCAGGCGGGTTGCGTGGCGGTCTCGGCGTGCAGGCTGCCGACCGCGAAGGTCACGGCGGCGGCGAGGGTGAGTCGTCGGAACATGCGTGTCTCCCCAGTGAAGTCCGGCGAGACTAGCGGTTGCGGCGGCCCAGCGCCAATGTGCCCCATGGCCGGTTAGCTGAAAAGCATCCCCAGCCCCGCCATGCCGATCATCAAAAACGAGATCACCACCTTGGCGAGGATGCCCACCAGCATGCCGACCCAGGTACTCATGCCCACGTGCGCGGAGCGCAGCACGCTTTGACCCGACCACAGCTCGCCTGCGACCGCGCCGGCAAAGGGGCCGATCAGCAGGCCGGGTATGCCGAAAAACATGCCGATGGTGGTGCCTACGCCTGCCCCCCAAAGGGCGCGTGAACTGGCACCGATGCGTTTCGCACCGAGCGATGCGGAAATAAAGTCCAGCGCCACGCCCACCGCGCCGACGATGCCGATCGCCAGCAGCCAGCCCCAGCCGAGGTGGCGATACTCGTCCACGGCCGCGGCAAGCCAGATGCCACCGAAGATCATCGGAATGCCCGGCAGCACGGGCAGGATCGCGCCTGCCACGCCACCGACGATGAGCGCGGCAGCGAGCAGGTAGAGAAACAGCTCCATCAACGGAAGGCCTCGCGATACTCGGGCTTGAGAAGCGCGGAGAACGCTTCGCTCGGCACGTCGATGGCCTGCGGACCGGCGGCGTACGACGCCACCTGGTAGGGCGGGAAGATGAAGGTGAGGCCGTGGACCTTGTCGTCGGGGCCTGTGAGCAGGCTGAAAACGCGGTAGTGGTCCGCGTCCGGCGCCGTGCCTTCGTCGATCTGCGTGGCATCGGAGGCGAGCGGTTCGTCCTGGTCGTCCAGCGCGGTGAGCAACTGGCGGCGTGCTTCGGCGGCGAAGGCCCGCTCGGCCGCCTTGGGATCGGTGAAGAGTTCGTCGATGCCCACCACGCGGCGCTCGCGCACGTCGTAGGTGAAGCTGTCGACGATGGGCGCGGGGTGGGCCCCGCCGGTAAACGAGGAGCCGTCCACCTGCACATTGATGAAGCGGTCGGTACGCGAGGCGATAGCGACGTCGAGATTCAGATCCCAGGGAAGCTCGCGCGCGCTTGCCTGCGCATCGGGCGCATCGAGGGTGGCGAGGAAATCCCGCTTCTGGCGCGCCACGTAGTGATCGATCGCCTGGCGCAGCGGCGCCGCCTCGGGTGGCAGATCGGGCAGCTTCAGCTCCATCGTATACAGGCCTTCGCGCCCGGATTGGGTATCCTTGTTCGACCCTGCCTGCGCGGGAGGCGGCGTGGTGCCGCTCTTCGCGCGATCGGTATCGTCGCGGCAGGCAGCGAGCCCGGCCACGGCGATGAAAAGCGGCAGGATGTGTCGCACCGGCATCTTGCGTGTTCTCCTTCGCGTGGCTCGCAACCGGAAATACTAGATCAGAATACCCCTAGCGTAGCTTCCGCATGGCGGACAGCGCGTCAATGAATGAAGGAACCACGTGCATACGGCGACGACGGAATCGGTGACCCTGCTGAAGGCCGACGAACTGGGCCGCATCGAGCGCGTGGATCGTGATGGCGTGCGGCTGATTCGCCGCGACATCGGTGCGGCGCGCTGGTGGGCGCGCTGGTTCGCGCGTCGTGCCGCGGCGCGCGAGGCGCGTGCCCTGCGTCGTCTGGAGGGCGTGGACGGCGTGCCCCGCCTGCTGGCGTGGAATGGCAGCGTGCTCGAACGCAGCTACATGGCAGGCGAGCCGATGCAGGTAGGGCGTCCGCTCGATGCTGCTTACTATCGCGATGCATTGCGCCTGCTCGCCGTGCTGCACCGGCGCGGCATCGTGCACAACGACCTCGCCAAGGAACCGAACTGGCTTGTGCGCGAGGACGGCTCGCCGGGCCTGGTGGATTTTCAGATCGCCTGGACACGTGGACGCCGCGGCGCGCTGTTCCGCCTGCTGGCGCGGGAAGACCTTCGTCACCTGCTCAAACACAAGCGCACGTATGCGCCCGAGCGTCTCTCTGCGCGGCAGCAGCGCATCCTCGCTCAGCCGGCGCCGCATTCACGGCTGTGGCGCGCGACCGGAAAGCGCCTCTACAAACTCGTGGCGCGGCGGATCTTTGGCTACTGGGACAACGAAGGGCAGGGCCGGGTACGCCGCTGAGCGGGTATCCGGCCGGCCAGGCGCGTCATTTCTCGACGAACGCGCGCTCGATCACGTAATCGCCCGGCTCACGCGTGCGCGGTGAGGCCTGGAAACCTTCGCCATCGAGCAGCACGCAGACGTCTTCCAGCATCGACGGGCTGCCGCAAAGCATGACGCGATCCTCAGCGGGGTTGAGTTGCGGCAGGCCCGTCGCGCGGGCCAGCTCGCCGTCGGCGATGGCATCGGTGATCCGGCCCCGGTTGCGGAATGCCTCGCGGGTCACCGTCGGGTAGTAGATGAGCTTCTGGCGGACCAGCTCGCCCAGGTACTCGTGGTTCGGCAGTTCGTTCTCGATGTACTCGGAGTAGGCAAGATCGTTGACGTGGCGAACGCCATGGGCGAGCACGATTTTGTCGAAACGCTCGTAGGTTTCCGGATCGCGGATGATCGACAGGAACGGCGCCAGACCCGTGCCGGTACCCAGCAGATAGAGGCGCTTGCCGGGCTTCAGATCATTGAGGACCAGGGTGCCGGTGGGCTTGCGGCTCACGATGACCGGATCGCCCGGCTTCAGGTGTTGCAGGCGCGAGGTGAGCGGGCCGTCCTGGACCTTGATGCTGAAGAATTCCAGGTGTTCTTCGTAATTCGCACTGGCAATCGAATAGGCACGCATCAGCGGCTTGCCGTCCACTTCCAGCCCGATCATCACGAAATGCCCGCTTTCGAACCGGAATCCCGGGTCGCGGGTGGTGCGGAAACTGAAGAGGCTGTCGTTCCAGTGATGCACGTCGATCACGTGCTCGGTCGCCAGTGCCACCATGGTGTGCTGAACCTCAAAGACGAAAAGGGCGGGCCAACGCGCCGCGCGCGGTGGCCTGGGATCGGCTGGGGAAGCGGCCGGTGGGGCCGCGCTGCCTCGCGCGTCGATGCGCACCGCGTAGGTGCGCGCTCATGGGGCGCAAGTTTAAGCCATATCGATCCGGGTCGCCGCACCCGGCTGCACTAGGACAACGCGAATTCGGTAACAGGCCCTATGATGCGGGGCCGTTCGCAGGAAGGAGAGACGCCAATGACCCGACCGGATTACGCCGTGGGCCAGGCCTGGACCTATCGCACCCGCCCAGGCGAGGAAGCCTCGCGTGTTGCCATCCGCCATCTCGATCGCGAACCGGAAGACGGCGACGTCTTCCACGTCTCCATCCTCGACGTGAAGCTGCGCAACCACCGGTTGCCCGGCGGTCTGCAGCCGGCCATGCAGCATGCCGCCGTGTCGCGCGCGTCGCTGGATGCGAGCCTGCTGGCTCGTGCTGGCGACGCCGATGCCGATGAATCGTGGCGGGATGGATACGCGGTCTGGCGGCAGGCCTACGACAACGGCGATGCGGGGGTTTTCGACCTGCCGCTGGCCGACGTGCTGGGATACATCGAGATGGTGGTGGCCGCCTCCGGCGAGGCGCGCTGATTCGCCGCACCTTCCCGCCTTACGAAAGCCCTCAGGGCTGTCACGCCTGGGTTGCGTTTTAACCGGCATCTAAACCTTTGAGTTGCCAAGCCCCGAGTCCGTGAGGCGTGCGGCGCGTGGCAGCATCCGCGCTTTGGACAAGCACGGACACGGCATGATGCCTGGATGGTGGCGCCTTGGAGCAGGCCTTGGAGGCCTGGGCGCATGTGCGATCGCTCCTTATCTATCGGGCGCCTGCATCGTGCTGGTGCTCGGCGTGCCGCTGGCGGAACTCCACTACGGGTTGGCGCTGGCGTATTGGCAATCGCTGGAACTGCCCGAGTACCTTCCTTACGCCGGGCGCATTCGCGTGGCTGGGCTGATCGGCCTGGCACTGGCGCCGATGCTGTGGGCGCTCGGCGTGGTCTGCCTGGTGCGACGTACCCGGGCGCTGGAACCTTCGCCGTCCGTGTCGCCCGTCGATACGGCGCGCGTGCTGCGCCGGCTCCCTGCGTGGACCCGGCCCAAACAGCCGCCGCTCTCGCGCCATGGCCTGCGCACGCTTACCTTGCCGCCCGGCGAGTCGCTGCTGGTCGTCGCCCCGGGCTATCCGATCACGCACGAGGTGCTGCGCGGCGCGCTACGCGATCTGACCGGGCCGCTTCTGGTCATCGATCTGGATGGCACCATGCACGCTGCCACCGCCGGTTGGCGTGTCGGGCACGGCGAAGTGCATCGGCTCGCGCCGTTCGGCGGTGGCCGGCCTTGGAATCCCTTGGCGATTGCCTGCACTCCTGAACGGCTTCGCCGCCCCGAACTCGATGCGCTGGCACAAGCCTGGTACCCGGAGCGGCGCATCGAGCAACGCGCACGGGTCAGCCAGGTGCGCCGCCTGTTCGTAACGCTGGTGGAGACCGTGGACGCGGTGCTGCGTGTCGCGCAAGAAGCCGTGCCACCGGCGCCGGGCGACCTGTGGCGTTTGCTTGAGCCGCTCGCCGACGCCGACAGCGTACGGCGATGGCTCCATGCGCTGGCCGCGCTGCCGGCGCTGCGGCCCGCGACCAAGTCGGCATTGCTCGCATGTGCGGACATCGACGACGAAGGGCTGCTACGCCTGATCGACCGCCTGCGCGTGCCCTTGGCCGTGTTCGCCTCAGCAACGGTGGACGCGGCCACGCGTGGCCCTGCCTTTGTCCCCGCGGCACCCGAGCGCGCCACGATCTATCTGGACGTGCCCTATGGGCATCGCGACGCGGCGGTGCCGTTGATCGAGGCGTGCGTAACGCAGTGGAGGGCCGGGGCGAACCACCACGCGCCCACGGTGGCGATTCATGGCCTCGACCTGCTGCCGCCGTTACCGTGCCTGCTCGAGCACGCCGACACGCTGCGGTGTCTCGCTTCGGCGCGCAGCGCCACGGCGCTGTTCCGCGAATACTGCGACGCGCTCGCCGCACGCTTCGGCGTGCTGGCCTCCCACGCGCCGGTCGATCGATTGCGTGCCGAACGCGAAGCGCAGGGCATCAAGCATTTCCTCGACGCACATCGGCGCCAGGGGCGTCGCATGCCCAGCGAGCCGTCTACGGAGGATGCGCTCGCACTCCGCTCCGGCGAGCAATGGCTGCTCGGCGCCGCGTTGCCGCGTCCCGTGCGCTGCGCGGTGGTCACGCCGCACCGCCACGCCCCTCATCCCCCTCATGAAGCCCAAGGAGAGGCCATGTCCTTCCCCCGACCGCTCGCCGTGTTGCTCACCTCGCTGATGACCACGGGCTCAACGCCGGAGCCGAAGCCGATCGCCTACCCGCACAGCATCGGCGGCGTGATCGTTCCGCCCGGCATGCGTGGCGCCATGCTCGGTCCGCATGCGTTCGCGTTTCCGGAGAACGTGTTCAAGGCGCATTACCGCCCGACCTCGAACGGTTCGGAGGTCAGTTTCGTGCTGCGCTGGCCGTCGCTGGAGCCTTGGCCCGAGGACGTTTACATGTATCGCGATGAGGAGACGTTTCTGTCTTCGTTGCCTATCTCCGTCAGGTACCTCGAACGGCTGTCCGACGAACAAGTACGTCGTCGCATGCAACGTTTCATTGAGCCCTTCGATCCCGAAGGTGAATTCGGTCGGGACAACCCTTCCGAAAACCTGCACCTGCGGATCAAGGGCGAGCCGGTGCATGGCTTGACGCCGTACTACACCGACTTCCCGGCGCTGGAGCGCTACTACGCGCGTCTTTACGGACCCGACACACCGGCTGCTGAGCCGTGGGGCTATGGGAACGAGGATTGGTTTGTCGACATGGGCTCTGAGGGGATACCGCGCACCGTACTCAAGTGTTCACCCGCATCCATTCCGGATGGCGTCACCGCGACGCCAAACGGGCTGGCCGTGAAACCGGATGTCTTCCGCCGCGCTATGTGCGATCACCATTTCTTCCTCCCCGAGTACCGCGCCCGCGTTTCGCTGTCCTACCAGCGTATCGTCATGGCCGATTGGCGGCGGATCGAGGATCGCATCCGGCAACTTCTTCGCGACGGGGAGGTTAAGCCGTGAGCGCGCCTGGCCTTACCCCGACCAACCTCGGTGTGCTTCGCCACTACGCCAACACGGAAAACCGCGAGCTGTACTGGAACTATCTGGCGCAATTGCCCGGCAACGACGGCTACGGACGTCTTGCCCTGGGCGTTGTCCGTCACGACAACATGCCGGGCAAGATAGCGAATCTCTACGCACAGAACTACGCGCGCGAACACAACGGCAAGGTCTTCAGCGAGCGCGAATGGGACAACTTTGGCATCGACCTTATGAGGCGCGATCTGGCCTATCGCGAGCAGCGGATGGGCGAGGGCGAAACGCGACTTGCATTGAACCTACCCGTCAAACAGGTGCAGGACGCTCACGACCAGTCGTTCCGTCAACTCCGTGTGGACGTCAACGCCTGGACCCCGCGCAAATTGCTCGAAGCGGCACGCCGTGAAGGCGAGCGCGATGCACAGCGCGAGCAGACGTGCGCCACAGAGCGCGGCGAGGTGCTGCCCGGAGCAACGTTAGACAGGATTATCGAAGCCCCCGCCGAACGCATCTGGTCCATCATGCTCAACGACCAGGCGCTCGGCCTGCACCGGGGCAAGGACACCTTGCTCGGCCTCGTCGCCGCGCAGGACATGTCGTTGGCCGACCGTGCCGCATACGCGCGCGACATGGGCGCGGCGTATGTCGGCGCATTGAACGAGCGCCCGCACGATTCGCCCAACGTCATCGGTCGCA
Source organism: Luteibacter flocculans (assembly GCF_023612255.1). Classification (NCBI taxonomy): domain Bacteria; kingdom Pseudomonadati; phylum Pseudomonadota; class Gammaproteobacteria; order Lysobacterales; family Rhodanobacteraceae; genus Luteibacter; species Luteibacter flocculans. Next base: position 3,426,593 of record NZ_CP063231.1, on the reverse strand, counting down.
ACGACCACTACTACATGCGCGATCGCCACGGCGAATGGATGGAGATCCGCCACGCGGAACCCGTCATGGGCATCCGCCACGACCAGCTCGACGACGTGACCGAACCACAACGCCGAACGCTGGAAGACACGCGTGACCTGCGCCTGCACCGTGCCGCGGCGCGCGAGGCATTCCATCCCGACGACGCCGGTCGCCTCGTGGAATCGGCGCACCCGCTGACGCATACAAAGCCGCGTGCCACGCTGCCGCGTCCGGACGACGATCCACTCTACGCCGCTGTGCGCCACCGTCTGCCGATGGACATCTCCGATGCCAAGGCTGCCGAGGTGGCCCTGAAGGCCCGTCGCATCGGTATCCATCATGCGCAGGACCTGGGCGCGGTCGACGTCGCGGACGATCGCATCCTCTGCAGCGCGCGATATACCGGCAAGGTCGCGTCGATCGAATGCGACAGCACGCCGCCGCCGAAGGACCAAAGCATCGACCAGGCCCGGCAACTCGATCAGGCCTTCGCCAACGACCTGCGCCAACAGGCGGAACACATCGCGATGCAGCGACAGCAGCGAAGCCATGGCATGAGCCTGTAATAACGGTGGCCGACATCCAGACAAAAAAAGAGCGCCCGATCCACGGACACCGGTTGGGGATGAGCCGGTGTCCGTGGAGGGGCGCAAGTCTCACACAGGGATCTTGCGGGTGTTGAAGACGCTTAGAAGTCGTACGTGACGGCGAGGCGCGCGTAGCGCGGATCCTGAGTGATCAGCGGAACGCGGTAGATCGGATGCGGCGAGCCGCGGTTTTCGTACTCGGTCGGGTAGCGGAACGTGGCGCGCTGCTGGTTGAGCACGTTGAAGACGTTCGCCGAGAACGCCAGCTTCGAGTCCGCCCAGCCGGGGCGATAGGTCACGCCGAGATCCAACTGGAAGGTCCACGGCAGGCGGCCCTTGTCTCCCGGGGGCGATGGCTGACCGTCGCACCAGTGATACGAGCTACCGTAGTGCGCCGGGTCTTCCTCGTTCGGACCCCAATAGCCAAGGCAGACTTCCGGCGCGCCGGAGGTTGCCTGCAGGTTGCCGGACAACTGCCACTCGGGTGCGAACTGCCAGTAACCGTAGGCCTTGAACACGTGCGTGTGATCGTTGCCGAGCGGACCATTGGCGTAATCCATCACGTAGTGGTTGTCCCAGTCCACGCTGCCTGCGGCACCCGCCTGACGCGTGTCGGTGCGCGCCTGGCCCTCAGTGTTGCCGTACGAGTGCGACCACACGTAATCGAACTTGCCGTACCAGGTGCCATCGAACTGGTGCTCGGTGTAGAACTCGGCGCTGAGGTAGCGGCGTTTCGTCTTCGGCATGCCCATTTCTTCGCGGCTGAGCGGCACGACGAACGGATTGCCCGCGCTGTCGATCAGGGTGAACTTGTTCGAATGGCCGCCGTTGACGAGGTAGCAACTGTTCGTCGAGCCGACCGTATAACCAAGGGCGGTGGCTTTGTTGGTGACGACGTCGAGGTCGCAGAAATCGTCGATGACGGCATTGAGTTTGCGCTGCATCAGTTTCACGCCATACGTCCAGTGTTCGCCGAACGTCTTGTCGAAGCCCAGGATGAACTCGTCCTGGTTCTCGGACTTCAGATCCTTCGCGGCAACGGTGCGTGGGTCGGGCGGAATACCGTACGAGTTGTTGCCCGATACCACGCCGCTGAACTGCGTGAGACCGGTCGGCGTGCCATCCACCGGGTTGATGCCGGAATAGGTGAAGTACTGCTGCGTGGCGGTGTAGCCGGCAGCCGCACCCGTGGCCGGATTGAGCGGCAGGCCGAGATAGTAGCGACCGGCGTTGGCGTAGACCTTGAAGCTGCCGTCACCGTTCACGTCCCACGACGCGCCAAGACGCGGCGCCCATTGCGGACGCGTCTGCTTGATGAACGGCTCGCCGAACTGGTTGTAGTCGGTGAACTGGTCGTTGCGCAGGCCGAGCGAGAGCAGCCAGCGGTCGCTGACCTGCCACTTGTCTTCGATGTACTGGGCTTTCTGGTCGGAGCGGACGTTGACGAGGTTATTCACCACGTTGCGGCTGACCCAGTAACCGCCCGCGCCGTTGGGGAACAGGGCAGGGGCGGGAACGAAGTTGCGTCCGGGCGTGTTGTCGATGGCTTCGGTCGGATCGTCGGAATGGCCGTAGCTCCACACGTAGCCGGGGCCCGGGCTCTGCGTGCCGAAGTCCTCCACACGCGAACGCACGTTGTCGATACCGACGGCGATCGTGTGATCGCCCAGCACGTAGGCGACGTCGAAGCGGAAGTTGGTCGACTTGTTGCCACGGCCCGGTGAGCTGATGTCAGCCACCTGGTTGTTCTGGATCGGGTGGCCGCCGTTCAATGCCGGGTTCTGGCGTACCGGATTATCCACGCGGATGAGCGCCGGGTCGTATTCGGTCGGCTGGTCGTAGTTCTTGCTCGACATCTTGCCGAACATGGCGCTCACGGTCAGGTTCTCCGTGATGTAGCCCGTGTACTTGGCTACCCACAGGTCGCCGCCGGTCTTGGTGTCGTTGACGTCACCGATCCGTGCGGTACGCGAGAGGTTGGCGTAGTCGTAGCTGTAGCGGGTGCCGGAGCCTTCGCGCTTGTCGCCTGCACTGGTCAACTCGAGGATGTTGCTGTCGTTGATGTTCCAGTCGAGCTTGCCGTACCAGCGCGGGTTGTCGTAGTTGTTCGTCGAGGCGGGCGTGCTGCTGCCGACCGAGTTCACGTTGCGGTAGCCCTGCTTCTCGAATTCGCCAGCCAGGAAGAAGAACAGTTTGTCCTTGATCAGCGGGCCGCCCGCGTAAGCGCTGACCGTGGTGCTCCACTTGTCGTTCTGGCTCTTCGGCTGATACAGGTCACCGGCCGGCGCGGAGTTGGGCGTGTTCGCGTAATGCAGGTTCGGGCCCGACGCGCGGGCCCAGTTCGGCTCCCACAGGATCTGTGCGCCGAAATGCCATTCATTGGTACCGCGCTTGCCGACCTGACTGATCACGCCGCCATCGGAACGACCGTACTGCGCGCTGTAGCCGCCGGTATAGACCTCCTGCTGGTCCACCGCACCGTAGGGAAGCTGCAGGCCACCCAGTGCGTTCAACGGATCGGTGGTGTTGAAGCCGTTGACGTAATAGGCGTTCTCATTGGCCGCGGCGCCGCCGAAGCTGGCAACCGAGCGGCCGGTATCGCTGGTGAAGCCTCCGCCGTTGTTGACCACGCCCGGCGCGAGGCGCGCGATGGCTTCGGCGGAACGGCCCAGCGGTAGCTTCGCGAGCTGTTCGGACGTGATGACGGTGCGCGAGTCGACCGCGGTCACGTCGATGTTCGGCAGGGCCGTCCCGGTGACCGTCACGCCTTCGAGGCTGGCTGCGTTGCTGGCGCTGGCCGTCGCAGGCGCATTGAAGGACACGTCGGTGCTGGCGCCGACACGCAGGGTCACGTCCTTGCGCGTATCGACCGGTGCGCCGTCGCGCATCAGCGTGACGGTATAGGTGCCCAGCGGCAGTTGGTTTGCGCTGTAGCGGCCGCGTTCGTCCACGGCGACCTCGCGCCGGAAACCGGCGCCGCTTTCGACGACCACCGTCTGGTTGCCGCCCGCGGGAACCGAACCGTTGAGAGCGCCGGTGGTGGACTGCGCATACACGCTCGAAACGCTGCCCAGGCACGTGCATACCGCCAGTGCGAGAGCGCGCCTGCGAGAGAGAAACTGCTTGTTCATGACTTCCCCGAATTGGTGCCCCAGAAAAAAGACGGCAGCACGGGAAAGCGGCAACGGGCCCCCGCCCGAACGCTCTGCTCTGGAGCCAAGACGACCCCTCCCGCGCTCCATCGCCTAGCCGTCCATTTGTCTCGATCCAAATGGACTCCGCCGATGATTTACAGGAGGTATCCTGCGATGTCCAGCCCGTTACAGGCGTCATTCGACTCCCTTTTGGTCTGCTCCGCCCCTTGCCGCGGCGCAGCAGAAAACGCCGTAACTACAGGCTTTTATGGGGATTCATCCACCCGTTTGTTGCCGAAAAAGTGCCTTGGGGCTTCCGTGAAAGCGATCGTAAAAAATCGCGCGGCGACGAGCCGTGGCGGACGTCTGGACGTCCATGTTTGGATCGAGGCAAATGTCATGCCAATCCGGGATGGCCGGCCGGCGCAGGGCCGCCGTTGAGCGGCACATCACTTCGCATCCACCCGCGCTGTCGAACAGTCGGCCGATGAAAATCGCCACCTACAACGTCAACGGCATCCGCTCGCGGCTCCCCCATCTGCTCGAATGGCTGGGGCGCGAGGCACCCGACGTGGTCTGTCTGCAGGAACTGAAGGCAACCGACGCGGGGTTCCCGATCCGCGAGATCGAAGCCGCCGGGTATGGTGCGTTGTGGATTGGCCAGTCCTCTTGGAATGGCGTGGCCATCCTTGCCAGAGGTGCCACGCCCCTGGAAAGCCGGCGCGGCCTGCCCGGCGATACGAAAGACCTTCAAAGCCGCTATCTGGAAGCAGCGGCGCATGGGGTGCTCGTCGGCTGCCTGTATCTGCCCAACGGTAATCCATGGCCGGGCCCCAAGTTCGACTACAAGCTCGCCTGGTTCGAGCGTCTGTTGCGTCATGCCCAAGTTCTGCTCGATACGGGGCACCCCGTGGTTCTCGCGGGCGATTACAACGTCGTGCCCACAGACGAGGACATCTACGATCCAAAGCACTGGCGACGCGACGCGCTGTTGCAACCGGAGAGTCGCGATGCGTACGCACGCCTGCTGGCGCAGGGCTGGACCGACGCGCTGCGCGCCACGCATCCGGACGAACGCATCTATACGTTCTGGGACTATTTCCGCCAGCATTGGCCCCGCGACCGCGGCCTGCGTATCGATCATCTGCTGGTGTCGCCTGACCTCGCGCCGCGGCTCAAGCGAGCCGGTGTGGATCGCTGGGTACGCGATCGCCCCAAGGCCAGCGACCATGCCCCGGTGTGGATCGAGCTGAAGGCACCGGCCAGGAAAGCCGCCGCGAAGAAGACGGTGGCGAAAAAGCCCGCGGCGAAGAAGACAGCCGCGAAGAGGACTGCCACCCGCAAGGAGGCGGCAGGAAAACTCCCGGTTGCCAAGGCCGTCTCGCCAAGGAAGCCCGCAAAGCCGCGCGCCCCAAGGCCTTGAGCCTTGCACTTGCCACCAGCGACAGAGTTCATAGACTAGGCGACTATTGGGGACGCTGGACCAGGCGGGCATGAAGATCGATGGCGGTGTCGGCAAGCGCGCCGAACCGGTGATGCTCAGCGAGGTCGCCGAACGGCTGCGCAATCCGCGCATCGACCGTATCGTGGCGAGTTTTCGCGAACACCGCGTCTCGCTGCTGCGCACCGTGCTGCTCGGCCTCGTGGTCGTATGGACCGCCGCCTGGCTGCATGGGCCGGTGCCCATGGCGGTAGAGGCGCAACGTACCCTTCCCGTTGCAATCGGTCTCTTCGTGCTCAGTGTGTTCTGGATGCTGGGCGTACGCGCCGGTTCGCTACGCCAGAACGTGACGCTCGAGGCCGTCGGCAACGCTGCCAACTTCCTTATGGTAGCGATCCTGCTGAAGTCCGGCTTCATGCTGCTTATCAGCCTCGCCGCCGTGCTGCCCTTTCTCTCCGTGGCGCTCGGTGTGCGTTACAGCAGGAAGGCTTGCGCAGCCGGCATCCTCGCCTCGCTCACCATACTTGCAGTGGTGGCGCCGCCCGGTTACTGGGCTTCGCGTCCCGCGTATGCGTTGTACGCGCTGGCGCTGGTGATCGTGCTGCCCATGACGCTGTACCGCATGATCGACGCGCTGCGCGAGGTCTCGGCGGAAGCCATCGCTTCGCGCGAAGCGCAGCATCGCTTCATCTCCATGATGAGCCACGAGATGCGCACCCCGCTCGGTACGGTCATTCACGCTGCTTCGCTCATCGATACGGCGGCCATGGCCGACGACCAGCGCCGCCTGGTGGCCTTGTTGTCCGCCAATGCCAATGCCTTGCTGCACCGGGTGAATGCGGTGCTGGACGTCGCGTCGTTCGCAGGCGGCAGCTTCACGCTGCGCCACCAGGCGTTCACGTTTGACGAAGTGCTGGCGACGGTCGGTGCGGTCTGCCGTCCGCAGGCGGCCGAGAAGCGCATTGCCTTCAGCCTGTCGCGCGACCCGTCGGTCGAGGGTGTTTTCGCGGGCGATCCGGGCCGCATCGAACAGGTACTGTCCAATCTCGCGTCCAACGCGGTGAAGTTCACGCCGCCGGGCGGGGTGGTCGAGGTGCGCGTGACCCTGATCGAGGGCTTCAGCGGTCGCGATCCGACCATTGCGTGCACCGTCAGCGACACGGGCATCGGCATCCCCGACCATGACAAGCAGCGCATCTTCGATCCGTTCCATCAACTGAGCGTGGGCGAAAGCCGGCGGCAGGAAGGCGTGGGGCTGGGCTTGTACATTGTTCGCAACGTGTCGGAGCAGATGCGCGGCAGCCTCGACGTCGTGGACAATCCCGCAGGTGGTTCGATCTTCAGTTGGCGCTTCTCCCTGCCACGCGCCGCCGCGGGTGCGCGCAGCGTCAGCGAGACGCCCTTGGTCGACCTGCTCGAGGACCATCGCGGTCGCGTGGCGTCGCAGCGCTGCCTCGTGGTGGACGACAACGCGGCCAATCGCGAGATCCTCGGACGTATCCTGGAGCGCGCCGGTCACATGCCGGTCTTCAGTGCCGATGGCGACGAAGCGCTGGCCCGGCTGGCACGCGAGCCGTTCGATCTGATCTTCATGGACCTGCACATGCCCGGCAGCTCCGGATGGGATGTGCTGGGCCGCATCGAGGTGGCGCGGCGCACGCGTGCGGTTCCGCCCATCGTGATGCTGAGCGCCGATTCCAGCCACGATGCCGTGCGCATCGCGTTCAAGGCGGGCGCGCGGGCCTATCTCACCAAACCGATCGCGACCCAGCGTCTGCTCGACATGATCGAATCGATCGCGGATGAGCGCCGCCTGGAACATGCCGCGCAGCACTGGCAGCCGATGATCGAGCCGGGCGCGGAGTGGGACGGCAACACGCCGCTGGACGACATGCGGGCCTTGACGAGTCACGAGGAATTCGCGGGCTTCGTGGACCTTTGCGCGCGCACCGCCGCTCATCATTTCGATGCCTTGCGCGCCGCGATCGTCGCGCGCGACGTGGCGGCAGCTTCGGAGGCCGTGCATGCACTGCGCAACGTGCTGGGAAATCTTGGCCTGCCGGGAGGCGACCGCGTCTGCGACGACGTGGCCGTGATCGTCCAGGCCGGCGGCGACATGCATGCCGCGCTGCCCGATGTGGAAGGCTTGGCGCAGTCGATGCGGCGTTTCGTCGACGCACAGCGCGAGCGCTCCGGGGCATCGGCCGGCGCGTGAGGGTGCTCGACGAGCTAGCAGCGCGCATCGAGCGCCAGGAAAGGGCTGTGCCTGGGCTAAAGCCCGACAATCAGGCGCGCATCGTCTTCCACGCGCACGGCGCGCACACCCGAAAGCCCGTCGCCGTGGTGTATCTCCACGGCTTCACCGCCAGCCAGGCGGAGGGGGCGCCGGCTCATCGTGCCATGGCGGACGCATGCACAGCGCACCTGTTTCTCCACCGGCTCAGCGGGCACGGCAGCGATCTGCCAGACGCCATGGCCGGCATCACGCCCGACCATTGGCGCCTCGATGCCGATGACGCATTGGATATTGGCCTGTGCCTGGGAGAGCGTGTCGTGCTTGTTGCCACGTCCATGGGCGCATCGCTCGCGCTCGATCTCGCGATACGCCGCCCGCACGACGTGGCAGCGATCGTCGCGTGGTCGCCGGGCATACGGGCGCATGATCGCGACCAACTGCTCATGGCGACGCGCCTGCAAGGCGCCGTGTCGCCGCCGGGTGAGCGAACGCCGTTCCAGCGCCGCTACTGGTCGTCGATGGTTCACTCGGACGCTTATCGCGCCATCGCGCGCGTGTTCGACGAATGGATGCGGCCGGAACGCTTCGCCAAGATCAACTGTCCGGTGTTCTTCGGCCTGTGGGACGGCGGTGCCGACAACCGAGACACGCTGACCTCGACCGTCGCCATGCGCGACGCCTTCGACGCGTTGGGCACGCCGCCGTCGCAACGCCGACTGGTCGCGTATACACGCGCCGCGCACGTGCTCGCCTCTCCGGAACGCTCGCCCGTCGCGTCTGTGGTGCTGGCCGATTCGCTGACCTTCCTGCGCGACATGGGGTTCGCTCGCTGATCGATGCGCTTAGCAGTTTAATTGCGATGCGTCATGAGAATTTGGCGCGATATAACCGCAAGAAGTAAAAGTGTGATGCGGTACATCGTTCGAGTGCGATATCGCGTATTTTCAGACTCGTCTTATGTCCATCGTCCGACAGCGTACCTAGCCTTCGTCGTACCTTGATGACGATGAAACGGGCGCATGAAGAAGATACTGAGCGGTTGCATTCTGGCGGCGCTTTGTGCGCGCCCCTTGGAGTAGGTGCGTGAAGATATTCGCTACGATTGTCGCGTTAGCGGGGTTCTTGTTCGGCTGTTACAACATGTACTGGGGAATTCAATCCGGCATGTTGTTTTCTTCTTCGGATAAGATTTTGTTTGAACTGATGCATACGCGGGCAGCGCTGCTGTTTCTCGGGGGATTTGCTGTGGCGCAGTTAGGATTTTTGACGTTTCTCGTGGCTGGACGAAACTTTAGATCGTAGCTAGTCACATCCTGTGGCAATTCAAGTCTGGCTGCAGCGGGAGTGACACATCGATGAAACCGGACGCAGCGCGGATCGATGTCTGCATTGTTGAGAAGTCGTTACATGCATGACTCCACAGAGACTTGGTTCTGGCTCAGCTGGGTCGTTGCCGTCGCATGTCTTCTCATCTCGATCTGCCAGAGAGCCTGGTTGGTACATATCCTGATGACGAGGCATCCAACTCTGTATGTTCAATTGGGCTCGCCGGCGTTCTTTGCGTCGTGGTTGCCGGGGAATCGCCCTGACCTCATTAGGTCACTTGGCGCTGTACCCCCGGGTACGCTGGCTGATTCCGAGACCTGCGTCGTCCGATGTATCCGAGTGCTTTATGTCATTGGGCGCATAAGCTGCCTTTCAGCGATTGCTGTTGTGGTCGCGGAGGCCTTGTTGCCGAGCTAGTCGAATTTCCTTTCGTTCGGGTTCTCTGAGGCGCGGGCGTGATTCGTGCGTTGGTTCATATGCGCTGCGATGCGGCGCCGCCTGGATCGTCCCTACGGGGCCGGCTCAAGTCTCCGAGGTACCGTGAGTCGTTGACGGCAGCGAACGTTAGCGAGGTTGGGCGGCGGCGGCTCAAGGGGACGCCTAAGCCACGCAGCTTCCGCTATCGTTGCGCCTGTCCTAACCGAGCGATCCACCATTGCGTCTGAAACGCGCTCTCGCCGCATGCCTTTATGTCTGGCTGGTGCTTGCCGGCTGGGTGGCGTGTGCCTTTGCGGCGGATGCGACGGACAGCCGCGATCGCGACATCGCGCAGTTCTATCACACGGCCTGGACGGTGCGCGAAGGCGCGCCCGGCCAGGTCACGGCGCTGGCGCAGACCCAGGACGGCTATCTGTGGGTCGGGACACAGACGGGGCTCTATCGGTTCGATGGCGTTCGTTTTGAGCGTTATCGTCCGCGGGAGGGCGGGGATTTTCCGGCCTCCAGCGTTGCCTCGCTTTACGCGCCCGCGTCGGGTGGCCTGTGGGTCGGGTTTCGCTACGGCGTCGCCAGCTTCGTCAAGGACGACCGCGCGACGCACTACGCCGCCGCTTCGGGTCTGCCCACGGGCACGCTCTATGCGATTGCCGGCACGGCCGATGGCCGCATCTGGGCCGCGACTTTCAACGGCCTCGTGTCGCTCGATCACGGTATGTGGAAGCAGGTCGGTCCCGCGCTGGGCTTACCGGGCGCGCGAGCGCGCAACCTTACGGTCGATAGCGGCGGGCGATTGTGGGTCGCGACGGAAGATGCGCTGGCCTGGTTGCCGCCTGGCGGGCATCGCTTTGTCGTCGCGACGCATGCCGTGGGTCGGGTCAACCGGATCGCGGAAGCGCCCGATGGTGCCATCTGGGTTGCCGAGGCCGATGGCGGCGTCCGGCCGGCGTGGGTGGCGAAGGGCAGGGTGGAAGAGGCGGGGCCGGTATTGCGGTTGTCGTCCGCGGGGCTGTTGTTCGACCGTGACGGCGCGCTGTGGATGCCGACCCTTGGCGATGGCATCCGTCGCGTGCCCTGGGTGCATGTGCTCGCGGGCAGGACGATCGGTGCGGAAAGTGGTGAGGCGCAGCGCTTCGTGGAGAACCAGGGCCTGAGTTCCGATTACGCGAGCAGCGTGATCCAGGATCGCGAAGGCAACATCTGGGTGGGAGGAAGCCGTGGTCTCGATCGCTTCCGTACCAGTCGCTTGCTGCCGGCGATGCTGCCACCGGGCGCGACGGACTTTGCCATGGTGGCCGCCGCGGACCATGGCATATGGGTGGGCACGAAGAACCGGCCGTTGAGTTGGGTCGATGCATCCGGCGTTGCCACCGCGCACATGAATCAGGCGGTCACGGCGGCGAGTCGCGACGCCGAGAACACCTGGCTCGGCGGGCCCGGTGGCATCTGGCGGCTGCGCGACGGCAAGGCCGAACCCTATGCGCCTCTTCCCTTCCCGGACTATTCCGGGGTGCAGGCGGTGGTGGGCGACGGCAAGGGTGGGGTCTGGGTCTCCATCAACCGTCCGGGGATTTTTCATTTCACCGAAGGTGGCTGGGAACACGATCCCTTGCCGGCCTTCCCGAACGATCCGGCGCCGCTGGTGCTGATGAACGACCGCGATGGCCAGCTATGGATGGGCTTTGCGCGCGACATGGTGTTGATCCGCAAGAACGGCCGTGACACGCACATCGGTGCGGAGCAGGGGCTCGCCGTCGGCAACGTCACCGCGTTGCTGGAGGATCGCGGCACCGTCTGGATCGGCGGCGAAAACGGCATCGGGGCGGTCGTCGACGGCCGGGCGCACATGATCGCGACAAAGGGCGAGCCGCTGCGTGGCGTGTCGGGATTCGTGCGCGACCATCGCGGCGATTACTGGGCAAACGCCGCGCAAGGCGTGGTGCGCATCAGCGGAACCGAGATGGCCCGTGCGCTGGAAGATGCGAACTATGCCGCGCCCGTGACCGTGTTCGACTCGCTCGATGGATTGCCCGGCACCCCGGCGCAGTTCCGCCCGTTGCCGACCGCTGTCGTCGCCGACGACGGTCGGTTGTGGTTCGCCACGACCAGCGGCATCGTTTCCATCGATCCTGCCAACATACCGCGCAATCCCCTGGCACCACCGGTGTCCATTCGCTCGATTGCCACCGATGCCGGCACGTGGCCTGCGGGCGGGAACGTCGAACTGCCTGCCGGTACGGAGCGTCTGCGCATCGCGTTCACCGCCACCAGCCTCACGATGCCGGAGCGCGTCAATTTCCGCTATCGCATGGACGGGGTCGATACGCGATGGCGTGAGGCCGGCAGCGAACGCGAGGCCATCTATACCGATCCGCCGCCTGGGCGCCACGTGTTCCGTGTCATCGCGGCGAACGAAGATGGTGTGACCAATGACGACGGCGCGTCGATCGCGATCACGGTGGAGCACGCGTTCTACCAGATGCCTTGGTTCTTCGCTGTCTGCGCGGTGATCGTGGCCCTGCTGATCTGGATCGCGTTCCTGATCCGCCTGCGCCGTATTGCCTCGCAGTTGCGCGCGCGCCTGCAGGAACGCCATGCGGAACGTGAGCGCATCGCACGCGAGCTGCACGACACCTTGTTGCAGAGCATTCAAGGCCTGAGCATGCGCTTTCAGGCAATCGCCAATCGCGTGCCGCCGGACGAGCCGCTGCGGGTGGCCATGGAAGGCGCGCTGGATCGCGCTGACGAAGCCCTGGTGGAAGCGCGTGACAGGGTACGCGACCTCCGCTCGCATGGCAGTGAATCCGGGCCGTTGGACGTCGCCTTGCGCGCGCTCGCCGCGGTCTATGCCGCGGAGCACACCGTCCCTGTCGTCGTCACTGTGCATGCCGACCTTCGCGGCCTGGACGGGCTGGTGTGCGACGAGTTGTATGGCGTTGCGCGCGAGGCTGTGCACAACGCGACCACTCACGCCGATGCGAGCCGCATCGATGTGGAACTGCGGCTGGAAGCGCGCGATCTTGTGTTGAGTGTGCGCGATGACGGGCGCGGCATCGACGAGGGGGTATTGCGGGATGGGCGGGATGGCCACTGGGGGCTGCGCGGCATCCGCGAACGCGCGCACGTGGTGGGCGGCGTCGCCGCCATTTCGTCGCGCCTGGATGGCGGCACGGAAGTCGCCGTGCGCGTTCCGGTGGAGCGCGCATTTCCGGGATATCACACCCCACTACGGCGCTGGTGGCGCCGCCTGCGCAGCGCCCTTCGCTAGCGGAAGCAGCCGTTCGCGAACTGGCCCTTCGCCAGTGGGCAGAGAATGGCCGCGAAGCCGCCATTGACCGGTACATCGAACGACAACGAACTGTCGGCCGTCACGTTCTGCGCAGAGCGCACGACGTCGCCACGGCCGCTGCCATCGCGTACCACGTCGGCATGCCACGGACCCACGCCGAGGGATGCGAGCGGCACGGTCAGTCGGCGCGCCGGACCTGCGGCGATCGCGCCGATAAACCAGCGGTCCCCGCTGCGCCGCGCAAACACAGCGTCCTGACCTGGCGTGCCCGCGATGAACTTCGTTTCGTCCCACACCGTCGGTATCTGATCGAGAAAGGCCAGCGCGTGTGGACGTCGCTCGTAGGCTTCGGGTTTGTCGGCCAGGTGCGTCCAACCGGATTCGAACACGATCGGCAAGGCCACCTCGTGCGCGATCGTCGCCTCCCGACGCCCGGCATCGAAGGCGACCGGTGTGTAATCCATGGAGCCAACGACATTGCGCGTGTAGGGCTGGATGGTGTTGCCCACAGCGGGCGGGTCGTTCTCCGCGCCGCGAACGCCTTCCATGGTCATGAGATGCGGCCAGGTACGTGCGAGGCCGTGCGGGATCGTCGCCCCATGAAAATTAAGCATGAGATGCAGCTTTGCCGTGTCGGCAAGCGTGTCGTCGTACCAGCGATAGCGGGCCTGCGAGTCGGACTCCATGAAGTCCACCTTCACACCCTTCACCCCCCAGCTCTTGACCTTCTCCAGTTCGGCCATGCGCTTGGCCGGGGTATCCAACTTGGACCAGTGAAACCAGAGCAGGATGTCGACGTGCTTTGCATTCGCATAGCGCACGAGGTCGGGCACCCAGGCATCGCTCCATCCTTCGTCGACGAGCACGTAGGGAATGCGGTTGCGCGCGGCGAAGTCCACGTAGGCGCGCTGGCGCTCGACGTTCGACGGGCTGTCGTGTTCGCTCAGCCACGACCATGCCACCTTGCCGGGCTTGATCCAGGACGTGTCGGCAAACCGTGCGGGATCCGCGAGATCGTCCACGAGGGTGGATTCAGTGACGGTGGCGAGATCGCCGGTGATGACGGTACGCCAAGGCGTGACCCCCGTACTCTCGACGCGCGGGTCGGCCAGCGTGAGGCCGTAGGTGCCCGTGCCCGCCACATGCGAAAGGCGGCTGCCGTCGTAGCGGCCGTCTGCATTGGCCTCGGTGATCAGTACATAGCTGCCGCCCACGCGGAACAGCGACGGGTAGCCGTAGTCGCCGGGCGCAGCGCCCGCCGCGGTTGTCTGGATGCGTTCGTTCTCGTATTGCGGGCCGTACGGCAGCAACCATGCCGGTGCGTCAGCGGGTACCGTGAAGCTCGTCGACTCGCCCGTGACGGTGGCCTGCGTCACGCCGGGAAGTTCGTAGCGGAATGCGACGCCGTCGTTGGCGACCCGAACGACGACATCGAGCTTCTGCCCCTTGCCGTTCTGCAACGCGTAGCGGGTCTCGCTAAGGTTCGCGCTGCGATCCAGACGCTTGCCGACGGTCATTCGGTAGCGTTCCGTGATCGGCCGTTGGCTCGTGGCCATCAGACGGAGGTCGTCGCTGAGGTCGGCATCGGCCGTACGTAGTCCCAGTGTCTCGTCCACCAACGTGAGGCCATGGGCGTCGGTCACGTTGAGGACGGGCTTCCCGCCATCGCGGAAGACGAGGGTGACAAGGGGCGGCGCTGCGAACGCGGGAAGGCAGATGAACGCCGCAAGTGCGACGGCGAGACGGCGACGAGCGGGCGAACGGCGTGCGTGCTTCATCCAGTGATTCCTGTACAGGCGGGAGGAGCGCGGTGGCGAGCCACGAGAGTACCGCCGCGAAGGTTTTCATACATCCTTAGGGACTCAGGGACACGCGCTGCGGTTACCATGCGGCGCCATGGCATCCCTTGCATCCACCGTATCGTTGCTTGAACAGGAAGCGGGTTGGCGCGACCTGCGTGCATTCCTCTGGCGCGCCGAAGCGAGTGACACGCTCGAACTGCTGTTGCTGGGAGAAGCCGATCCCGCAGAGCGCGAACGCGCGGTGGCCCTGTTGGAGGCGATGGAAGCGGTGGATCGCGACGCGTTCGCGCTGCTGCGTGCGGCGATCCAGCGCGGAGAAGGTCGCGAGGCGCTGGCACCATGGCTCGACGTCGGCTTTCCGACCGGGCAGCACTACGATGTGCTGGACCATGTGATCGCAGGCGTGCTCGCCATCGAGGAGCCCGATACACCGCTGTCGCGGTTGCCGCCCGAGATGGTCTTCTATCAGCCAACGCCCGCGCGACACATCGTCGATGGGGTGCTTCGGGCCGCTATCGCCGCCGACGACGTGGTGTTGGACCTCGGGAGCGGTTTGGGTCACGTGCCCATCCTTGTTCACGTGCTCACCGGCGCCACCGCGCGCGGCGTCGAGCGCGAACCTGCGTACGTGACGCGTGCCTGCGAGGCCGCACGCGCGTTGCAGCTGGCTGGCGTCACGATGCGCGTGGGTGACGCGCGCGATGCCGAGTTCACTGACGTGACCGTGTTCTATCTGTTCACGCCCTTCATTGGCACGGTGCTGCGCGACGTGATGGCGCGCATCGAGCACGAGGCGCGTCGGCGACCGATTCGGGTCGTGACGTTGGGCCCCTGTTCGCGCACGTTCGCACGCATGCCGTGGTTGCACAGCGACGATCCCGATCCGGAAGCGTCCGACCGGATCGTGGTGTTTCGCTCAGCGCTTGGTGGCCGGTAGTTTTTCGATCAATCGGCCGCGGAAAATGCCGGCCAATTGATGAAAGCCGGCCTCCGTGGGATGCATCTCGTCGTTCCACTGGGTGTCCTGGGTCAACTGCCCACGCAGGTCCACGTAATCGAACATGCCGCCCAGGCTCGCGTCGTGCTTGAGCGGTTCGAGTACCCGCTCGACGAAGCCGTCGATCATGCGTCGCACGAAGTCCCGCCAGGCATCGATGCCGCCGTCGATCACCCCTTCGACATTCGGACCAATCCACGGGCCCTCGCTTTTCTTCAACAGCGCGGCCACGCCTAGGTTGCCCAGGCCCAGCTCCGCGGCACTACCGATACGCCTCGGATAGTCGTAGCTGTGCGCCAGGATGGGCACGCCGGGGCGCGCCGTGTGGAATGTGCGCAGGAACATCTCGTAGGCAGTGCGTACCTGCTCGTAACGTCCGGTCGAGACGATGACCTCGAACGCCTCGGCCGGATCGAGGTGCGCTCTGCCAGCCAGGGCCCCGTGCAGCCAGGTGTCGACGAAATCGTTGCCACCGGCACTCAGCAGCACCGCGTCGAAGTCGTATCGCGTGAACCAGCCCAGCAGGTCGTCGATGTTGTCTTTCGCGAACATGGCGCGGCCCGGGGCCGCCCCTTGCGGCGCGGCGTGATCGCCGCTGCGTTCCACTCGAAAGAACAGGCCGCCCTGGCCGAACTGAGGCACTCCGCGCTCCTCGTCCCCAGGCGCGGCCGAGACGATCCAGTCGAGAAGATTCATCGACAACGGCGTGGAGAACCAGGAGTCGCCCTCGCAGAGCATCACCGGCGTACGGTCCAGCCGGTGTTGGGCCTTCAGGCCCATGTACATCGCGCGGAACTGGCCCCGCTGGGAGAGTGCGGAAGAGATCGGCATGGCGTCGTCCGAATCGGCACCCCGATGCTATCGAGGACCGCGAAACGCCGATGCGAACGGGTTGGCAGTGTCGGCTGGCAGGTGCCGGCGGTGCGTGGACTTACCAGCGACCGCGGTCGAAGTGTCCCGTGCCGCCACCGACCGAAATGCTGACGCCGCCCGTAGGATGGTCGCAGCTTCCGAAGGCCTGGCTGAGGCTGACCGTGCCGGCCTGGTAGCTGCCGCTGCCGCCGCGGCTGGCGCTGACCACGCCGGTACTGACGCTGCCATGGACCTGGGGCTGGTTATAGGTGGCGTCGTCGCAGCGGGGTACGTCGTCGGCGACGTCGGCATGGGTCATGCGGCCGCTGGTGTCGCCGTAGTAGGTGCCGGGCGGGTCCAGTGGCCGTGAACGTGTCACGGCCACGCTCTCGCCGCTCTTGGTCACGGCGGCGTTGCCATCATCGGCCGGCTGGGCAGGCGCTGCCGCCGTGCTGGCGGAGGCGGGCACGTAGTCCGGTGGCAACTTGAGATTCAAGGGTTTTTCCTGCGCCACAGCGGCGGTGGCGAGGAGGCTGGTGACGGCGAGGGCGAGGATAGCTTTCATGGGACGCTCCGGGTTTGGCCTTCGAACGCTCAAAGGCGCGTCCGGTGTACCGCGCTTGGAACGCCCGACAGGCGTTCGAGTTCCCGGCCGCTTGTCACCTTACTCCTCCGCCAGTGCCTCGTCCTGCTCTTCATCACCGGGAACAGCCTCGCCCAGGCGGGCGCGCAGCGCATCGATTTCGCGGCGCAGGTTGCGATTTTCGGCTTCCAGCTCGGCGACCTGATCGCGCAGGGCCTTGACCTCATCGGTCGGCTTCTCGCGAGGCTTCCGCTTGGACTCCCGCACGCGCTTGGCGGCTTCCTTGAGCTCCGCGTCGCCGGCTGAGGCCGCCGCGCGCTGTTCCTCCTCTGGGAGGCTGGCGACCGCGGCCGCGGCGCTGATCGAAAGGGCGCCTGCCTTGACCGCCGCCACCACCTCCGGCGCCGCTTCCTTGCGGATCTTTTCGATCATGCCGACCTGGTTGCTGCTGATCCGGGCTTCGCGGGCAATCTCCTTGCGCGATTCCGCGGGCGCGGGGCGGGCCGTCTTCGCCGGGGCGGGCTGGGCGCCCGTCGCGTCGAAGGGAAGGTCGGGGACGGCTTCCCCGCCTTCGGTCGCTGCCTCGCGGGCGCGACGCGCGGCCAGGATCTCGCGCTTGCGCAGGGCCAGCACCCCGCGCTGGAAGTCGGACACGCTGCGCCGCCCCAGATGCTGCTCGATCATCCAGAGGTGTACGTCGTCCAGCGACTGGAAGCGATCGTTCTGTACCGTGCGGAATGGGATGTCGTGCTTGCGGCAGATGCCGTAGCGGTTGTGCCCATCGACCAGGGTGTCGCCCCAGAGCACCAGGGCTTCGCGGCAGCCTTCGGCGAGCAGGCTGCGCTCCAGCGACTCGTATTCGTCGGGGGTGAGGGGGTCGATGTAGGCCTTGAGTTCTTCGTTGACGACGATGTGCATGCGCGGATCACGGTGGAGCGGGCGGGCCGGCATTCTAGGGCCTGTTCACGCCGCGGGCCACGCGAATAATGTGAACAGGCTCTGATACCGCGGCCCCGGGATGCGGGGCCGCCTTGTCAACGGCGCCTCAGCGCATGGGCGTGTCCGGGGGCGGTGCGATGGATACCTCCCTCACGAGGCGAACCGACCAGGGGCACCAGAAGCCAGCGGGAAGAAAGTCGCCGCCGACCAGATGCAGGTTCTCCTCGATGTAGAACGGCGTGGCATCGCAGACTTCGATGTCCACATCTTTGGACAGCCGTACGGTGGACGGCTCGAAATGGTACGGCCATTCCGCGTTGTACCACTCGCGACCACGAACGATCGTTCCTGTGACACGTTCGCTGCCGCGTGTGCCGGAGGCACCGGTCACGACGCCGCGCAGGCGGTCGATCGTCTCGGGGTCGGTCACGCCGAAGACGAACTCGTGCGGATTGATCGTGTAGCGGGTCCAGTCACCGAACTGGGCGCCGGTAGTCGGCACGAACGAGAAATAGGCCACCTCGGCCTGGGCGGTGCCCGCGAACAGAGTAAAAGCCAAGGCGAGGCATGAAAGATGGCGTCGTTGGCGACGTGTGGTAGCGGTATGGGATGACTGTCGTCCTTGATGATGGCGCACGGTATCGCTTCCTGGGGTGGGGGAGCCCGCAACCTTGCATCGGTAAAAAACGCTGTCAAACGACGTCGCGCTGATCCGCATTCTCTCGTGGCGTCGTCACGACCACACCGTCGCGCCAGATAAGAACGATCTCATCACGGCGAAGGTATGGGCATGGGTTGCGCTCAACGTCTTGCACAGGTCGATGGCATAGGTACTATCGTCGCGGAGCGACAGGGCGAGGATGAATCATGAGCAAAGCGAATGCCGTTGCAGGCGACTCCGCCGCGCAGCTGATCGACAAGCGCATCGCCGATCTCGACGATTGGCGCGGTGCAGCATTGGCGCGCGTGCGCGAGTTGATCCACGCCGCCGACCCGCACGTCGTCGAGGAGTGGAAGTGGAGGGGCACGCCTGTCTGGTCGCATGACGGGATCATCTGCACTGGCGAGACGTACAACGCGAAGGTGAAGTTGACCTTTGCAAAAGGTGCGGCGTTGGCGGACCCAGACAAGCTGTTCAACGCAAGCCTGGATGGCAATGTACGTCGAGCGATAGATATCGCGGAAGGCGATGCTCTCGACGCCACCGCCTTCAAGGCGCTGGTGCGTGCTGCCGTGGCGTTGAATGGCACGAAGAAAGCACGTTCGAAAAAATCCACTTGAGTCTCGCGCGTGTACGCGTGGCGGCACGTCGTGTGCACGCGGGTCTCGATCCAGTGTGGCATTTGACGTAAGGTGGCCGCCCGCGGTGTCGTTTGCGCCTACCGCCGGCTCGGTATGAGTCGGAGCTGCGAGTTCATGGAGGAATCGTCATGTCTTTCCGCACTTTTGGCATGTCGCAGCGAGTCGCTGCGTTCGTTCTCTTGTTTTCCGTCGCAGCATGCCTTCCAGCGCAGTCACGGGAGCCCGTTCGCATCCACCGACAGGAGCCGGGTGTTGTCGCCAGCCCGGTCAACGACAAGCTCGCTACACTCAGGTACTGGACCATGGTACGGATGGAACGAGCCGTGGCGCAGGTTAATGACGGCGGAGCCCCGCGGCTCGACGTCATCACACCAGGAGGCGACGAGAGCGGTCAGGCGAGGGTCGCTACGCCGTATGGGGATCACTCGATCTCTCGCGTGGCGGGCAAGCTCTTCTTCGTCGATCCGTTGCAGAACAAGGACGGTTATTGCTCGGCATCCGTTATCACCTCGCAGAGTCGGCGCCTGATCGTCACGGCAGCCCACTGTCTTGCGATCATTGAAAACGACGGCTCGGAACGCGGGCGCCTGGTGTGGGTGGAGCACCCGATGTTCGTCCCCGCGTACGATGCCACGCGGCCGGCGACCGACGAACAGCGAGCGCCCTATGGCCTGTGGCCCATTCGTCGCACATTCGCGGCACAGGCCATCGAAGACGATCCCACCAACATCCTGAAAACCGACTGGGACCTTGTCGTCGCCGATACCTACGATCAATTGGGTCAACCGATCGAGGGCGTACTGGGCGATGCGTTGGTGCCACGCACATCCACGGCGGACGATCTGTTTCCCCTCGTCAATCTTGTCGCGTATCCCGGGGGAGCCTACGGGGGCGGCTCGCAGTACTGGTGCGCAAGTACCACCCAGAACAATTTCTCAGGCACAGGCCTGCAACTACCGAATTGCCGCAGCTACTTTGGAAGCAGCGGCGGATCGGTCGTTCTGAACGATCAGCCCGTTCCCGCCTTTGCTGGTCGGGAAGTGGTGGCGGTCGTGCATAACGGCGCCACCTATACGCGGCTCTGGACGTATCTGTATCCCGGGCTCGCCAGCGCCGCGGACGCCGATACGCTGCGATAATCCGCTCGTCCATGGCGTAGACATCACGTTTACAGCGCAGGGTGATTTTCTACGCCGCCCCTGCATCCATCCGTACCCGATCCTCCGTATGTGTTTCTGCTTCCAGCCGGAAGTCGATCACTACGGAGAAGGTTATGAAGATCAATCCTCTTGCGCGTTCCCTCCTGGCCGGCATGGTCTTGCTCGGTGCGGCGGCGCTCTCGCCCGTTGCATTGGCTGGCAGCATGAGCGCGCCCGCATCGGTCATGGTGGGCGGTGCGGCGATGTATCCGACCAAGAACATCGTTCAGAACGCGGTGAACTCGAAAGACCACACCACTTTGGTTGCCGCCGTAAAGGCGGCGGGTCTCGTCGATACGCTCTCCGGGCCGGGACCGTTCACAGTCTTCGCGCCGACCAATGAAGCCTTTGCGGCCTTGCCTGCCGGCACGGTGGACACGCTGCTCAAGCCGGAAAACAAAGCAGACCTCACCAAGATCCTCACCTATCACGTCGTTTCCGGTCGCGTTACGGCGAAGGACTTGCTCGCCAAGATCGCCGCAGGCGGCGGCAGTGCAGAACTGAAGACGGTGCAGGGCGAATCGCTTACCGCACGCAAGGATGCCAACGGTGTCGCCATCACGGACGCAAAGGGCAATGTCGCGCACGTAACCATCGCCGACGTGCTGCAATCCAACGGCGTGATCCATGTGGTGGACAAGGTGCTGATGCCGTAAGAGCCGGCAGCGTTCACCTTCGACGAACGGCCGCAAGGCCGTTCGTTCCTGGCTTGGTGTCTGCGCCTCGGCACGTTGGAGATTGGGGCGCCCATCACGCTTGCATTTTTGATCTATTTGGTAAATATTGGCCTTCGGACTGGAAATTTTACCAAATACGTCAAAAATGCAAACTCTCACGGAACTAGGCGAAGTCGTAGCGAGCAGGCGTCGGTCGCTGGGCCTGAAGCAGGGCGATGTGGCAACGCAAGCTGGGCTCACCCAAGAGGCGCTATCCCGTTTCGAGCGAGGGAAAGCAGCAGAGTTCGGCTCGCGGAAACTCCTCGCGGTACTTGCCGTGCTGGGGATGGAGTTGCAATTCGTTGAACTGGGCGCGTCCGGATCGCTGGATGAACTGCGCCGCGAGCGGGGCGGCGCATGAACCTCTCGGTTTACCTGCTCGGTCGCGAGGTCGCCAGGCTGGAGTCCATTGGCGACTTCAAGAGTTCCATGGTCTATCACGACGGCGTGGCGCCGAACGACCTTGTCTCGCTGACCATGCGGGTTCGCAGGGATCCCTATGTCTGGGACGACGTGCTGCATCCCATCTTCCAGATGAACCTGCCAGAAGGCTATCTGCTTCAAGTGTTGCAGGAACAGTTCGGTCCACACATTGGTGCCAGTCCCATGGCGCTGCTCTCGGTCATCGGTCGCAACATGATCGGGCGTATTCAGGTCGCGGCTCCGGGGGCGGATCTGAACGAGCCGCCTAAACCGGTGGATGTCGCGGCCTTGCTGCGCGGCGACAACTCCGAGGAAGCCTTCGCAGAATTGGTGCGTCAGCACGCCACCAGCGGTGTATCCGGTGTTGTTCCGAAATTCCTAGACGCTGAGACGGAGAAGGTGGCGGCAGGTCGCCATAAGAAGACTACGCTTTTCACGCACCGACACATCATCAAGGGCGCTTCCAGGCTGCTGCCGTTTGTTACGCTCAACGAGCATTTGTGCATGCAGGTCGCAGCAAAGGTGATGCCGTCCGCCAGAACCGACATCTCGCTTGACGGTCAGGCACTGATCGTTCATCGCTTCGATGTAGACGAGCGCGGTGTTCCTTATTGGGGCATGGAGGATTTCTGCGCGTTGCTCGGACTACGTCCATCGGCCAAATATGAAACGACGTGGGAGCGCATAGCCAAAGCTGTGCGCGACCATGTGCCGGTCGGTCACCGTCATGATGTGTTCCGGCAGATGGCGACCATGCTGCTGCTGACCTATGCGCTACGAAATGCCGACTGCCACGCAAAGAACGTCGCACTTCTCTATACCGGCCATCATGACGTCCACCTTGCCCCGGCGTACGACATGATCACGACGGCGGCATACCCCGAATACAAGAACAATCCCCCAGGGATAGGCTTCGGTGGGAGGAAGACCTGGTCGCCCGGAAAGCAGCTTCAGCAATTCATCACGGCAAATTTTGGCGTCTCCGCCGTGGATCAGAAAGCCACGGTCGAACGCATTGCGGACGCGCTGGCTGACGTCGGTCCATTCGTGCGCGAAGCCATGCGGGAGCATCCGGGGTTCAACGATATCGGTAAGCGCATGTTGTTAGCGTGGCAGGAGGGCATGGGCGGCCTTCGCGATAAGCGTGTGTATGCCCTGGGTGCTCGCGAGCTTGGCGAGGCGTTCCGCGGGTTCTCCGATCCTGAGCGAGTCACCTCCGGTCGTGCCGTGATCGGACGATCCGAACTGCTGGGAAGCAAATAAGGCCAAGCCACCATGGCCGATCATGTCGGTCGTATGATCGGCCCGACGCCCTCGCCGGGCAGGGCCTTTAGGAAAGCGCGTATGAAGATGGGTTTCTTCCCTACGATCTTCGTCGCTACGTTGGTCGCCGGCAGTGCACAGGCGTCCTCGTCGACCTCCTCGCCGTCGCCGCTGTTCGGCCGCTGGTCCGTCGATACCAGTCGCATGGATATGCCGCCGGAAGCACGGCCGAAAAGCGTGATCCTCGGATTCAATGACGCAGGCAACGGCAAGGTCGGCATGGTGGTGGATATCGCTTTTGCCGATGGCAAGAAGGTTCACACCGTAGGTACCAATCCGACCGATGGCAGGTCGGTCCCGGTCGTCGGCAGCCCCGAGGCGGATGCCGCGGCCATGGAGCATCCGCAGCCGAATGTGCTTGTCCTGGGCCTCAGCATGGGCGGCGTACCGGCGTCCACACGTGTGTACGCCGTGGCGCCCGATGGCAAGACCATGACGGAGGTGGTGTCGTTCTATGCCAACGACGGTAAGCCGGCGATGCGCATGCATTATTTCACCCGGTTGTCATCCCCCTGACAGGGCATCACAAGGCGTGACCAATCGGCGGCACGGGAGCCGACCTTTGATCCTTACGAGAATCTTAGGCATTGTCATGTCTGTAGGCGCGCGAAAAGACGAGCACGCCTGAACTGGCAAGGGGTGCTCTACACATGACGAGAAGGGCCGATGATCGTGAGCCGACGGACTCGCACCCGGTTCGGATGAGATTGCAGCGCGAGTCGCGAAGACGGGATGTGGCGTTCGTCCTGAAGCTGACCGGCCTGGCATGCCTCACCCAGGGACTGGCGTGGATGTTCTGCTACATCTACTTCGGGCGCTACGAGTTGTCGGTGGTCTTCGTCGGCTTGGCGGGCGTGGGCGTGCTCGCCCTGTATCGCAGCAAGCGGAGCGACGGCGCATCGCTCCTTCTCGTGGCGCACGGCATTCTTGCCGTCATCTGTGCGATCTCGCTGATCGACGCGCCTATCGCCGCGGTGCCGCGCTCCGTCCATCTGTTTCTGCTGCCACTCGCTGCCGGTGCGGCGTTTACTTTCGAGCGGCGCGATCGGTATGGAACGCTCATTTTTCCATTGATTTGCCTTGCCGCTTTTGCAGTGTTCGCGATGGGCGCTCTGGATGCGCTCGCGCCCAACATGTCGCCGCCCCTGGAGGTGCGCGCCTGGGGCGCGAGGCTGAACGCGGCAACGGCGATGCTGCTCGTGGCCGGGATCTTCGCGATCTACCGTATCGATAGCGGAAGGCGCCTGCGAATGGAGCGCGAGCTGGGCAGGGCTGTTCGCAATGGTGAGATCGAAGTGCACTATCAACCTCAGGTGCGTGACAGCGGCATCGTCAGCGGCGCCGAGGCACTCGTGCGTTGGCGGCATCCGTCCGGCAAGTTGTTGGCGCCCGATGTGTTCATCGATCTGGCGGAAGAAAGTGCCCTGATCGGCGAGATTGGATTGGAAGTGCTTCGCCAAGCCTGCGAAACCTTGAATCACTGGTCCTCCGTCCCACGGACGCGGGCGCTTCGCCTGGCCGTGAATATCAGTCCGGTGCAACTGCTGGACGGTTCGTTGGTGTCCTCGGTGTCTTCGATCATCCGTGAGGCAGGCATCGACCCGACTTTGCTCGAGTTCGAGCTTACGGAATCCGCGCTGGCCGCCGATGCTGCGGCGATGATCGAGCGGATGGAAGTGCTGGAATCCACCGGCGTTTCCTGGGCGCTCGATGACTTTGGAACCGGCTATTCCTCCTTGGCAACGCTGCGTACGCTTCCCGTGCGCAAGCTGAAGATCGATCGGCGGTTCTTGGCCGAAGCGACAAGGCAAGAGAGCGCACAGCAGCTTCTTGGCAAGATCATCGAGATATCGCACGTCATGGGCATGACGGCCCTGGCCGAGGGTGTGGAGACACCCGATCAGCGCGAACTGTTGATCGGCCTCGGCTGCGATCATTTCCAGGGCTATCTGTTCGCCCCGCCGATGCCACGGCCGGAACTGCATGCGTGGTTGGATTCACAGCGGCTGCCCCTGCCGGTCGGGTGAGGCCAGCAGGGGCCCGCGCCATCGTCGGCTGCGGGCTGCAACGCAAGCGCACCGCCATCCGGGTTGCTAAAATCGCCCGATGACCCTCGTAGATCCCGCCGCCTTCCGCCTCACCGTCGCCCCCATGATGGACTGGACGGACCGTCACTGCCGGTATTTCCACCGACTGTTGTCGCCCCATGCCCGGCTCTATACCGAGATGGTGACCAGCGCGGCGCTGGTGAGGGGGAATCAGCTGCGGCTTCTGGAACATAGCCACGAGGAGCATCCGGTAGTGCTCCAACTCGGCGGCAGCGATCCCGTCGAATTGGCGAAGGCGGCGGTACTGGGGGCGCAGGCCGGTTACGACGAGATCAACCTCAACGTGGGCTGCCCCTCGGATCGGGTGCAGTCGGGCAAGTTCGGCGCCTGTCTCATGCGCGAGCCAGATCTGGTGGGCGAATGCGTTCGTGCGATGGCCGATGCCGTCGATGTGCCGGTGACCGTGAAGTGCCGCATCGGTGTCGACGACCAAGACGAATACGCCGACCTGCAGCGCTTCACCACGACGATGCTGGAAGCCGGCGTGCGTATCCTCATCGTCCATGCGCGCAAGGCCTGGCTCGAAGGGCTGAGCCCGAAGGAAAACCGTGAGATTCCGCCGCTCGACTACGAGCGCGTCTACCGGCTGAAGCGCGAGTTCCCCGAGCTTGTCGTGGTGATCAACGGTGGCATCACCACGGTCGATGCCGTGCGTGAGCATCTCGCCCGGGTGGATGGCGTGATGCTGGGCCGCGCGGCGTATCACGATCCCTACGTGCTCGCGCGCATCGAAGCCGAGCTTTACGGCACCGCATTGCCCGAGCGCGCCGACGTGCTGGAACGGATGCGCATCTATATCGACGCGGAACTGGCGCGAGGCACGCAGTTGAAGCACATCACCCGGCATATCCTCGGTCTCTACCAGGGCGAGCCCGGCGCTCGGGGTTTCCGCCGCCAGTTGTCGGAGGGCGCTCACCTTCCCGGCGCAGACTGGCGCCTCATCGAAAGCGCATTGTCCGCCTTTCGCCACGCCGCCTGATCCCCATCGGTTCGAAGAACGAGGTACTGCATGATCGTGACCGAGCGTCTGGTCCTCACCCCGAGCGCCATCTCGGACTTCGACGACTGCAACGCCATGAGGACCGACCCTGAGGTCATGCATTTCATCGGCGGCGTCGCCTCGGCAGAGGACACCTGGATCCGGCTTCTGCGCAACGTCGGTCATTGGACGGCGTTCGGCTATGGACTCTTCACCCTTCGGGAAAAGGACGGCGGCCGCTTTGTCGGCGAGGGTGGGCTGGCTCACTTCCGGCGTGGGCTCGGCAACGACTTCGACGATTTTCCGGAGGGCGCGTGGGCCCTGGCGAGCGCGGCACACGGCAAGGGTTACGGCACCGAAGCCCTCGAGGCGGTGCATGCCTGGTTCTTCGCGCAGCGTGGAAAGGGTCGGACCGTGTGCCTCATCGATCCGGAGAACCGGCCGTCGGTGCGGATGGGCGAGCGACTCGGCTACCGCCCGTTCCGCCAGGCAACTTATCGCGATAAGCCGATGACGCTCTTCGAGCGCGCTCCCTGATCGGGGCCTTCCTTCCTGCGGGAGCGGACGGTCGCCGGAGCGCGGGAGGGCAAAGCCGGCAGCTGGCCGGGCCGCAGGATGGTCTCCAATCCGGTTTTCGTTCAGCTTCGGGCGGGGCGGGGCTCGGCATGATCGCCCGACTAGCCATACCGGCCGCTCCGTGCCCCACATGAAAATCACGTTTCGTCCGCTATTTTTCGCCGCGCTTTGCCTCGCCTTGCCCGTCGCCGCCCTGGCGGATCAGTCGCTCACGCTCGAGCAGGCGGTGAGCAAGGTGCAGAAGGAGACCGGGGGGAAAGTGCTGTCAGCGGACACACGGCTGGTCGAACGAGGCCGGATCACCGAATACCGGGTCAAGGTGCTCACCCTGGACGGCCACGTAAAGGTCGTGCCGGTGCGTACCGAGACCGCCAAGCCCCTGGACATGAGTGCCGGGGACAACAAGGAGAAACATTGATGCGAATCCTGCTCGTAGAGGACGAAGCCCCGCTGCGCGAGACTCTCGCGGCGCGCCTGAAGCGTGATGGCTTCGCTGTCGATGCCGCCCAGGACGGCGAAGAGGGCCTGTACCTCGGCCGCGAGGTGCCCTTCGACCTGGCGATCATCGACCTGGGTCTGCCCAAGCTGTCCGGTATGGATCTGGTAAAGGCCCTGCGTGAGCACGGCCAGCGTTACCCGATCCTCATCCTCACCGCGCGCGGCAGTTGGCAGGACAAGGTCGAAGGCCTGAAGTACGGTGCCGACGATTACCTGGTCAAGCCGTTCCATGTCGAGGAACTGCTGGCGCGCATCAACGCGCTGGTCCGTCGCGCCAGCGGCTGGTCCAAGCCGGTGCTTGCGTGCGGCCCGATCAAGCTCGACACCACGGCACAGACCGTGACCGTGGAAGGCCGCCAGGTCGACCTCACCAGCTACGAATACAAGGTGCTGGAATACCTGATGCTGCACGCGGGCGAGCTGGTCTCCAAGGCTGACCTCACCGAGCACATCTATCAGCAGGATTTCGATCGCGACTCGAACGTGCTGGAGGTCTTCATCGGCCGCCTGCGCCGCAAGCTCGATCCGGAAAGCGCGTTGAAGCCGATCGAGACCGTTCGCGGTCGCGGCTATCGCTTCGCCATCCCCCGCAACGAAGCGGACGAGGACTGACCCCCGGCGGGCGGCGGGCCGTCGAGGCACGCCGCCCGTGAGGTAGGCTCGAAGCATGGACAACGCTTCAACGAAACGGCGCCCCCTCTCGCTGGCCGCACGTGCGGCCCTCGCTACGGGCTTCGCACTTGCCGCATTTCTTGGTCTGACCGGTCTGGCGCAGAACAAGGCCAACTACGCGTCCGAGCTGTCGGCCATGCACGACCGGCTGCACAACTACGCCATTGCGTACATCACCGGCACGGACATCACGCGCGCCGGCAAGGTCACCACGCCCGACAGTCAGCCCAATCCCGACTTTTCGCGCCCGGGCTCGGGGCTCTACGCGATCATCGTGGGCAACGATGGGTTTCGTTGGGAGTCCTCTTCTGCACTGGGTCGTGACTTCGACTTCGTGCGCATGCTCTCGCCGGGCGAGACGGCGTTCGAGCCGGTCGAAACCCGCAGTGGCAAGCTCTACGTCTTCAGCTACGGTGTGTCGCTCGACAGTACCGAAAAACGCAGCGTGCCATTGACCTTCGCGGTCGCGCAGACCGAGGACCAGTTCGAACGCCAGGTTGCGACCTACCGGCGCACGCAGTTCCTGTGGCTGGCCATGCTCGGCATGATGCTCATGCTGCTGCAGTTATTCCTGCTGCGCTGGAGTCTGCTGCCGCTGCGTCGTGTGTCCAGCGATCTGGCACATATCGAGCGCGGCACGCGTGACCATCTGGATGGTCCTTATCCAGTGGAACTGACAGTGCTCACGCGGCGCCTCAATGCCTTCATCGACAGCGAACGCGAGCAGCGATCGCGCTATCGCGACACGCTTGCCGATCTCGCGCACAGCCTCAAGACGCCGCTGGCGGTGATTCGTTCGCAGCTGGAAACCGGTGGCGATGCGACGAACCTGCGCGGTGACATTCTCGATCAGGTGCGCCGGATGGACGAGCTCGTGGCGTACCAGCTGTCGCGTGCCGCTACATCCGGGCGTCGCACCATCGCGTCGGTGGAACCGATTGCCGGACACGCGGAAGACCTCGTGCAAAGCCTGGAAAAGGTCTACGCGGCGAAGAACGTGCTGTGCGAGTTCGAGATCGAAGAAGGTGTGACCTTTCCCGGCGAGCAGGGCGACTTGCTCGAGCTCATGGGCAACCTCGTCGAGAACGCGTTCAAGTGGGCGTCGCATCGCGTGCTGCTTACGGCGCGCTCAGTGGGCAAGATGGGCGGTCGCAGCGGCCTCGAACTGATCGTGGAGGATGACGGTCCCGGCATCCCCGAGGACAAGGTCGAGAAGATTCTCCAGCGCGGCGTGCGCGGCGACGAACGCGTGCAGGGCCACGGCATCGGCCTGTCGATCGTGCAGGACATCGTCAAGGCGTATCAGGGCGAACTCAATGTGGATCGTTCGGAAGAACTCGGCGGCGCACGTTTCTGCGTGAAGCTGCCTCCGCCCTAGGCACCAGGCGCGGGCGACGGGCCGTAGAACGCATCCAGCAACGTCGCTACATCCGGTTCGGCTTCGCGTAAGAGCGCTGGCTTTGAAAAGTGCAGCTCGCTCGTCACTGCAAAGTATTCCTCCGGCGCCTCGGCCGCATACGGGTCGATGGCGGTGTGCCGACCGCGCTCCACCGACTTGGTAAGCCGGTCGAACGCACGCTGCATCGTCTCGATCCACTGCCGCCGATTCATGGACGCCGGCAGCGGCGGCACACCGCTCGCGGTCCCTGCCAGCATGTCGAGCTTGTGTGCCATTTCGTGGATCACGACGTTGTAGCCGTCCCACGGCGCCTCGAGGTCGAGCGCTACGTCGGCCAGCGAGAGGATCATCGGGCCGCGCTCCCACGCTTCGCCGATCAGCGTGTCGTCGCTGTCGGTCACCACGCCGCTCGGTGCGTCGTAGTGGCTGCGCCGCACGTTGAACTCGCCCGGATAGATCAGCACGTTCGTCCAGCCTTTGAAGGCTTTCGGGCCGTGCGGCAGGGCGGGGAGGCTTGCCTGGATGGCGATGGCCAGGCGCCAGAAATCGTCCAGTACGGCGTCGCCCATCGCGTGGAAGCGCTTCGTGTGCAGGAAGATGGCTGCGAGTTGGCGCAGGTAGTGCTGTCGCGGCGCATCCAGGGCGCGGGCCAGCGGCACACGTTCCACGGCCTGGCGCCAGGAGGCATCGTCGATCGGTGGCACGGGCGCGCGAAAACGCGCGATCAACGACTGAACGAAACCCACGAAGGACAGCCGGACGAGATCAGAGCATGGAGCCGGGAAGCAGGGACTGCCAGCTCGGCGCGCTGCCACGAAGGGGCAGGGCGTCGTCACGCACACTATCGGCTGCATCGCCTGCATCTGCTGGCGACGACACCGGGGCGGGTGGCGCGGTTCGCTGCGGGCCGGCGGCCGGGCGGATTGAGATGGAATAACCAACGCCATCATGGCTGCCCTGCGACGACCGCGAACTGCCTTCGAACGACGACGACGTCGACGATCCGCCCATGGAGAGCAGACCACTTGTCGGGTCGATGTCGGAAGCGGCGGCGGTGCCGGCGGCACCGACGAGGCACAGACATCCGAGGATGTAGGGTCTGGCGTTCATCGGTCTACCCTGAGGCCCCTCGGGACGTGGAGGGGGACGACCGATCCTCGCAGAAAATTCACGACGGTGCCAGTGCTGGAGGTGTGTCGGCGCAAGCCCCGGCGCCATGCGAGGCGAAATCCCCTAGAATCGCCGGATGTTTCGGCCTTCCCCTCCCTCGACAGCGGCCGCCTGACGGCCCGGCGCCCATGCTTGCACGCGATCTTCTCGAAGCCCTCGCCGGTGGCGAAGCCGTGTCCGGCGCGGCCCTGGCCAGGAAGGCGGGCGTCACCCGCGCCGCCGTCTGGAAGCAGATCGAAGCCTTGCGCCTTAAGGGCGTGCCGATCGAGGCGAAGGTCGGCGGCGGTTATCGTCTGCCCTGGACCACCGAGCTGCTGGAGAGCATGCGCATCCGTGCTGCCCTCGATCCTGGCATAGCCGCCCACGTTGGCATGCTCGAAGTGCATTGGGACATCGATTCCACGTCGAGCGAATTGGCGCGGCGTATCCCGGTGCTCGACGATCTGTCGTTCGTGATCGCCGAGGCGCAATCCGCGGGGCGCGGACGTCGGGGCCGCACCTGGTTGTCGCCACCGGGCATGAATCTCTACCTCTCGGCGCTGAAGCGTTTCGATGGCGGTTTCGCGGCCTTGTCCGGATTGTCTCTCGCCGTGGGCGTGATGCTGGTCCGCGCGCTTGGCGAATTGGGCATCCGCACCGCGGGCCTCAAATGGCCGAATGACCTGTTGGCCGGCAACGCGAAACTCGGCGGCATCCTGGTGGAACTGTCCGGCGAATACTCGGGTCCGTGCGCTGCCGTGATCGGCGTCGGCCTCAACATTCGCCTGCCGGATACCTTGCACGAGCGTGCGGGGCAACCGATTACCGACCTCGCCGCCTTGCTCGGCGGCGATCCGCCCGGTCGCAACCGGATCGCCGCTGCGGTGGTGACCGAGTTGACCGAAGGCCTGCGTACTTTCGACCGCCACGGTTTCGCCGCCTTCGCCGACGAGTACGCAGCGAGCGACCTGCTTCGTGGCGAGCCGCTGCGCATTCTCGATCCGCGGGGTGAGTACGAAGCCGTGGGCGAAGGCGTCGACGATCGCGGCGCCTTGTGCGTGCGTCGCCCCGACGGCGTGCGGGTCACCGTCGACAGCGCCGAGGTTTCCGTGCGCCGGAACGCCCCATGATCCTGCTGCTCGACCTGGGCAATACCCGACTCAAGTTCGCCTTGCTGCACGAGGGCGAGTTCACTCATCGCGGCGCATTCGGCTGGGATGCCGACATCGCGCACGAGCTCGCCACGCTGTGGGCCGATTGGCCCACGCCCGAACGGATCGTCGGCGCCTCGGTGGTGGATGGCGCGCGTGAGACGGCCGTCGCCGTGGCGGCCGGCAAGGCGTTCGGTCACAGCCCGTTCTGGGTGCGTACCCCTGCCTTGGCCAATGGCGTCACCAACGCCTACGCGGAGCCCCATCGCCTGGGCGTCGATCGCTTCCTGGCGATGGTCGATGCCTTCGCCGCTGGCCGTGCACCGTGCGTACTCGCCAGCGTCGGCACGGCACTCACGCTCGACGCGCTGTCGGCCGATGGCCGGCATCTGGGTGGGTGGATCGCGCCGGGGCCACTGCTGATGCAGCAATCCGTACTCGGTGCCACCGTGCAGGTGCGCCCGGATGGCGCAGGCACGGTGCGCGATCTCGCCGACAACACCGCAGATGGCCTCGCGTCCGGTTGCTGGCAGGCCTGTGCTGCCCTGGTGGAGCGTTTCGTGGATCGTGCGACCCCGCTGCTCGGCGGACGCCCTGCGGTAACGCTCGGTGGCGGGGACGCCAATCTGCTTGCGCCATTGCTCGACCACGAGGTGACGCTCGTGCCGGATGCCGTCTTGCGCGGTTTGGCCGTCTGGGCGACCACCCATGCCCAGACCGAGAAGAATATCCCCTAGAATCCCGAAGCCGCCGGTTCTTACAGGGGAACGCGCGCAGGCCCAACCGGACTTCCAAGGCCCCCATGCTGCTGCGTTTGCTGTTCGTTCTGCTGATTGCCCTCAACATCGCGGTAGCCGCATGGCTGCTGCTGGGCGATTCCGGTACGCACGCGGTCGATCCCACCGACGGCGGCGTGCCGAAACTGAAACTGCTGACCGAACTGCCCGTGCCGCCAGGCAGCACCGCGTCGCCGGCGCCTGCTGTCACGGCGGCTGTCGCGACCGCCACGTCGGAGGGTAAACCGTCCCCTGCGGCAAGCACGCCCGGTCAGCCGTTCGCGCCGACACCCGCTGCCACGGCTTCCGCTCCCGCAGCCAAGCCGCCAGCGAAGAATATCGCCGCACCGTCGGATCCCCTGGCCGCCGCCACGTCGGCAGCACCCACCAGCGCGCGCCGCAGCTATCGCTGCCTGGCGCTGGGGCCTTTCGCGAATCAGGTCGACCTGCGTGCGGCCCGCAGCGCACTCGCGCCGCGCACTGTGCGCAGCCGGCAGCGCCAGGAACAGACCAGCGAATCGCGCGGCTGGCGCGTGTTCCTCCCTGCGCTGGCGACGCGCGAGCAGGCGCTGGCCCAGGCACGCCGCCTCGACGCCAAGGGCATCAAGGATTACTTCGTGGTCACCGCGCAGGGCGAACTGCAGAACTCGGTCGCGCTCGGCCTCTTCCACGACCCCGCCAATGCGCGCAAACGGCGCGACGAGGTGGTCGCCGCCGGCTTTCCTGCCCGTATGAGCGAACGCACCGAAACCACCCCGGTCTGGTGGCTCGACGTGGTCGTCCCCGATGAAGCCAGCGCCGACATCCGCCGTGGCATCCGCACCCCAGGCATAACGGCGCGAACCACCGGGTGCTTCTGATAAACTCCCCACCTTCGCCGGCATAGCTCAGTTGGTAGAGCAACCGCCTTGTAAGCGGTAGGTCCCCAGTTCGAATCCGGGTGCCGGCACCAGCAACATTATTAGTCTGCGCTTGAGCAATCAGTTGAGCTGCTTGGAGCAGTCAAGAACTAGGCAACGGATGCTCGGGCATGGGACTTCGAATTCGCTTCTTCGCCGGGGTATCCCCCGCGGTCCGCCGGGGATTGAAAAGTGTTGCGTGGGCAATGCTTCTTTCGCTGGGCGCGGTCCTCGTTTGCTACGGGGCTGTTTGGAAACTGTACCCGGAAGCTGCCCACTTCTCGGCGGCTCGAGTCTCATCGTTCGTGGATTCGCTGCTGGCAGGCGTCGTAGGGTTTGCGCTGCTCGGTGCATTCGCCTATCTAGGTTCGTTGCGGAAGCCAGATGAAGATGCGATCGGTGACCGTATCGCTTATTTGTACTCAGCGCGCCTGGAGGACAACGAGGCGACGCGAGACTATCTCACTGAAGAGTTGATGCTTCTCGGTTCCGTGATCCGCAGCGCGGAGTCTCAGTACAGTTTCGTCGAGTTTGACACAGTCAACGGCGTGGTCAGGGTAAACGTACTTATCTCAATGACCATCGTGAACATGATGAAATGGGATGAGTATCGGCAGACGATGCCGGTACGGGTCCTGTTCGATCCGGTGCCCGGTCATTCTTCCCATGTAGGCAACTTGATCCGAGTCGAGACGGTCGCTTGTGACAGCTTCGGTCATCATGGGCCAAAGAAATCCCACCTCGCACATCCCGTGCCACTTGTCGGTGGACATAGGTATGACGGCTCCGTCCAGCTTGAAATCCCGCCGCATGGGGAACTCAGGTATGAGTACGAATACGAAGGATGGGTGAAGGCGGTCGACAACTTCTGGACAGGTACGAATCGATTCGCTGAGAAATTCAGCATTGTTGTGACCAACCTTGTGGGCCAGATCTTGAGTATCGAACCTCATCCCGACCCAAAGCGACCGAAGTTCGTCAACATCACGGGCCAGCACACCTTGGCGTCCGGTGATTCGGCGGAAGTATTTGCCACAGTGAATCTGAAGCCTTCGGTACCAGTCACCTTCCGCGCCAAATTTTGAGCTATAGTCCACCCACACCAGAGGGAGTACGACCATGTTCCGCGACAACGATACGCAGGGCGGCTAGTCAGCTTCCCGCTGAGTTCTCAAAAGCCGGCGATAGCCGGCTTTTTGCTTTATGCGATAAGTATTTGATCTGGCTGAATGATTCTTCTGGCCGGTACGATACCCACCGGTTGTTGCCGTCTCATCGTTGGTGAGATGGCCAGATTCGACAGCATTCCCTTAGGCGTACGCGACTAAAGCCGTTCCCGCGGAAAGTGCCGATCGAGTATCGCCGTGAGATCGCGGTGTTCGACGGGATGTTCGGCGATGCGCTCTTCCACAAGTTCGGCGGCCAGGTCGCGTTCTCCTTCCGTGCACGCGTAACGGTTCGCCCGCAGGTAGAACACGACGAACATCTGCACCTTCCAAGGAAGGCGCTGGAAGGCGCGGGGCGCTGTCTTCAGGTCTGCCGATGTGATCACGTGGCGATTCTCTTTCTTGAAGAGAAGGGAGCAACGCTCGTGCCAACGGTGATGCCATCGCGATAGGGCCGATTCGCAGTGCGCTTCAATGCGAGTCGCAAGAGCTTTCGAGCGGCGACCTTGCGTCCGCGGACATCGCCTGAACGGACACGCGGACGTTTCGCGCCATGCTCGTCGCCATGATCTAGGCAACGAAACGATGCGGGCTTCGATCAGCGAAGCAGTTCGTCCAGTCGTGCGCGCAGGAAGTCCTTGAGTCGCTGCACGGCGGGCGTCAGTTGCGAGCGGTGTGCGCTCACGAGATTCAGCGGCGCGCGTTCGCCCATGCCGGGGAGGAGATCGACCAGGCGTCCGGCGGCGAGATCGCCGACGACGTCGACGTGCGACTTGTACATGATGCCGTGGCCCGCCAGACCCCATCGACGGACGACTTCGGCGTCGTCGCTGATCCGGTTGCCGGTCACCTTCACCGTGTGCGGACCGCGTGGCAGTGCGAAGGTCCAGCGGTCGTGGATCTGGTCGCCCCAGACGAAGCAGAGACAATTGTGATCGCGCAGTTCGTCGGGATGCGTGGGTGCGCCGTGGCGCGCGATGTACTCGGGTGCGGCGCAGAGCACGCGAAGGTTGTCGGGCGCGAGCGGCAAGGCCACGAGGCCGGAATCGTCGAGGGTGCCGTAGCGCACGGCGGCGTCCAGCGGATGCCGATGCAGGTCGGCCGAACGATCGCTGATGCGCAATTGCAGGGAAATGCCCGGGTGTTCGGCTTGAAACGCATCCAGCCAGGGCAGCAGGAGATGGCGCCCCAGGTCGGACGGCACGGCGAGCCGCAACGGTCCCGCGATGTCGCCACGTCCTTCGGCCAAGGCGCGCGAACCGCTCGTGAGCGCGTCGAGCAGCGCCCTCGCATGCGGCAGATAGCGCTCGCCATCGTCGGATAGCCGCATGCTGCGCGTGGAGCGCACGAACAGCCGCGCACCGAGTTCCCGCTCCAGACGTTGCACAGCGTGGCTCACCATGGCGGGCGTGCTATCCGCAAGGCGGGCGGCCGCCGAGAAGCTTCCGGCATCGGCCGCCAGTACGAAAACCTGCACGTCGTCCAGTCGGATCATGGTTCGCGGGTCGTTGAAGTTGGCGGCTATGGTGCCTTGTTCATCTGTCAGGCGATACATCGGCTCGTCGTATTTGTCCTTTGCTATCCGCAGCCCATCGGCTTCCGTGCCGGTTCTGTAGCGCCTACTACATCCTATGGCGGATGGCATGCCGAGTTCTGACGGAGGATGGTCGTTGCCGTGTCCATGGAGGGGCCAGCCATGAAATACCGTACGCTCGGAATCATCATCGCGTTTCAGCTCGCGTGTGCCTCGATGGCGCTGGCGGTCGACCAATCGGGAAAAACGCCCGCAGGTGTGCGCTACCACGGCGGCGACGAAATCCTTCTTCAAGGATTTCATTGGAATTCCGTAAGGTCGCCGGAGCATTGGTATACGGTCATGAAGGAGCGCGCTGCGCGCATTGCGGACGATGGGTTCTCGGCGGTGTGGATGCCGCCGCCGTGGCGGGACACGTCGCATTGGGAAAACAAGGACGCCGGCACGAGTGGCGGTGGAGAAGGCTATTTCTGGCACGACTTCGACAAGAACGGTGGCTACGGCACGGAAGCCGAACTACGCACCGTCGCGGCGGCGCTGAAGGCGGCGAATGTGAAGCCGATCTACGACATCGTGCCGAATCACCATCGTCCCGGGGTGGATGGTGCGGGCGTATCGATACCGAAGGGCGAGAACCGTCTACGCAGCGACTGCGCGACCTGCGACGACGGCGACCCCTTTCTCGACGGCTCCGCCGATCTCAACCTGGCGAACGCGGCGAACCTCGCCCTGTTCGACGGTGAGTTGCGTTCGCTGCGAACTGAGTATGGTGCGGAGGGTTTCCGCTTCGACTTCGTGCGCGGATATGCAGGTAGCCACGTGGACCAGTGGATGCGCGACACCGACGACGCCGGGTTCTGCGTGGGCGAGTACTGGAAGGGTCCCTCGGAGTTCCCCGTAGACGATCCCCGTCACTCGAAATCCTGGCAGGACCTGCTCAAAGCGTGGTCCGACGAATCGCACTGCACGGTGTTCGATTTTGCTCTGAAAGAGCGCATGCAGAACGGAGGGGTGGCCGACTGGCGCTTCGGTCTCAATGGCAATCCGGATCCTCGCTGGCGCGAGGTGGCGGTCACCTTCGTGGACAACCACGACACGGGTCCGTCGCCCGGCCAATACGGTGGTCAGCACCATTGGCCGCTGCGAGCGGACCTGCGACGCATGGCGTATGCCTACATCCTTTCCACGCCAGGTACGCCCACCGTCTATTGGCCCGATATGTATGGTGACGATCCTTCCACACAGCTGCACGATTACCTGCGTCGTCTGATTCGCCTGCGTCGTGACGCCGGAGTGCGTGCGCAATCGGCAGTAACGTTCAAGGTCGGGGACGGCGGCCTGGTGGCGGTCGTCACTGGCGATTCGCAGCGCCTCGTCCTCGCGCTGAATTCAACGCTTCTCGAGCCACGCGATCTCGTAGACGACAGCTTTGTACCGGCGCTGGAGGACGACGGGGGCAAGGTCCGTCTCTGGCACAGCGGTACCGCGTCATCCTTCATCGTGGCGTTTCGTTGCGACAACGGCAACACCGTAGCCGGCGAAAGCGTGTACGCCGTGGGCTCCAGTAAGGAGCTGGGCCAATGGGATCCGGCGCGCGCGGTGAAACTGGAACCCTCGGCCTACCCTACCTGGACCGGCAACATCACGCTGACGGCCGCCTTCGATGTGGAATGGAAATGTCTCGTCCGCAGCGACCAGAAAGCTGTCTGGCAGGCGGGGGCGAATAATCACGTGGTGCCCAACGCGGGGGCGAGCACCAAAGGCACGTTGTGACTGCCCGGAGGCCATCGGCTTCCCCCGTGCTCGAACGAGGGGTCTGTCGCGCTGCAACGTGGCTGTTTCAGGGGGCGGTGTAAACTTCGGACATGATCCCCATTCGCCTGTCCGTGTTGCTCGCCCTCGTGCTGTTGCCTGCCGTCAGTTGGGGCCAGGCGCTGTCGCGTGATGGCCTTGCCGCGCGCATGGCGGCGCACGACCCGCCGGCGCTGCTGGACGTGCGCACCCCCGCCGAATACCGCGATGGGCACATTGCGGGCGCACTCAACGTGCCGGTTGACGAGGTCGCAGCGCGCCACGGTGTGCTGGGCATTCCGCACGATCGCGAACTGGTCGTTTACTGCAAGTCGGGCAAGCGCGCAGCCCGCGCCCGGGACACGCTCCAATCCCTTGGTTACACCCACGTGCGGCTGCTCGAAGGCAGCGCCGATGCCTGGCGTGCCGACGGCCGCACGCTGGTGCACGAACATCCCTCTCCCTGAGTCTTCCCCATGAGTCCAATCACCCGCTCGGTCGCCCTCATCGGCGTCCCTACCGATATCGGCGCCGGTCACCGTGGCAGTTCCATGGGACCCGAGGCGCTGCGCGTGGCCCGGCTGGGCGAACGCCTGGCGAAGCGCGGCATGCACGTGGTCGATCGCGGCAACCTCAGCGGTCCGTTGAACCCGTGGCAGCCGCCGACCGACGGTTACCGTCACCTGCCGGAGGCCGCCCAGTGGAACACCTCGCTGCATGAGGCCGTGCACGCCGAACTGACCGAGGGCCGCCTCCCGATCGTGCTCGGTGGCGATCATTGCCTTGCGATCGGTTCGATCTCGGCGGTGGCGCGGCATTGCCGCGACACCGGGAAGAAGCTCCGCGTGCTCTGGCTCGATGCTCACGCGGACTTCAACACCAGCCAGATCACGCCCTCGGGCAACATCCACGGTATGCCCGTGGCCTGCCTGTGCGGCTACGGCCCCGACGTGCTTACGCATATCGGCGGGACCGTACCGGCCACCACGCCCGACGTGTTCCGCCAGATCGGCATCCGCTCGGTGGACGAGGGCGAAAAGCGCTTCGTCCATGAAGTGGGCGTCGATATCTACGACATGCGCTACATCGATGAGATCGGGATCAAGGCGGCGATGGAAGAGGCGCTGGCTGGCGTGGACGAGACCACCCACCTGCACGTGAGCTTCGACGTCGATTTCCTGGACCCGTCCATCGCCCCCGGTGTGGGCACCACGGTGCGCGGCGGCCCGAACTACCGCGAGGCGCAGCTCGTGATGGAAATGATCGCCGACACGGGCCGGGTGGGGTCGCTGGACATCGTCGAGCTCAATCCCGCCTACGACAAGCGCAACCAGACGGCGAAGCTGGCCGTGGACCTCGTGGAGTCGCTGTTCGGCAAGTCGACCCTGATGCGCTGACGCCCGGCGCGCGGCAACCTGCCGCATGGCCGGGTCGCCGACCGGCGGCCGTGCGGGCTACACTCGGACGGATTTCGTCCGCCCAGGCTTCAGGTCCCCCATGCATACCCGCGTCCTTACCGGCATTACCACCACCGGCACGCCGCACCTCGGCAACTACGTCGGTGCCATCCGGCCCGCCGTCCTGGCGAGCCGCGATCCGAACGTCGACGCGTTCTATTTCATGGCCGACTACCACGCGCTGATCAAGAGCGACGACGCCGATCGCGTGGAGGCCTCCCGTCTGAAGATCGCTGCGACCTGGCTGGCCGCCGGCCTGGACCCGAGCAAAGCCACGTTCTACCGGCAGTCGGATATCCCGGAAGTCCCCGAACTGATGTGGCTGCTGACCTGCGTCACGGGCAAGGGCTTGCTCAACCGCGCCCACGCGTACAAGGCGGCGGTGGATCGCAACCTCGAGAACAAGGAAGACGAGGACGCAGGCGTCACCGCGGGCCTCTACATGTATCCCGTACTGATGGCCGCCGACATCCTCGCCTTCAACGCCAACAAGGTGCCGGTCGGCCGCGACCAGATCCAGCACATCGAGATGGCGCGCGATATCGCCCAGCGGTTCAATCACACCTACGGTCGCGAGTTCTTCGTGATGCCGGAGGCGTTGATCGAAGAGCAGGTGGCCACGTTGCCCGGGCTCGACGGTCGCAAGATGTCCAAGAGCTACGACAACACCATTCCGTTGTTCGAAGGCGGTCCGAAGGGCTTGCGCGACGCGATCATGAAGATCGTGACCGACTCGCGCGCACCGGGCGAGCCGAAGGACACCGAGGACTCCGCGCTGTTCACGATCTTCAAGGCGTTTGCATCGCCTGCGGAAACGGCCGCCTTTGCGGATGCGTTGCACGAGGGTATCGGCTGGGGCGAAGCGAAGCAGGTGTTGTTCGAGCGCATCGAAGCTGAAGTGGCGCCCATGCGCGAGCGCTACGACACGCTGATGGCGCGGCCCGACGACATGGAAGACGTACTGCTGGCCGGCGCGGCCAAGGCGCGCTCGATCGCCGGTCCGTTGCTGGAAACGCTGCGCGATGCCGTCGGCTTGCGCAGTGCGCGACACACGCCCAAGACGTTGGACGAGCCGGCCGAGGTCGCCCCGGTGCCGAAGGTCAAGCCACCGCGCTTCGCGAGCTTCCGCGACACCGACGGCAGCTTCCGTTTCCGTCTCTTCGGTGCGGACGGTGAAGAGTTGCTGCTCTCGGTTCCGTTTGCCGATCCGAAAGCCGCCGGCGTGCTGCGTCAGACGTTATCGACCCTGGGTGGCGCGCACGCCACCATCGTGTCGCAGGGCGACCACGTGGCGCTGCTGCTGGACGGCGTCGTCGCGGCGAATGGCGCGTCCTATCCCGACGAGGTAGCGCGGGCGGCTGGCGTACTGCGCCTGCGCAGTGCGCTCGATGCGCTGGCTGTCGCCACGGCGGAAGAAGCCGCCGCGAAGGCCGCCGCGCCTCGCCAGGGCGCCTGACATGCGTTACCTGGCCCTCATGCTGCTGGCGCCTTGGCTGGTCGTGCTGGGCTGGGCGTACTGGGCGTATCCCAAGTCGTTGCTGCGGAACATGACCCGGCGAGCGTTCGACGTGCTGGCGCTCGTGGCGGCCACGGTGGCCGCCATCCAGTCGGCCCTGCTGGCCTTCGACGCCGTGGAGCTGCCAGTCGCCGATCAGTTCGGGCCGAAGAGCGGCGCCATCTGGCAGCAGGTTGTGCCGGCGCTATACGGCTACGGTGCGTTCCTCGCGGTGCTGCTCATTGCGCTGGTGGTCCGCCAGCTCGTCTGGAAGAAGCGTCCGCTGTAACGGACCGAGCCGCGTGGTGTCGCCGCTACAGCTTCAGCGGCCGCGCAGGCGCTGCGTCAGACCCTTCAGGAAGTTGCGCAGGAACTGATCGCCACAGAGGCGGAAGTTGGTGTGCTTGGGCTGGCGGAAGAGGGCGTTGATCTCGCCACGCGACACGCGGAAGCCGGCCTCGGTCATGATCGCGAGGATGTCGTCTTCCTTGAGTTCGAAGGCGACGCGCAACTTCTTCAGCACCACGTTGTTGTTGACCCGCGTTTCCACGGGACGCGGCGGCTGGCTTTCGTCGCGGCCACGGCGATGGATGATGAGGCCGTCGAGGAAATGCGCCATGGCGGCGTCCGGCATCTCGGCGAAACCGGGTTCGTCTTCCTTGCGAAGCCAAGGCTCGACCTGCTCGCGCGTGGCGGGAAAGCCGGCGAGTTTCATGATGTCGACGACGTGGACGTCGCCAAGATCGAGCATGTAGCGGATGCTGCGGAGGGTGTCGTTATTGAGCATGGTGCACAGGATACCGAGGTGGGAGCCAGCCTGCTGGCGATGGGTGCTCGCGGCAAGCACCCATCGCCAGCAGGCTGGCTCCCACCCGACAGCGAACGACTTAGTTCGGCAGGCCTAGATCGTCGATCATCGCCTTCAGGAAGCGCGCGGCTTCCCCGCCCGTGGCGGCGCGGTGGTCGAAGGTGAGCGACAGCGGCATGCGGCGGTGCACCTCGATGCCACCCATGACCGCCACCACGTCGTGGCTGAGCTTGCCCGCGCCGATGATCGCGACGGTCGGCGGCACGACCACCGGGGTGGCGTAACGGCCGGCGAACATGCCGAAGTTGGACAGGCTGATCGTATAGCCAGCGAGTTCCGACGCCGGGATGCTGCGGTCTTCCACCGACGTGCGCAGACGCTTGATCGCGGCGCGGATGCCGGCGCCGTCGAGCACATCGGCATTGCGCAGGGCCGGCACGAACAGGCCGTCCTCGGTATCCACCGCGATGCCGATATCCACGTGCGGATGCAGCGTGCGGCTGAGGTTCTTTCCGTCGAACCAGGCGTTCAGTGCCGGCACGGTCTTGCAGGCGACCACGATCGCGCGCACGAGGCGGGCGGTGATGTCCTGCTTGCCGATCCAGGCATGGAGGTCTGCATCGTCGACGATGGTGGTCGGGACGACGTTGGCATGTGCCTCGGCCATGACGCGCGCCATGTTGCGACGTACGCCCTTCAACTGCTCGGGCTGGCCCATGGCGTCCTTGCCCGGAGGCGCGGTACGCACGGCCTTGCCCGCCTGCGACACGGCCGTGCGCTGCGGCGCCGGACCCGGTTCGGGCAGGGTGGGGGCGAGGTGCTGCGCAGCGGCGGGACGCGCGGGCGCGCTGCCCAGTGCGGCACTGCCGTTGGCGGCGGCGTTCTTCACGTCGGCCATGGTGATCACGCCGCCCGCGCCGGTCGGCTGCACGCGGGTGAGATCGACCTTGAGCTTCTTGGCGGCGGCGCGGACGGCCGGCACAGCCTTGACGCCACCCGCGCTGCTGACCTGCTCGGTGTGCACGGCGTTGCCGCTGACCATGGCGCCGACGACGGTACCTTCGTCTTCGCGATCGCCGCCGTTACCGGAATCGATCTCGCCGCCATCGTCCGAGGCGATGACCTTGGAGGCGTCGTCCGGCGCCTGGCTACCCACGCCCTTCTTCGGGCCGTGGTGGTGACCGGTCGATTCCGCCTCCGCACGCTGGCGCGCGTTCGGGTCGATTTCGAAGTCGGCGAGGGGGGAGCCGGTCTCGATGATGTCGCCGGCCGCGCCGTGCAACTTCTTCACGGTGCCCGAGTACGGCGACGGCACGTCGACGACGGCCTTCGCGGTTTCCATCGACACCAGCGGGGCGTCGAGCTTGATGGTGTCGCCTTCCTTGACGTGCCACTCGACGACGGTCGCGTCGGGAAGGCCCTCGCCGAGGTCCGGCAGGAAAAAGGTCTTGATGTCGGCCATGTCTATCGATTCCTCAGGAGGCGGCGAGCGTGCGTTCGGCGGCTTCGACGATGCGTTCGACGCTGGGCAGATACTTCATTTCCAGGCGGAACAGCGGAATGTGCGTATCGAAGCCGGTCACGCGTTCCACCGGCGCGAGCAGGCTGTAAAGGCATTCCTCGGACAGGCGAGCGGCGATCTCCGCACCGAAGCCGGCCGTCTTCGGCGCCTCGTGCACGATGACGCAGCGACCGGTCTTGGTCACCGATTCCGCGATGGTGTCGAAGTCGAGCGGCGTGAGCGTCGCTACGTCGATCACCTCGGCGCTGATGCCCTTCGCCGCGAGTTCGTCGGCGGCTTCGAGGCATTCCTTCACCTGCGCGCCCCAGGTCACCAGGGTCACGTCGGTGCCGTCGCGCAGCACGAAGCACACGTCGAGCGGCAGCGCCTCGCCGTCGTCGGGCACTTCTTCCTTGTACTGGCGGTAGATGCGCTTCGGCTCGAAGAAGATCACCGGGTCCGGATCGCGGATGGCGGCGAGCAGCAGGCCGTAGGCACGCGCAGGCGACGACGGCATCACGACGCGCAGGCCGGGGATGTTGGTGAACAGGTGTTCGTTGGCCTCGGAGTGATGCTCCGGTGCGCGAATGCCGCCGCCCCAGGGGGCGCGCCACACGGCCGGCACGGTCATGCGACCGCGCGTACGATTGCGCATGCGCGCAGCATGGCAGGCGATGTGTTCCATCATCGCGTAGATGAAGCCTTCGAACTGCGCCTCGGCTACGGGGCGCATGCCCTGCGCGGCGAGGCCGACGGTGATGCCGGCGATGGTGGTTTCGTCCAGCGGCGTGTCGATGACGCGCTCTTCGCCGAACTGTTCCTGCAGACCCTGGGTGGCGCGGAAGACACCGCCGTTGACGCCAACGTCTTCGCCCAGCACGACGACGCGATCGTCGTTGCGCATTTCGTACGCGAGCGCCTGGGTCACCGCTTCGATGAGAGTGATTTGTGCCATGGGAAGAAGTCCTTACTTGCGATCGAGGGAAGCGGCGAGTTCACGCTGCTTTTCGAGGTCGGCCGGGAGTTCGGCGTACAGGTAGTCGAACATGGCCGTTGCCGGCTGCACCTTCGATTCGAGGTACGCGTTGACCTCGTTGTCCATCCAGTCGTCGCATTCCGCCTTCCAGGCTTCTTCCTTCGCGTCGTCCCACTTGCCCTTCGCTTCGAGCCACTTGCGCAGGCGCGGCACGGGATCGCGCTGCCAGGCGTCCTTCACTTCCTGCTCGCCGCGATAACGGCGTGCATCGTCGGCGGTGGTGTGGTCGCCGAGGCGGTAGGTCACCGCTTCGATCACGCTGCCGCCGTTGCCGGAGCGCGCGCGCTCGAGCGCGTCTTCCATCGCCTTGCGCACGGCGATGATGTCGTTGCCGTCCACCTGGATGCAGTGCAGGCCGGCCGCGATACCCTTCTGGGCCAGCGTGCCGGAACCGCTCTGGATGCGACGCGGCACCGAGATCGCCCACTGGTTGTTGACGATGACCGCGACCAGCGGCAACTGCTGCGCGCCCGCGACGTTGATCGCGCCGTAGAAGTCGCCCTTGGACGAACCACCGTCACCGATCGTGCAGACGGCGACGCGTGGCTCCTTGCGAATCTTGAAGGCCAGCGCGGAACCCGCGGCGTGCAGGCACTGCGTACCGATGGGCACGCACCAGGCGAAGTCGTGCGCGGGTGC
Source organism: Luteibacter flocculans (assembly GCF_023612255.1). Taxonomy (NCBI): domain Bacteria; kingdom Pseudomonadati; phylum Pseudomonadota; class Gammaproteobacteria; order Lysobacterales; family Rhodanobacteraceae; genus Luteibacter; species Luteibacter flocculans. Next base: position 3,382,354 of record NZ_CP063231.1, on the reverse strand, counting down.
GTCGGCGAAGTCATTGCCGCGCTCGTCGCCACCCCAATAGGTGTAGACCTCACGCGGCTTCACCCCGCGGTAGAGCTGCGCGCCGTATTCGCGGTACGACACCGCGAGCGAGTCTTCACGGCGCATCGCGCTGCCGATGCCGACGTGCGCGGCTTCGTGACCCAGGCACGACGCATAGGTGCCCAGCTTGCCGGTGCGCTGGAGCGCGATCGACTTCGCGTCGAACACGCGAGTGGACACCATGAGCTTGTAGAGCTCGACCATGTGGTCGAGGTCTTTGGCGAATTCCGGGAGTTCCTTACCGGTTTCCTTGCCGTCCTGGTCAAGGTATTGCAGGTATTCGATTTCGAACTTGGCGGCGATGGACACGACTCGCTCCCAGGGGAAGGTTAGAAACGACACGCACGAGTGGGGAAGCGGCCAGGCCCATCCAGCGGGGCACGACACGGCTTTTGAGTTCTTGCGAGCCGGACTAGATATCAGGGGTATTATCACCCGGCAAGGTACGGCGCAGCATGACTATCCGTGTCATGGCTTCGGCAATGGCTTTGCGGCGCGGCTTCCAGGCCTTGTCAACCCCTCAATGTGAAAGCGTCCCATGGCCAATCCGCAACGCGACCTCGAACCCGGCATTCAAACCGATCTCGACGGGCGCCTCACGTATGGGGCTTACCTGCAACTCGACCAGGTGCTCTCGGCCCAGCATCCGCGCAGCGAGCCGGCACACCACGACGAGATGCTGTTCATCATCCAGCACCAGACCTCGGAACTGTGGTTGAAGCTGATGATCCACGAGCTCGGCGCAGCGTTGGCCCACCTGCGCGCGGACGATGTGGACGGCACCTTGAAGATCCTTGCCCGGGTCAAGCAAGTGCAGCGACAGCTTTACGAACAGTGGGGCGTGCTGGAAACGCTCACGCCAGCCGAATACCTTCAGTTCCGCGAGGTGCTGGGCCCTTCGTCGGGCTTCCAGTCCCTGCAATACCGCATGGTGGAGTTTCTGCTCGGCAACAAGCACGCGGACATGCTGCGCGTCTTCGAGCACGACCCGGTCGCGCATGAGCGCCTGCGCCAGGTCTTCGAGGCACCCGGGTTGTACGACGAGTTTCTGCGCTATCTCGCCCGGCGCGGCCATCCGGTACCGCCAGAGCTTCTGCAGCGTGACTTCACCCAGCCCTGGCGCAGCCAGCCTGCGCTGCTGCCCGTGTTCAAGCGCATCTACGAGGACACCGCCCAGCATTGGCCGGAATATCACCTCAGCGAGCAACTGGTGGACATCGAGGAGGCGTTCCAGCTCTGGCGGTTCCGCCACATGAAGACCGTGGAACGCATCATCGGCTTCCGCCCCGGCACGGGCGGCTCGTCCGGCGTGGCCTTTCTGCGCAAAGCCTTGGAGCAGAGTTTCTTCCCCGAATTGATCGAAGTAAGGACGATCCTCGGCTCGTAGATAAAGACAGGTGGGAGCCACCCTGGTGGCGATAAGCCAACGAAGCGGTGTAGCCACGAGGCAAGCGCCCATCGCCAGCAGGCTGGCTCCCACCGGCAAGCTCCCACCGGCAAGCTCCCACCTTCAGATTCACATCCGCCATCGGGGCTCCCACGGATGCGCAAGATTTGACGCCTTCGGCCGGTCCGGCTAAACACCTTGCACGAACCGTCTTCAAGGGAAGCCATGACACCGACCGCCCCCGCCACTGCCCGGGCCGTGCCCGACTACCCGCAGACCATGGGTCACCCGCGTCCTTTATGGATGCTGTTCATGACCGAGTTCTGGGAGCGCTTCGCCTTCTACGGCATGCGCTGGGCGCTCACCCTGTACATCGTCGCCGAGTTCTTCAACGGCGATGCCTCCGGCCAGGGCTATGCCAGCCGCACCTACGGTGCATACCTGGCGCTGGTCTATGCCTCCGCGATCTTCGGTGGATGGGTGGCCGACCGCATCCTCGGCTACCAGCGCTCGATTCTGTTGGGCGCTGCCGTGATGGGCGCAGGCCTGTTCATGGTGATGGTGCCGAATCAGCAGGTGTTCCTGGCCGGTCTCGCCACGGTGATCGTGGGCAACGGACTGTTCAAGCCGAACATCTCGTCGCTGGTGGGGCAGATCTATCCGGTCGGGGACGATCGACGCGATCGCGGCTTTACCATCTTCTACATGGGCATCAACCTCGGCGGGTTCCTTGCGCCGCTGTTCACCGGTTGGCTGGCCTCCGTCATCACCGACACGCCGCTGCAGCAGAACTACAAGGTGGTGTTCGCGGCCACCGGCGTCGGCATGGTGATCTGCTTCATCTGGTTCCTGCTGGGCAAGCGTCAATTGAAGGGCGTGGGCGTACCGCCGCCGGAGCGTCACGAAGGTAAGAACCTGCTCGCGGTCATCGGCGGGGTTATCGTCGCCATTCCGCTCGTCTACCTGCTCATGGCGAAGGCGGGCGCGATCTTCATCGCATGGCTGCTCGGCGTGCTGTTCATCGGCGTGGCGGCGATGCTGGTGATCGAGGCGGTGCGCCACGATCGCATTCAGATCCACCGCGTGATTGCGATGCTTCTGCTGTTTACCTTCAACGTGCTGTTCTGGATGTTCTTCGAGCAGGCCGGCAGCTCGTTCAACTTCCTTGCGCAGAACATCGTCGATCGGCAGATGTTCGGCTGGGAATTCCCGACCGGCTGGTTCCAGTCGGTGAATTCCGCGGCGATCCTCGTGTTTGCGCCGATCGTCGCACTTGCCTGGGGCTGGTCCGCACGCTTCCGCAAGGAGCCGTCGATTCCGCGCAAGTTCGGCCTGGGCCTCATCTTCAACGCGCTGGGCTTCCTGGTGCTGATGTATGCGCTGAAGAGCCTCGTCGGCGGTAACGGCCTCATTCCGTTCTGGCCGCTTGCGGCTTGCTATGTGCTGCAGACCATCGGTGAGCTGTGCCTGTCGCCGATCGGGTTGTCGATGGTGACCAAGCTCGCGCCGGTTCGCGTCGTGGGTCTGGCGATGGGCGGCTGGTTCCTTTCCACCGCGATCGGCAACAACCTGTCCGGCCTGCTTGCGGGCCACATCAGCGGCGAGACGGGCATGACGGTCGGCTCGGCGCTGTCCGGGTTCACCTTCAGCTTCGAACTGCTCGTGGGCGCGGGTATCGTGCTGTTCCTGATAGCCCCGCTGATCAACCGGTTGATGCACGGCGTGAAGTAAGCCCGATCGCCAGCAGGCTGGCTCCCACCGGCGGGGTCAGCTTGCTGGCGACTTCATGGCCGCCCGGCAAGGTAGTGGGAGCCAGTTCGCTGGCGATTTCATGTGGGCCGGCAAGGCGGTGGGAGCCGGCCTGCTGGCGATTGCATGGAGGGCTGGCAAGGTGGTGGGAGCCGGCCTGCTGGCGATTTCATGTGGGCCGGCAAGGCGGTGGGAGCCGGCCTGCTGGCGATTGCATGGAGGGCTGGCAAGGTGGTGGGAGCCAGCCTGCTGGCGATCTCATGGCCCCAGCAGCTTGTCCAGGATGCGGTCGAGCTGCACGCGTTCCGCTTCGTCCAGCTTTGCCAGCAGATCGCGCTCGTGGGCTCGTGCCAGGGGCGCCACCTCGTCGTGGATAGCCCAGCCCGCCTCGGACAGTTTCAGCACGGAGCGGCGCTTGTCGCCGCCGTGCGTGCTGCGATCCACTCGTCCCGCTTCGACCAGCCGCGCCACGGCGCGGCTCACCGCCACCTTGTCCATGGCCGTGCGCTCGACCACTTCCCGCGCCGAAACCTCCGGAAAGCGGGCGAGGATCGTCATCACGCGCCATTCCGTCATGCTGAGTTCGAATCGGTCCTGATATTCCGTGGCGATCGACTGGCTGACCGTATTCGACAGGATCGACAGGCGATAGGGCAGGAAGCGCTCCAACTCCAGCGGGGCATGGGCGGGGACGGTGTCGGTGATCATGCTGCGCGAATCCTTGCAAATGGTTACAACTGAAACTATAAGGGGCGGGTAAACGGCGCAAGCCGCCCCCGACCCCAGGAGTATCGCCCATGAGCGCCCAGCCCAATATCGGTATGGAAGTCACCACCTTCGAGAACCCTCAAGGCGTCGATGGCTTCGAATTCGTCGAATTCGCTGCGCCGGATGCGGCTCTCCTGCACAACCTGTTCCCGCGCCTGGGCTTCACGGCCGTGGCGCGGCACAAGACGAAGAAGATCACCCTGTACCGCCAGGGCGACTGCAATTTCCTGGTGAACGAGGAATCCGGTTCCTTCGCCGCGGACTTCGCAGCCAAGCACGGCCCGTCGGCGTGTGGCTTCGCCATCCGTTTCAATCGCCCGGCGACGGACGTGCAGGCGACGGCGCTGTCCAATGGCGCGACGAAGATCGCGCACAAGCCCGAAACGCTGGCCCTGCAGGTGCCGACGATCGAAGGCATCGGTGGCGCGGCGCTTTATCTGATCGACACTTATGGCGCCAAGGGCGAGGCGTACGAGGCCGAGTTCGAGTGGCTGCCGGGCGTGGATCGTCGTCCCAAGGGCTTCGGGCTGACCTTCATCGACCACCTCACGCACAACCTCGAGTTCGGCAACATGGAGAAGTGGTCGGAGTACTACGAGCGCCTCTTCAATTTCCGCGAGATCCGCTACTTCGACATCAAGGGCGCGAAGACGGGCCTGGTTTCCAAGGCCATGACCGCACCGGACGGCCTCGTGCGCATTCCGCTCAATGAGTCGTCGGATGAGAAGTCGCAGATCAACGAGTATCTCCGCGAGTACAAGGGCGAGGGCATCCAGCACATCGCGCTGTTCACCGACAATATCTACGACTCGGTGGAAGCCATGCGCGCGCAGAACGTCGCGTTTCTCGACACGCCGGATACCTATTACGAAGTGATCGACGAGCGCGTGCCGAACCATGGCGAGGACGTGCCGCGCCTGCGCGAGAACAAGCTGCTGATCGACGCGGACGACGAAACCAAGACGAAGCTGCTGCTGCAGATCTTCACCCAGAACAACGTCGGCCCGATCTTCTTCGAGATCATCCAGCGCAAGGGCAATGAAGGCTTCGGCAACGGCAACTTCAAGGCCCTGTTCGAGTCCATCGAACGCGATCAGATGCGCCGCGGCGTGCTCTGACCGTACCGGCAACGCTAGGATAAGCGCGGCGCGGACCCACGAAGGGCCGCGCCGCGATGCGTTCATCTCAAGGATCACCCCGATGAGCCACACCGACGATACCCGTGGTTACCAGAGCGGCTTCGGTAACGAGTTCGCCACCGAGGCGGTAGCAGGCGTGCTGCCGACCGGCCAGAATTCGCCGCAGCGCGTCGCGAAGGGTCTTTACGCCGAGCAGCTGTCCGGCAGCGCGTTTACTGCGCCGCGCCACCGCAATCGGCGCAGTTGGCTGTACCGCATCCGACCCGCAGCACAGCATTCGCCGTTTACCGAACTGGCGCCGGGCACATTCCACAATCGCTTCGACGAAGCGCCCGCCACACCCAACCAGTTGCGCTGGGATCCGCTCGCGATGCCGGTGCAGCCGGTCGATTTCCTCGATGGTCTGTTCACCATGGCAGGCAATGGCGGCGCGGCAGAACAGGCCGGTGTCGGTATCCATCTGTACGCCGCCAACCGCTCGATGAGCGGGCGTTATTTCTACGATGCCGACGGCGAGCTATTGATCGTGCCGCAACAGGGGCGGCTGCGGATTCGCACCGAACTCGGCGTGCTCGACGTCGAGCCGCTGGAAATCGCGGTCGTGCCGCGCGGTATCCGGTTCCTCGTGGAGCTGCCGGACGGGCACGCACGCGGTTACGTGGCAGAGAATTTCGGTGCGCCGCTGTATCTGCCCGACCTCGGTCCCATCGGCGCGAACGGGCTTGCTCACCCGCGCGACTTCCTCACGCCCGTGGCGGCGTACGAAGACCTCGATGGCGATTTCGCTCTGGTGGCGAAGTTTCAGGGCGAGCTATGGCAGGCGACGATCGATCATTCGCCGCTCGATGTCGTTGCTTGGCATGGCAACTACGCGCCGTACAAATACGACCTGCGCCGCTTCAACACGATCGGTTCGATCGCCGTGGACCATCCGGACCCGTCGATCTTCACCGTGCTGACCTCGGCGAGCGATACGCCCGGCGTGGCGAACATGGACTTCGTGATCTTCCCGCCGCGCTGGCTGGTGGCGGAGCACACGTTCCGGCCGCCGTATTTCCATCGCAACGTCGCCAGCGAATTCATGGGGCTGATCGACGGCGCGTACGATGCCAAGGCCGGTGGCTTCGTGCCGGGCGGATCGAGCCTGCACAACTGCATGAGCGGGCACGGTCCGGATGCGGCCAGCTTCGAGAAGGCGTCCGGCGCCGACACCTCGCATCCCGACCACATCGTAGGCACCATGGCCTTCATGTTCGAGACGCGCAAGGTGATCCGACCGGTGCGGCAGGCACTCGCTTCGCCGGGCCTGCAAGGCGATTACTACGAGTGCTGGCGCGATCTCGCGAAACACTTCGATCCGTCAGCCGACTGACGAAAAGGAACTGCATGAAACTCGCTTCGCTGAAGGAGGGCGGCCGCGACGGCACGCTCATCGTCGTCAACCGCGATCTCACGCGCGCCGTGAAGGCGGGCGACATCGCGCCGACGCTGCAGGCGGCCTTGGACGACTGGCGTTCGGTGGCCCCGCGACTCAACGCCTTGTCGGAAGACCTGGCCGAGGGCAGGGCAGAAGGCGCCTTCGACCTCGACGTGACCAAACTCGCCGCGCCGCTGCCGCGTGCGTACGAATTCGTGGACGGCAGTGCGTATCTTCCGCACGTCGAACGCGTGCGCCGTGCGCGTGGCGCAGAGGTGCCGGCGTCGTTCTACACCGACCCGCTGATGTACCAGGCGACGAGCGCAGGTTTCCTCGGGCCGCGCGACCCGGTCGTGGTGTCGAGCGAAGCGTTCGGCATCGACCTGGAAGCCGAAGTGCTCGTCGTCACCGATGACGTCCCCATGGGCGTCACGCCGGCGCAGGCCGCTGAGCACATCCAGCTCGTGGGTCTGGTCAACGACGTCTCGCTGCGCGGCCTCATCCCCGCCGAACTGGCGAAGGGCTTCGGTTTCCTGCAGTCGAAGCCGCGCTCGGCGTTGTCACCGGTCTTCGTTACGCCCGACGAACTCGGCGATGCGTGGCGCGACGAGAAACTGCACCTGCCGATGCGCACATGGATCAATGGCAAGTGGTTCGGCGAAGCCGAGTGCGGCGTGGACATGCAGTTCGACTTCGCGCAGCTCGTGGCCCACGTTGCCAAGACCCGCCCGCTCACGGCGGGCACGCTGGTGGGCTCCGGCACGATCGCCAACGAGGACACCTCCAAGGGCGCCTCCTGCCTCGCCGAGCAACGCACCGTGGAAACCTTGCGCGACGGCAAGGCGTCTACGCCGTTCCTTTCGTTCGGCGACACCGTGCGCATCGACGTTACGGATGCGAGCGGTGCGTCGATCTTCGGCGCGATCGAACAGGCGATCGTGCAGGGCTGACCGACGCTGACGGTCCCTATTGCAGGTGAACCGTCTTGCGCAGGCTTCCCATGCTTACCGGCACCAGGGCATAGCGCATGTCCTGGTCGCCCGCGGGAGCTTCGCTCCAGCGGATCTGCGGCACTACCCGTCCGATGCGTAGGCCGCTGCCAGGATCAGGATAGGCGTCGATCATCCAACTGCGTCGCGCGCGCCCATCGGGGCCGATCTCCACGAAATACTGCGCATACGCGCCCTGATTCAGCTCGGTCGGCGAAGCGTTCCTGACATGCTGCTGTGGCGGAATCTTCGGTGTGCCCAGGCGGCCAGCGTTCTTTGTGGAAGCAGGCTGCGCGGCTATTTGCCTGTCCAATGCCGCCACGCGCGCATCGACCTCGGTTTGCAGCGCGTTCGCATCGTAAGAACTCACGGCGTCCATCGCGCGCTTCAACAGCATCGTGTAATAGCCGGCACCTACCAACGAGTCGCCGTCATCGTCGCGGTTAGTCAGCCGGCGATAGAACACGCCTTCCACTTGTGTCCAGACCAGCGCTTCGTGCGCGTGGCCGTCGGCCAGTTCGAGTTCCGCGAGCTTGAGCATGGCGCTGGTGCGCCCGTGTCCGGCTGCGGCCGTAAGGAGGTCGCGTGCCCGGTCGTGATCTTCCGCAAACACGTGCGCAGGATGTCGTGGGCCCCAGCGGTAGAGCGATCCGGCGATTTCCTGGCTGACTGCGTTGCCCGCCACGGCGGAACAGAGCAGCAGCTTGCCGAGCCGTTCGCGCCCGGCATCCGGCGTGGCGGCATCCAGTAGCCCGCGACCGATCAGTTCTCCCGTGCGAGGGAGAGTCGTGGGGCAATCGGCGGCGAGAACCCCGATAGGGGCGGCGAGCAGCAGGCAAACGATCGCGATCGAGCGTCTGAACATTCGAGTCATCCGGAGACGAAGAAGGCCCGCACGTGCGGGCCTTCATGATGCCAGTGTCGCTCGTCTACGACGATGGCGTGATGTCGGTCAGCATCGCCTCGCGGATGGTTTGCACCTTCAGTGCCACATCCCGATCGAGTCGCTGGTCGGGGGACACGCCTGCTTCGATCCGGCGCTGCAGCGTGTTCGCGGGTGAGTGGCCGGACCCGTGCAGTTCGTGCTCCACGCGCGTCCACAGTGCGGCCTCGTAGGCGTGGCCGTCGAGCAGTTCCAGCTCCGCCAGTACGTGCATCGCATGGCGCCGTCCGCGGTTGGCTGCCGCAGTCAGCAGACGGCGGGCGCGGGAGAGATCGCGGGGTAGCACGTTGCCGTGCCTTGCGGGTCCGGCGTAGTAAAGGAGACCTGCCACTTCCTGGCTTTCCACGTTACCTGCCAGGGCGGAGCAGAGCAGCTTGTCGGTCAGCTCGCGGCGTCGTTCGATCGGAACGGAAGGCGCTCCCAGTCCCTGAGAGATGATTTCCGCGGTGGTGGGGCTGGACGACGTGCATGGTGTTGCCATGGCGGGCAAGGGCAGAAGAAGCCAGAGCCATGCGGCGGAAGAAAGGCGATGACGCATGAAGGGTTCTCCGAGCAAACAAAAAGGGGCCCGCATCGCTGCGGGCCCCCCGAGGCCGTACCTATTCGGTTGTAAGCGCGGCTTACTTGGCGCTCATGAGCGCCTTGGCCATGTCGAGCATGCGGTTCGAGAAGCCCCACTCGTTGTCGTACCACGACAGCACCTTCACCAGCGTGCCTTCCATGACGCGCGTCTGCGTGGCGTCGTAGATCGACGAGTGCGGGTTGTGGTTGAAGTCGATCGACACCAGCGGCTGCGTGTTGACCGAGAGGATGCCCTTGAGCGCGCCGTTGGCGGCTTCGTTGATGGCCGCGTCGATTTCTTCCTTCGTGGTCGCGCGTGCGGCCGTGAAGGTGAGATCGACCACCGAGACGTTGATCGTCGGCACGCGCATGGCGAAGCCGTCGAGCTTGCCGTTGAGCTCCGGCAGCACGAGACCGACCGCAGCGGCAGCGCCGGTCTTGGTCGGGATCTGGCTGTGCGTAGCGCTACGGGCGCGGCGCAGGTCCGAGTGGTAGACGTCGGTCAGCACCTGGTCGTTGGTGTACGCGTGAATCGTGGTCATCAGACCGTGCACGATACCGATCTTCTCGTGCAGGACCTTGGCCAGCGGCGCGAGGCAGTTGGTGGTGCACGACGCGTTCGAGATCACCTGGTGCTGGGCGGTCAGCTTGTCGTGGTTGACGCCCATGACGAAGGTACCGTCCACGTCCTTGTCGCCAGGCGCCGAGATGATGACCTTCTTGGCGCCACCGGCAATGTGCGCACTGGCCTTGGCCTTGGAGGTGAAGAAGCCGGTGGACTCCATGACGACGTCGACGTCGTGCTCGCCCCACGGCAGCTTGGACGGATCGCGCTCGGCAAAGACCTTGATGCGATCGCCGTTGACGATCAGATCGCCACCGTCGACCGAGACGTCACCGGGGAAACGGCCGTGCGCCGTGTCGTACTGGGTGAGGTGGGCGTTGGTCTCGGCGTTGCCGAGGTCGTTGACGGCGACAATCTGGATATCCTGGCCGTTCTTCTTCGACTCGTAGAGCGAACGCAGGATGTTGCGACCGATGCGACCGTAACCGTTGATGGCGACCTTGATGGTCATTGCTAGCCTCCGGAAGGATGGGCGGACGAGAAGGGGAGCGGGTGGCACAGACGCCCATGGTAGCGGAACGTCGCGGGGCCGGGCTTGCTGCGCCGCCGCGAGATGTCATCCGTGTCTCAGTCAGGCTGTGGCACACTTGGCCGTTCGTCCGGCCCGGAAACGTTTACCGTCCCCATGAATCCCGCCCTGAAGCGCCGCAGCATCGCCGTCCTGCTGTTTCTCATCGCTCCTTTCGCTGCCACCGTCCATGCCTGGGGCGATCTCGGTCACCGGATCGTGGCCGAACTGGCCTGGAGGCAACTGGACCCGGCCGCGCGCGCCGAGGTCAGTCGCCTGCTGAAGGCCGACGGTGACGACTCCCTTCCCGATATCGCGAGCTGGCCGGATCGCCTGCGCGACATGCCTGGCAAGGAAGACCTCGGCAAGGCGACCGGGCCGCTGCATTACGTCGATATCCGCGACGACAAGTGCCACTACGTGCCGCCGCGTGACTGCGCCGATGGCCGCTGCGTGGTCGGCGGGCTGGAGAAGTACGTCGCCGTGCTCGGCGACCGGCATCGCTCCGATGCCGAGCGTGCGGAGGCCCTGAAATTCGTGGTTCATTTCGTGGGCGACGTGCATCAGCCGCTGCACGCGGGTAACCGCGACGACAAGGGCGGCAACGAGTACCAGGTGCAGTTCGATGGCAAGGGCACGAACCTGCATCGTGTGTGGGACTCGCAGATGCTCTACACCCGCGATCTCAAGTGGCAAGCCTACGCAGATCGACTCGCGGCCGAGGGCCCCGTGAAGCTGCCGCGCACGAACGCTTCCGAGTCGCCCTATGCGCAGTGGGCAGAAGAGTCCTGCGACATCGTGGCAACGAACGGTTTCTACCCCGCCACCCACCGCATCGACGACGCCTATGTGGCGAAGCAACTGCCGGTGGCCGAGACGCGGCTGCGCGAGGCCGCAAAGCGTCTCGCCGATCTATTGAACAAGACGCTGGACTGACCCGCGCCTTCGCATTCACGACAAGGTAATTATCGATGACCGATATCCAGGTACGCCGCACCAAGATCGTCGCCACCCTCGGCCCTGCCACCGATGCGCCGGGCATGCTCGAAAAGATTCTCGAGGAGGGCGTGGATATCGTTCGCCTCAACCTGTCGCACGGCAAGCCGGACGATCACCGCGCGCGCGCCAACGCGGTGCGCGCCGCGGCAGATGCCGTGGGTCGCGAAGTCGGCATCCTCGCCGACCTGCAGGGCCCGAAGATCCGCATCGAGAAGTTTGCCGGCGGTCCGGTCGACCTCATGACCGGTGACGACTTCGTGCTCGATTGCCGGCCCGACGCCCCTCCGGGCGACCAGCATCGCGTGGGTGTCAGCTACTACGACCTGCCAAAGGACGTGAAGGCCGGCGACATCCTGCTGCTGGATGATGGCCTCGTCGCCATGGCGGTGGTCGAAGTGGTGGGCAGCGAGATCCGTTGCCGGGTCGCGATCGGTGGCCGTCTGTCGGACCGCAAGGGCCTCAACCGCCAGGGTGGCGGCCTCAGCGTGGCCGCGCTCTCCGACAAGGACCGCAGCGACATCAAGCTCGCCGCCGAGATGGGCGCGGATTTCCTTGCCGTGTCGTTCGTCCGTTCGGCCGAAGACCTGCACGAGGCGCGCCGCCTCCTGCGCGAAGCGGGCGGCGACGCCGCCATCGTCTCCAAGATCGAGCGTGCCGATGCGATTCCTGTGCTCGGCGAGATCATCGACGCGTCGGACGTGGTGATGGTAGCCCGCGGCGATCTCGGCGTGGAGATCGGCGATGCCGAGCTTCCGGGCCTGCAGAAGAAGATCATTCGCGAATCGGTCATGCGCAACCGCTCGGTGATCACGGCGACGCAGATGCTGCAGTCGATGGTGTCGGCCCCCATTCCCACTCGCGCCGAAGTGCTCGACGTCGCCAATGCGGTGATCGACGGCACCGACGCCGTGATGCTTTCGCAGGAAAGTGCAGCCGGCGCGCATCCGGACAAGGCGGTGGCGGCCATGCGCCGTATCTGCCTCGGTGCCGAGCGCCAGTTCGAGCCGCGCGACGACCTGCGTCCGGGCACCCACTCGCTCGATCGCTCCGATCAGGCCATTGCGCTCGCGGCGATGCTGCTGGCGGCTCAGGTCGGCGTGCGCGCCATCGTCGCCCTGACCGAATCCGGCGCCACCGCGCAGTGGCTCTCGCGCTACCGTTTCGCCGTGCCGATCTACGCGATGTCGCCGTCGGACGTGGCACGCCGCCGCATGCTGGTGCTGCGCGACGTGCAGCCCGTGGACTTTGCCCAGAACAACCTCGATCCGGCGCACACGGCCCGCGCCGCGCTCCAGCACCTGTTCGCGCTGGGCAAGTTGACCAAGGGCGACCGCGTGATCCTTACCCACGGCGACCACATCGGCCGGGGCGGCGGTACCAACACGCTGAAGCTGCTGGTGATCGGCGACGACGGCATCGCGGACAGCCTGCGCGATCTTTAAAGCGCCTTGTGTGGCGGCTCCTGCGATTCGTCAGGCGCCGCCACACAGCAATGGCAGGATTTCACACGCACCGCATCCCCGGGCGGGGGTAAACTCGGCGTCCTGGTCATTCAAAGAGGGGCGTCATGATTCGCATCAGCTTCCGTACCGGCGCTATGGCCGCCGTCCTCCTCCTCGCCGCCGGCACCGCGGCAGCGCAGACCACCCGCCGCGTCGCGCCCGACCGGCTCCCGAACTACTGGACCCTGACCAACACCTCGGTCAACGCCGACGTGCCCAACACGGGCAAGAACCTCAACCAGCCCGGTTGCGTCGCGGTCACCTATCTCATCGGTTCCAACGGCTTGCCGCAGAACGTGGTGGCTGCCAAGACAGTGCCCGAGGGCGATCTCGCCCAGGTCGGCGTCAGCGCGGTGAAGGACTTCCGTTACGCGCCGTCCGGTGTGAATCGCACCGGGGAACCGGTGTCCACGTATTACGTGGTGGGCTTCAACCTGCCTGAAGACCCCGCCCGCAAGGCCGCGATCATGAAGCAGTGCGAACTGCCCGGATACACGCAGCCCAACTGATCGCGGCGCACAACGGCTTCGGCGGACGGGTCACCTATACTCCGCCGGCTTTTTGTACTTGCCCCGCACGATCCTTGGGGCCAAACCTTTTACTTTCACGGAGTTGTCATGAGCATCGAAAACCTCGAAGAGATCGCACAGGCGATGGTGGCCACGGGCAAGGGCATCATCGCGGTCGACGAGTCGACCGGCACGATCAAGAAGCGGTTCGACGCCGCCGGTGTGGAAAATACCGAGGAAAACCGCCGTGCTTATCGCGAACTGCTGCTGACCGCCCCCAATCTGGGCGAGCACATCTCCGGCGCCATCCTGTTCGACGAGACCATTCGCCAGAAGACCAAGGACGGCGTGCCGATGGTCGAGGCCATGAAGAAGGCCGGCATCATTGCGGGCATCAAGGTCGACAAGGGTCCGGTCCCGCTGGCCGGCTTTCCGGGTGACGTGGTCACGGAAGGCCTCGACGGCCTGCGTGATCGCCTCAAGGAATACGCTCAGCTCGGTGCGCAGTTCGCGAAGTGGCGCGCGGTGATCAACATCACCGACGATAACCCCAGCTCCACCGCCATCGAAGCCAACATGCACGCGCTGGCGCGTTATGCCGCGCTGTGCCAGGAAGCGGGTCTTGTGCCGATGGTCGAGCCGGAAATCCTGATGGACGGCCCGGACAGCAAGCACGACATCGACGTCAGCTACGAAGTGCACGAGGCCGTGCTGCGCAGCCTGTTCAACGCACTCTATGAGCAGAACGTCATGCTGGAAGGCACGATCCTCAAGGTGAGCATGGTGATCCCGGGCAAGCACGCGCCCAAGGATGCCCAGGCCACGCCGGAAGAGGTCGCCGAAGCCACCGTTCGCGTGCTGAAGAGCTGCGTGCCGGCAACGCTGCCGGGCATCGTGTTCCTCTCCGGCGGTCAGAGCGACACGCAGGCCACCGAGCACCTCAACCTCATCAATCAGATGGGCCCGCACCCGTGGCCGGTCAGCTTCTCCTACGGCCGTGCGCTCGTGGCCGAAGCGCTCAACATCTGGTCGAAGGACAAGGAAAAGAACTGGGCAGAAGCCCAGAAGGCCGTGTACTCCCGCGCCCAGGAAAATGGCGCTGCCGCGCTGGGCCAGTGGAAGAAGCGCTGAGCATCGCGCTGTGATCGCGCTGTAGTAGGAGCCGCTACAGCGGCGAGGCCAGCTTGCCTCGCCGCTGGTGGTTCCATCTACACATAAAAAACGGCGAGGTCTATGCCTCGCCGCTTCACTGCTATGTGGGCTTCTCGCCGCTATAGCGGCTCCCACATCTTTGTGTGCCGTCGATCAGAAGCGATATTCCGCCGAGATCGAGGTCATGTTGGTCGACAGGTCCAGGCCGTCCTTCTTCGCATCGTAGTGGTCGTAGTTGATGCCGAGGCTCCAGTTGTTGCTGAAGTCGTAGCCCACGCCCGCACCGGCGTACCAGCTCGTCTTGTCGATGTCGCGACGCGTGATGTCGTCGTTGCTCGTGCCATGACCCTTCCAGCCATAGATACCGGCTCGCGCGCTGATGTACCACTGCGGGTCGATGTTGAAGTGGCCGTTCAAGCCAGCCGTCCAGCCGTGCAGTTCCGACTTGCGGCGGTCGACGACGCGGTCGCCGTTGAAGAAGTTTTTCGCGTTGATGTTGCCAAGGTCGTTGTAGCCGGCTTCGACGCCGAGCGCCGCCCACGGGCTCACGGCCCAGCGGTAGCCGCCGTTCAAGGCGTAACCCGTGTCGTGGCCGTCGTAACGGCCCTTGTCGACCGAGGTACGGCCGACGTTGCCGTTGACAAACCAACCGCCGGCACCGTTCGCGTCCTGCGCGAAAGCGGGCGCCGCAGCCATGCCGGCCGCAACGAGGGCGAGGGCAATAAGGGTCTTCTTCATGGTGGATCTCTCCTGCTTGTTCTTGTTCGGCGCGGGGCCATGGGGGACGCCGCCAGCGCTGACGCGCGGCCGGGGTGCCGAGCGTCTCCCTTAGATTGGGCGCGTCCGCAGGGATTCAATACCGATGAGTTCAGTATTAAGAAACGATTAAGCCACGGCGGGGGTGGCGCCGTGGCTTAATCGTTGAAGGTTGTAAAGTTTTGAATTAGAAGCGGTATTCGCCAGCGAGCGAGACGATGCCCGTGGAGCGCTTCAGGCCGCGCGACACCTCGCCGGTGGCGTTGTTGCGCACCTTGCCCGCGTCGGCATGGAAGTAGTCGTAGCTCACGCCCACGCCGAAGTGCTCGTTGACGTCCCAACCGGTACCCAGGCCGGCGTACCAGCTACCGCGATCGGCACGGCCGCCGCTGGAGAAGCCGAGGTCCTGACCGACGCTGTTGTTGTAGTTCTGGTTGTTGTCGTTGGCGCGGAAGTAGCCGCCGTGCGCGCTGATGTACCACTGCGGCACGAGGTTGATCTTGCCGTTGACGCCGACCATCCAGCCGCGCAGCGCATTGCGCGTCGACTTCTGGTTCACGTCCTGATCCGACTCGAAGGCGTTCTTCACGCGATAGTTGCCGAGATCGGCATAGCCCGCCTCGACGCCGAGGCCGAGATCCGGACCGACCTTCCAGCGATAACCGCCAAGCAGACCGTAACCGGTGCGACGGCCCTTTTCGCCGTGGAGGAAGTTGAATCCGCTGGTGTTGCTGCCGAAACCGCCGGTGTCGCTACCGTTGGTACGACCCACGTTGGCGCCGATGAACCAGTTGCCGCTGCCGACCGACTGGCTGGGCTGGTAATTGCCGGAGACGGCGGTGTTGTCCTGTGCAAAGGCCGGAATGGCCGCAAACGAGACGCAAGAAACCGCAAGGGCAAGAGCTGCCTTTTTCATGGGGATGTTCCTCTTCTTTTCGGGGCGGCCACCGCCCGTGTGGGGAGGGGGAAGGACGATGACCGTGGTCGATTAGAACCGCCCTTACCTGAAGAAATTCAAAAAACGGTGTTGAAAGATTAAGGGCTGGTTAACTTCCACGACACAGCGTGAACGTCCACGACAGCCGGGCAGCAATGCGCGACAATCGGGGTTTTTCCGAGCCTGCTAACTGGAGAATGCCGATGACGACACGCCGCGAACGCGCAAACGCGATCCGCGCCCTGGCCATGGATGGTGTGGAAGCCGCCAAGTCCGGCCACCCCGGCATGCCCATGGGCATGGCCGATATCGCCGAGGTTCTGTGGGGGGATTTCCTGCACCACAATCCGACCAACCCGCACTGGCCCAATCGCGACCGCTTCATTCTGTCGAACGGTCACGGTTCGATGCTCCAGTACGCGCTTCTGCACCTGACCGGCTACGACCTCGGCATCGAGGATCTCAAGCACTTCCGCCAGCTGGGTTATCGCACCGCCGGTCATCCGGAATACCACCACACGCCTGGCGTCGAGACGACCACCGGCCCGCTGGGCCAGGGCCTCGCCAACGCCGTCGGCTTCGCGCTGGCCGAGAAGGTCCTGGCTGCGCGCTTCAATCGCCCTGGCCACGACATCGTCGATCACCACACCTTTGTGTTCGTGGGTGACGGTTGCCTCATGGAAGGCATCTCGCACGAGGCCTGCTCGCTCGCCGGCACGTTGAAGCTCGGCAAGCTCGTGGCGATCTACGACGACAACGGCATCTCGATCGACGGCGAAGTCCACGACTGGTTTACCGACGACACGCCGGCACGTTTTCGCGCCTACGGTTGGAACGTGGTGCTGGGCGACGACGGCAAGCCGGTCGACGGTCATGACGCGGAAGCCATCAAGAAGGCGATCACGGCAGCTACCTCGCAGAGCGAGAAGCCCACGCTGGTCATCTGCAAGACGGTGATCGGTTTCGGTGCGCCCAACAAGGAAGGCAAGGAGTCGTCGCACGGTGCGCCGCTGGGTCCGGACGAAGTCAAGGCCGCGCGCGAGAAGCTCGGCTGGAAGTACGGCCCGTTCGAGATTCCCGAAGAGATCTACGCATCGTGGAGCGCGAAGGAAACGGGCGCAAAGCTCGAAGGCGCCTGGAACGAGCAGTTCGCTGCCTATGCCAAGGCGTTCCCGGAACTCGCCGACGAATTCAAGCGTCGCACGTCCGGCGAACTGCCTGCGAACTGGAAGGAAGGCGCCGAAGCCTATGTGCGCAAGATGCAGGCCGAAGGCCCGGTCGTCGCGTCGCGTAAGGCGTCGCAGATGGCTCTTGATGCCTTCGGCCCGCTGCTGCCGGAACTCATCGGTGGTTCGGCTGACCTTGCTCCGTCCAACCTCACCATCTGGAAGGGCTCGAAGAACGTCGCCACGGCGGGCGCGGAAGGCAACTACATTCACTACGGCGTGCGCGAGTTCGGCATGAGCGCGATCTCGAACGGCCTGGCGCTGCACGGCGGCTTCATTCCGTACGACGCCACGTTCCTCACCTTCTCGGATTACGCGCGCAACGCCGTGCGCATGTCCGCGCTGATTCCTGCCCATGCGATTCACGTCTACACGCATGATTCGATCGGCCTGGGTGAAGATGGCCCGACGCATCAGCCGGTGGAGCACCTGGGTTCGCTGCGCCTCATCCCGAACAACCGCGTGTGGCGTCCCGCCGACGCCGTGGAATCGGCGGTGTCGTGGAAGAAGGCGATCGAGCGCGCAGGCAATCCGTCGTGCCTGATCTTTTCGCGCCAGAACCTCAAGCACAATCCGCGTACGGAACAGCAGGTCGCCGACATCGAGAAGGGCGGCTACGTGCTCTGGGAAGCTGCCGACACGTTCAAGGCGATCATCATCGCGACGGGCTCGGAAGTGGGCATGGCGGTCGAAGCGGCACAGGCGCTCAATGACCAGGGCATTCCGGTCCGCGTCGTGTCGATGCCTTGCACGGAAGAATTCGACGCACAGCCGGTCGAATATCGCGAAGGTGTGCTGCCGTCCTGGTGCCGCGCTCGCGTGGCTGTGGAAGCCGCCAGCGTGGACTTCTGGTTCAAGTACATCGGCCTCGATGGCAAGGCCATCGGCATGAGCACCTATGGTGCTTCGGCCCCGATCGACAAGCTCTACGAACACTTCGGCATCACCACCACGGCGGTGGTGGACGCGGTGAAGAGCGTGATCAAGTAAGTGATGTGATGAGGCCCCCGAAGGGGGCCTCGTTTTTTGCGTTACTTCCAGCCGCGCCGAATGCTGTTCGTCCCGCACTTTATCGGGTCGCCGACACAGTGGGGGATCTTCGGCCGTTCACGGAGGGGAATGTGGTCATGTGCTGCGGTCCAGACCGGCACCGCTCGGTAGGCAACAAGGTTGCCATCAGGGAAAAGGGCAACGTAGCCAAGCGTGAATTCGAGCGCCGTACCGGGCGACGGGACAGGTTTATATCGTGCTGGTGCTTGAAAGCGCGTGATGCCACCGTCGGAAATGTATAAACCATAGGCGACGCTTGCTTGCGTGGCCCGTGGCGTATGGGAACTCCAGATAGGTTGACCAAACCGTGATACCACCAGGTTGCCGTCCGTCTGGAACGTCACTGAATGTGGTCCACCGGTACTGTGCATCTGCCCGGGTTGGAAAACGAACTGATAAGGGAAGATCAGAGGATTGCCCTGGGCCAGACGCGGGTTGCCCGTTCTTGTCTGCCACCAGTCCTGCACGGTCAGTACCATCGCTTGCCCGTACTCGCTGACGCTGAACATGTGCCAGGCGCCGCGTGTTCCCGTGGACCACACGGGGTGGTTGTTGCTGTCGTAGAGGACGAAATTGCCGTCCGTCTGCATCGTTGCCCTGACCACGCCGCGGCCATGGGTATAGGTTGCCCATATGACGTGCCCGTCATCGCGATAGACGATGAAATTTCCATCCGTCTGGAGCGTGGCGAAATAACGTCCGGTATCTGAGTACAGCTTCTGTCCGGGGCTCATTGACTCACCGGTGCGTAGCGTTGCTGCCTCAGCGGCGCCGGTATCCAGCAGGCCGAACACCAGGAAAATGACGGCCCATGCGGCTCGCTTGTCCAAGTTCAATGCGTTCTCCTCGTTTCAGGACTTCGGATGAAGTCATGGCAACTTACGAAGCATTCGCGGAACTACGAATAGGTCTTTGCAGTGGGCAAGATGCGCGACGGCCGCTTACGCGGGTAGGTCGTTACGACACCATGCAACGCGATGCATCGCGCTTCGTCGCTGAGCACGTAGCTGCTACGCTTCCCTAATCCAAGGAGCTTTACGTCATGACGACGCCATCATCGCCAGTCGCGTATTTCCCACACGTCGACGTTCTTCGAGCACTAGCGGTCTTAGCAGTGCTCACATATCACCTCGATGCTCGCGCGCTGCCGGGTGGATTTGCTGGCGTAGACGTCTTCTTTGTTATCTCCGGATTCGTGGTCTGTCATTCCGTGCTCGCCCGGGCGAGTGGCTCTTTCAAGGCGCTTGCCGTGGCGTTCGTTGCCCGGCGCCTTCGGCGTATTGCACCGCCGCTGTTCGTGTGCCTCACGGTGGTCTCCTTAGCCTCGGCGTTATGGATTCCGCCGTCCTGGTTGAGCGACGACATTCCCCGCACGGGCCGATACGCCTTCTTCGGCGTTGGCAACGTCCTGCTGGCGAAGGGCGATAACGGCTATTTCTCACCGCGGGCGGAATTCAATCCGTTTACACACACGTGGTCCCTGGGCGTGGAGGAGCAGTTCTATCTGCTCTTTCCGCTCTTGTTGTGGCTCTGGCTTCTCGGTGGCCGTGCACGCGTTCTTTGTCTCGCACTTCTCGTGGCCACGTCCGCTGCATCGTTTGCCTTCGCTCTATCGATGCATGCAAAGGGTCGGCCGGAAGGTTATTACCTTCTAGCCACCCGCTTCTGGGAGCTTGGGGTAGGCGTCTTCTTGTCGTTGGCGCTGAGGCATGAGGCCGACGTCAGCACGGTCGGTAGGTTCTCTGGCGTCACCGTGAGGTGGGGTGGCTCGGCCGTCGCATTCGCTCTACTTGTCTGGACGTTTACATGGTCGGGGTCGACTGAGTCAGCGTTTCATGCTTCTGTGATCTCTGCTATTGCCACCGCCATACTTATTGCCGCTTTCCATCAGCGAGCGCCTTCTGCGACTGATACGCTCCCCGTGCTCGTTCGCCCCCTGATCTATCTCGGACGAATGTCCTACTCGCTATATTTATGGCACTGGCCCGTGTTTGTCTTGTTTAGATGGACGGTCGGCTTGTCTGGGATCGGAGCATGCGTTGGCGCCGTGGGATTGTCGTTCGCCCTGGCCTGGTTGTCGTTCCGGTGGGTGGAACGACCGTTCCGCGCGGGGTCGTTTGCAAACGAGCGAGGAGTGCATGCGATCGCTGCGACGTTTGTCATGGCGCTCACAGGAGCGACGTTGGTTCGTGGAATGGAGCTTTATCGGGCGAGCTTTTCATTCAGCACCGTTTCCCGTCATCAGGATGACTGGTACCCGTCAAAGAGGCAGCGGTTGGTGAATGATCGTGGATGCACAGTGGCGCCCGAATACTTGGGCGGCGACGCAGGAAAGCACATCGTTTATCGCGCCAGTTGTGAGGGCGTAGCGCGCGGTCCTCGTGTCTTTGCCGCCGGTGACTCTCATGCGCGCGCTTACGGTCCGGCCTTCGCCGCCTATGCGCTGCATACCGGTGCGGAGGTCGTGGTATATACCCATGCAGGATGTCCCCTAGTGAGCCTGCAGCCATGGCGCGAAGCCGCGGAGACCTGCCGAGCACAGTCTAATGCCTCGCTATCCAGCCTCGAGGCAGGCTTAGGACGAGGCGATGTGGTGTTTCTTCCGTCGTTGCGCCTTCCCAGATTCGTAGACCAATGGGCAACGCTGCCCATGGCAGACGGCCAGGTTGCCTCTGACCGAACTGCTGACGAGACCAGGGATGAGGCTCGCGCAGTCATCAGGCGCATCCGATCGACCGGCGCAAAAGTGGTCCTCCCATTGCCGACGCCGATATTGAAAGCGCCGCCGTTCCGTTGCGTCGACTGGTGGACGCAGTCCAACGAAATATGCGCTGGTGGCATGGGGATCGATCGGGACGAATTTCTTGCACTGCGCGCGCCTGTCGTTCAGGCGTTGAAGGAGCTGGCAGAGGGCGACGACGGCGTCACCCTCTTCGATCCCGGGGAAGCGCTTTGTCCACCGGCAAAGGAATGCTCAGCTTTCTTGAACGGCCGCCCGTTGTTCTTCGACGGTGACCACCTCAGTGCCTACGGCAACGAGGTGCTGATGCCTCATTTCACGGCGGCGATGAAGCGTGCGGTCGCGAGTGAGTGACGCTAACGGATGTGTCCCTGGATCCAGTTCGGATTTCTTTGCGGGTCGTTTGGGAAACGCGGAGGAATCCGCCCGACGTCCGCCGTGTCGTCGCGCCCACCACCGCTGATGATGCCGGTCGCTTGCAGCGTCATCAGTGCCGCCTCTGTGATCCATCGCGCGGCGGCACCAGGGCGCCGCACGCCATCGAAGCGAGGGCGGGTGCTGGGTTCGCTGTGACGCTGGGTCTCGTGCAGCTCGCGCGCCAGCGGCGGGGTCCAGGAGGAGGGCGTGTGGTCGGCCTTGGCCGACGGAGCGAGGGCCATGCCGAGGGCATAGCCGGCCAGGGCGAGGGCGACGTAGCGTAGACGCATCAGCGAGCTTCCGAGTAGTGAGCGCGACCCTGGACGGTAGTCGCGCTCATTTTCGGTAGGTATCGCCGGTGACCGAATGTCTCTGTCGGTCAATGCAGGCGCGGGACGCAGATCAGCCCGCCAATACCTCTGCAGCGAGCAAGGCGATTTCTTCCGGCGCCTGCACCAGCTTCCATGCACCCGAGGCTTCGAGTTCCTCGCGATCGCCGAAGCCCCAAAGCACACCGATGCCTCTCACGTCATTGGCGACGGCGCCTTCCATGTCGAAGCGGCGATCGCCGACCATGATCGTCTCTTCGGTGGGATGGCCGAAGTCGGCGAGGGCGGCGGCGATCATTTCGGCCTTCTCGCTATGGGCCGATGCCGGACCCGGCGCGTAGATCCGCTCGAAGGCCGCACCAAACGGAAGGTGGGCGAGGATCGGTTCGGCATGAGCGCGCACCTTGCTCGTCACCACCGCCAGCCGGTGTCCGGCATCGGCGAGCGTCGCGATCAGCTCGGGCACGCCGTCATAGACGGTGTGCTCGGACCAGCCCACCTCGCGGAAGCGCTGCGAGTACGCGGCGACCGCGGCTTCCACACGCTCGCTATCGCCGTCGAGCACCTGGCCGAAACTGACGCGCAGTGGTGGCCCGATCCACGAACGGAGCACCGCGTCGTCGGGTGCCTCCGCGCCGACGCTCGCCAGCGAGTGCCGAACGCCGGCAAGGATGCCAAGTTCCGAATCGATGAGCGTGCCATCGAGGTCGAAGAGGATGAGCATCAGACCGATTCCGCCCGCGCCTTGAGCGCTGCTACGGCCGGAAGCTCCTTGCCTTCGAGGAATTCCAGGAACGCGCCGCCGCCGGTGGAGATGTAGGAGACGCCGTCTTCGATGCCGTACTTGTCGACCGCGGCAAGGGTGTCGCCGCCGCCAGCGATCGAGAAGGCCTTCGACGCGGCGATGGCGCGGGCCAGCGTTTCCGTGCCCTTGCCGAAGGCATCGAATTCGAACACGCCGACCGGACCATTCCACACCACCGTACCGGCCTTTGCGATCAGGTCGGCATAGCGCTTTGCGGTATCGGGGCCAATGTCGAGGATCATTTCGTCGTCACCGACCTGGTCCACGGGTTTGACCGTGGCCTTGGCCGTGGCGGAGAACTCGGTCGCCACTACGACGTCGGTGGGCACGGGCACGTCGGCACCGCGCGAGGTCGCGTCGGCCATGATGCGCTTCGCCGTGTCCAGGAGATCGGCTTCGACGAGCGACTTGCCGACCTTGTGACCCGCTGCGAGGATGAACGTGTTGGCGATGCCGCCACCCACGATGAGCTGATCGACGCGGCCGACGAGGTTCTGCAGCAGTTCGAGTTTGGTGGAGACCTTGGAACCCGCGACGATCGCCAGCAGTGGGTGATCGGGATTCTCGAGTGCCTTGCCGAGCGCGTCCAATTCCTTCGCCAGCAGCGGACCGGCGGCCGCGATCGGAGCAAAGCGGATGACGCCATGGGTGGATGCCTGCGCACGATGAGCCGTGCCGAAGGCATCCATGACGAACACATCGCACAGCGCAGCGTACTGCTTGGCGAGCGCTTCGTCGTCTTTGCCTTCGCCGACGTTCATACGGCAGTTTTCGAGCACCACGACCTCGCCATCGGCGACGTCGACGCCACCGAGGTAATCGCGGACAAGCCGCACGTCCTTACCCAGCTTCTTGCCCAGCCATTCGGCCACCGGCTTGAGCGATGACGCCTCATCGAACTGGCCTTCCTTCGGTCGGCCGAGGTGAGACATCACCATCACCTTCGCGCCGGCGTCGCGTGCGGCGACGATGGTCGGCAGCGATGCGTCGAGGCGCTGGGTGGAGGTGATCTTTCCGTTTTCCACGGGGACGTTGAGGTCCTCGCGGATCAGCACGCGCTTGCCGCGCAGGTCGAGGTCTTGCATGCGGATGACGGACACGTTGGGCTCCAGCTCGTGGGATGGCGAATGAGCGATTGTCCTTGGGTCGGGTGGATCCGTGCAAATCGGCAGGTACGCCACGCGGCGGTGCGGCAAGGCTTGTAGCGTGCGTCCCGCTAGAATTCGCGGCGACTCGGAAGGAAGGTGAGCATGTCCCTCGTTCTCTACACCTACTGGCGCTCCAGCGCCGCGTACCGTGTGCGCATCGTGCTGAACCTGAAGGGGCTCGACTATGAAGCCCGGCCTGTGCACCTCGTCAACGAGGGTGGAGAGCACCTGAAGCCGGCCTATCGAGCGGTGTCACCGCAGGCACAGCTTCCGACTCTGCTCGACGGGGACCGCGTGGTGCGCCAGTCCATGGCGATCATGGAGTACCTGGACGAGACCCGGCCGACGCCGGCTCTGATGCCAGTCGACCCGGCGGGCAGGGCGAAGGTCCGGGAGCTGATGCAGGCCGTGGGCGCGGACATCCATCCCTTGGGCAACTTGCGCGTCTTGAAGGCAATCGAAACCGAGTTCGGGGCCGATCCGGCGGCCAAGGAAGCCTGGTCGCGGCGCTGGATCAAGCATGGCTTCGACGGGATCGAGCAAGTCATGAGCGACGGGACATCTGGCCGCTTCAGCTACGGCGACACGCCGACGCTGGCGGATGCCTGTCTGGTGCCACAGTTCTACAACGCCGTGCGTTGGGGCGTCGATCTGGCCCCGTATCCGACGATTCGGCGGGTGGTCGAGGCGTGCCAGACGCTGGATGCCTTTCGCAAGGCCGCACCCGAAGCCCAGCCCGACGCGCCGAAGAGCATGTAGACCCTGCCACACCACTGTGTGGGAGCCGCCATGGCGGCGAGGGAACTTGCCGGTGGGAGCCAGCCTGCTGGCGATGGGAGCTTGCCTCGCGGCTACACCGCTTCATTGGCTTTTCGCCACCAGGTTGGCTCCTACCTTTGCTTCGTGGGTTTCGCACCGGGGCCCCCGCACCGGCGATCAGACCCCGATGCCGTACGGATCGCTCGACGCGAACTCGTTACCCGAGGAACCCTCGGAAAGACGGATCTTGAGCGCCAGGCCATCGCGGGAGTCGGCCTTGTTGAGGCACTCGTCCAGCGTGATCAGGCCGTCCTTGTAGAGGCGATAGAGCGACTGGTCGAAGGTCTGCATGCCTTCCTGCAGGCTGCGGTCCATGGCGTCCTTCACCTCGTGGATCTGGCCGCGGCGGATCATGTCGCGGATCAGCGGCGTATTGAGCAGCACCTCGGTCGCCGGCATGCGGCGCCCGTCCTTGCCGATGACCAGGCGCTGGCTGATGACCGCGCGCAGGTTCAGGGCGAGGTTCATCAGCACGTTCTTGTGCGCCGACTCGGGGAAGAAGTTGAGGATGCGCTCCAGCGTCTGGTCGGCGTTGTTCGAGTGCAGGGTCGCCAGGCAGAGATGGCCGGTTTCCGAGAAGGAGATCGCCGCCTCCATGGTGTCCGTGTCGCGGATCTCGCCGATCATGATGACGTCCGGCGCCTCGCGCATCGCGTTCTTCAGCGCCTCGTGATAGCTGTGGGTATCCAGCCCCACCTCGCGCTGGTTCACGATGGACCGCTTATGCCGGTGCAGGTATTCGATCGGGTCCTCGATGGTGAGGATGTGACCCGAGCTGTTGCTGTTGCGGTGGTCGAGCATCGCCGCCAGGGTGGTGGACTTGCCCGAGCCGGTGGCGCCCACGACGAGAATCAGGCCGCGCGGCTCCATGATCAGGTCGCGGAAGATCGTCGGCAGCCGCAGTTCTTCCAGCGACGGGATCTCGCTCTTGATGGCGCGGATGACCATGCCGATCTCGCCGCGCTGCTTGAACACGTTGATGCGGAAGCGGCCCGCCTCCTTCACCGCCAGAGCCATGTTCAGTTCGAGGTCGCGCTCGAACTGCGGCACTTGACCCTCATCCATCAGGGAATAGGCGATTTTCTTGACCATGCCGCTGGGCAGGCCGGTATTTCCGAGCGGGTAAAGCTTGCCCTCCACCTTGATGTTCACCGGGGCACCGGTCGTCAGGAACATGTCCGACGCCCCCTTGTCCACCATCAGCTTGAGGAAATAACCGATATCCACCTAAACCCCCGGGCGTTCGCATTACAATCGAGAAGACGGTCTCACCTGACCTGTATATCGACAATATCTCGCAAATCTGTAAGAGGAACGAGTGATGGTGCACAACTTGCCGTCGAAAGCCCTTTCCCGGGGCCGCCGGCTCATCGGCCTGGCTACATTGGCCCTGGCTATTGCCACTCTCGCTGGCTGCGCCAGCGTGCCCCCGCCCGACGGCACCATGAACCAGGCCCTCGCCCAGCTACAGGCCGCGCGAGACGCCGGAGCGGCCGATTATGCGCCGGTCGATCTCGATTACGCCCAGAGCAAGTTCCGCCAGGCCCAGGCGGCCATGGCGAGCCGCAAGTACGAAGAGGCGGCCCTGCTCGCCGACGAGTCTCGGGCCGACAGCGAACTGGCGCGGGCGAAGGCCCGTCTTGGCGCTGCCCGTGCGCAGAACTCCGCCAAGAGCAAGGAAAACTCGCGCATGCGCGTGGAGATGATCGACAACCACGCCAACGACACGGTGCCCATTCCGAACAACGTGCAGGAATCGGAGACCGTGCTGCCCGAGCCCACCGACGCCACGCCACCGCCCGTCGGCGGTGAGACCCAGCCCTTGAACGACCACCAGGGAGGCCAGTGATGAAGCGCTACACCACCTTCCTTTCCGCGCTGGTGCTTGCCGTGGCCGCGAGTTCGGCCATGGCCGCCACCGACGATCTCGATGTCCGGCGCCTGAATTCGAGCCTCGACCAGCTCTCGTCCGACCCGACCTTGGGCGGCTACGCCCAGGCCGAGCAGGCCCGGGCCCGCGAAGCCATCAACCAGATGGCTCAGTTCAAGCCCAAGGACAAGCAACACGCGCACTACCTGTACATCGCCGAGCGCCGGGTGGACATCGCCAAGGCCATGGCGCAGTACCAGGACGCCCAGGCCAAAAGCGCCCAGCTTGACCGCGAGCACGACGCCATCCTGCTCGAGGCCAGCCGGCTCGATGCCGAGATGGCGCGCCGCCAGCTCGAACAGCAGCGCATGCAGAATCAGATGATCCAAGAGGAAGCCGCGCGTCTGCAGCAGCAGGGCCTTGAATACTCGCAGGCGCTGGATCAGGCCAAGGCCGAAGGCGAGAAGGCCCGTCAGGTTGCCGCCGCCCAGGCCAAGGTGGCCAATGCGGCGAAGAAGCAGGCCGCGCTGGCCGAGGCTGCCGCGCGGGCCATGCGCGACATGAACTCGACCGACGGCGGCGCGCCGGCATCCACCACCCCGGCGACGAAGAAGCCGAAGAAGGGCGGTAACTGAGCCCGAGCCCCTGCGGGCCACGCCGCCGCAGGGGAGGCCGCCAGCAAAGCTGCCGCCCCCGTGGGAGCCAGCCACAGAGCCGCGCAGGGCTATCCTGCGCGGCTTTTTCGTATTCGGAAGCTGCTTCGTAAATCGTTGCGGCAGCAACTGTTTTTTCGGCATGTGGCTCTTGCACCCCCCGATGCAGCGGAGTAGCTTCGGTCTCCCGTCACGGAAAAAACACGTGGCGGCCCTGCCGGAGCATGCGTACGTTCACCCAGGCACATGGCATCGCGTTCCATCCATCTCGTCGATGCGCGGATCGTGCCCGCATGGCTCCCCTCACGACCGGTCCGCGCCGCGGACCGATCCCACCGCGAGGAGATCGATATGTTCGAAAACCAGCAGCGTGACGACGTCGAAAAGTTCATCCATGCCGATGCCGAGATTCGTCGTCTCTACTTCCGTCACAAGGAACTCGATTCCAAGCTCGAAGACGCCGGCCGAGGATGCCTGGCGCTCGGCGACGAGGCCCTGACCCAGATGAAACGGGAAAAGCTGCAGGCGAAGGAACAACTCCAACGAATGTGGGAGACCTGGCAGAAGTCGCGACACTGACCTGGCCGGGTCATGCATAACCAAGACGGGCGCCGCGAGGCGCCCGTTTTTTTGGTCCCGAGGGGAACGTGGATCAGCCGATGTGGTCCATACACCGTTTTGGCTCGGCCGAGAAGCCGGCATCGATTCAGTGGCGCACCCTTTATCATGTCGTCCCACGGGCGCGGTCGAAGGGGCTGCGCCGGATCAACCATGGAGTCCCAATGAGTGTTCATGACAGCGTCCTCGAACTGATCGGCCGCACCCCGATGGTGCGCGCTCAGCGCCTGGATACGGGCTGTTGCGAACTGTTCTTGAAGCTGGAAAGCGCCAATCCGGGCGGTTCGGTCAAGGATCGTATCGGCCGTTCGATGATCGAAGGCGCCGAACGCGCCGGCAAGATCAAGCCAGGCGACACCCTGGTGGAAGGTACCGCCGGCAATACTGGCCTGGGTCTTGCGCTTGTAGCGCAGCAGAAGGGTTATCGGTTGGTGCTCGTCGTGCCGGACAAGATGAGTCGCGAAAAGATCTTCAACCTCAAGGCGATGGGCGCCGAGGTGGTGCTCACGCGGTCGGATGTCGCCAAGGGTCACCCGGAGTACTACCAGGACATGGCCGAGCGCATCGCGCGTGAAACGCCTGGAGCCTATTTCATCAACCAGTTCGGTAATCCGGACAATCCATTGGCGCACGTGCAGACCACCGGGCCCGAGATCCTCGAGCAGCTCGACGGCAAGGTCGATGCCATCGTCGTCGGCTGCGGTTCGTCCGGCACGATGAGCGGCCTTACGGCCTATCTGCGCGAGCACTCGCCGAACACGGAGATCGTCCTTGCCGATCCCGTGGGCTCGATCCTTGCCCAGTACATCAACGAGGGCACGCTCTCGGAGAAGTCGGGCAGTTGGATGGTGGAAGGCATCGGCGAGGATTTCCTCCCCTCGATCAGCGATTTCTCGATGGTGAAGAAGGCCTATGCGATCAGCGACAAGGAGAGTTTCCTTGCCGCTCGCGAACTCCTGTCGAAGGAGGGTGTGCTTGGCGGGTCGTCCACGGGTACGTTGCTCGCTGCGGCTTTGAAATTCTGCCGTGAGCAGACCGAGCCCAAGCGCGTCGTGACCCTCGTCTGCGATACGGGCAACAAGTACCTGTCGAAGATGTACAACGACTATTGGATGCTCGACAACGGCTTTCTCGAGCGCGAACAGTACGGCGACCTGCGCGACCTCATCCTGCGCCCGTACGCCCAGCGTGACACGGTGGTGATCAAGCCGCAGGACATGCTCATCACCGCCTACAACCGTATGAAGCTGTACGACGTGTCGCAGCTCCCGGTGATGGAAGACGATCGTATCGTCGGCATCCTCGACGAGTCCGATGTACTGCTGCACGTGCATGCCGATAGCGCGAAATTCCGCGATCCGGTGTCCACCGCCATGATGGCGTCGCCCGAGATGCTGCAGGTCACCGCGCCGATCGACGCCCTGCTGCCGGTCTTCGAGAAAGGCCATGTCGCCATCGTCGTCAACGGCGAGCAGTTCCTTGGATTGATCACCCGGATCGACCTGCTCAATTACCTGCGTCGCAAAGTCAATTAAGGAACAGGAAGAACGCCATGTGTGGAATCGTTGCCGCTGTTGCGCAGCGCGATATCGCGCCCATCCTCATCGCAGGCCTGAAAGCGCTGGAGTACCGCGGCTACGATTCGGCGGGCATGGCTATCGCCGATGGTGGCGAGATTCGCCGCGTGCGAGCGAAGGGCAAAGTCCGCGAGATGGAAGCGCTCTACGACGCCGATCCGGTGCCCGGCGGCACGGGTATCGCGCATACGCGGTGGGCGACCCACGGTGTGCCCAGCGAAAAGAACGCGCATCCGCATGTGCAGGGGCGCATTGCCATCGTGCATAACGGCATTATCGAAAACCACGCCACGCTGCGTGAGGCCTTGAAGGCCAAGGGACGCACCTTTCTCTCGGAGACCGACACCGAAGTCATGGGTGCGGTGATCGACGAGCATGTGCAGTCGGGTAAATCGCTGCGCCAGGCCGTCACCGCCGCGGTGCGAGAACTCGAAGGTGCTTACGCCATCGCCGTGATGAGCCTCGACGAACCGGAGCGCATCGTGGGTGCCCGGCGTGGTTGCCCCTTGCTGGTTGGCATCGGTATCGGCGAACACTTCCTGGGCTCGGATGCCCAGGCGCTGATCAAGGTCACCAACCGGATGATGTACCTGGAAGAAGACGACGTCGTGGAGATCACGCGCGACACCGTCCAGGTCTTCGGTTTGGACGGCACGCCTGTCGACCGTACCGCGCATGAAAGCGAGATCAGTGCAGATTCGGTAGAGCGGGGCGAGTATCGCCACTACATGCAGAAGGAAATCTTCGAGCAGCCGCGCGCCGTGGCCGATACGCTCGAAGGGCGCATCGGCCCGCATGGCGTGCTGCCGAATATCTTCGGCATCGATGCCGACCCGATCCTCGACAAGACGCGCGGCATTCACGTCGTCGCCTGCGGCACGAGCTATCACGCGGGCATGGTCGCCAAGTACTGGATCGAGCAGTTGGCGCGCATCCCCGTCGTGGTGGAAGTTGCCAGCGAGTACCGCTATCGCGATGTGGTGGTGCCGGAAGATACCTTGTTCGTTGCGGTTTCCCAGTCTGGTGAGACCGCCGATACGCTCGCCGCCATGCGCGAATCTCGCCGCCGTGGCTACCTCGCCACCTTCGCCATCTGTAACGTGCCCGAGTCGTCGGTGGTGCGCGAGTCGGATCTGCGCCTGATGACGCGCGCGGGCCCGGAAATCGGCGTGGCCTCGACCAAGGCCTTCACGACGCAGCTCACGGCGTTCGCGCTGCTGGCGCTGGACCTCGGACGTCGTCGTGGTTTGAACGAAGCGGATTACCTGCAGCACTGCAAGGAACTGCAGTCACTGCCGCGCTACATCGAAAACGCGTTGAAGACCGAACCCCAGATCCTGGCGATCGCCGATCACTTCATCGCGAAGCAGCACGCCTTGTTCCTAGGTCGAGGCGCGCAGTTCCCCGTGGCCCTCGAAGGCTCGTTGAAGCTCAAGGAAATCTCGTACATCCACGCCGAAGCCTACCCGGCAGGCGAGCTGAAGCATGGGCCGCTGGCGCTGGTGGACGAGAACATGCCCATCGTGGCCGTGGCACCGAACGGTCCGTTGCTCGACAAGCTGAAGTCGAACCTGCAGGAGGTGCGCGCGCGCGGTGGTGAACTCATCGTGTTTGCGGACGAGCGTGCGGAGATGGAAGACGGCACGGAGCACGTCGCCATGGTTCGCGTGGACGGCGGTGGCGACCTGATCGCCCCGGCAGTGTTCACCATCCCAATGCAACTGCTTGCCTATCACGTGGCGGTGCAGCGCGGCACGGACGTGGATCAACCGCGCAACCTGGCGAAGTCGGTTACGGTGGAATGACCGACGAGGCGCCCTACGTCCACCCCCTGGCCGATGTGCAGACCCTGCGCATCGGCCCCCGCACGCGGGTATGGCAGTTCGTGGTGATTCTCCCGGGAGCCACCATCGGCGAGGATTGCAACATCTGTTCGCACTGCTTCGTCGAAAACGACGTGATCGTGGGCGACCGCGTTACCGTGAAAAGCGGCGTGCAGTTGTGGGATGGGCTGCGGCTGGAAGACGACGTCTTCGTCGGGCCCAACGTTACGTTTACGAACGACCGGTTTCCGCGGTCACGCGATCATTCCGTGGCGTTCCAACAGACAGTCGTTCGTCGCGGTGCCTCGATTGGAGGTGGCGCGACGATTTTGCCCAGCGTGGAGATCGGCGAGCGAGCGATGGTGGGGGCGGGGGCAGTGGTGACGCGTAGCGTGCCTGCACGAGCCATCGTCGTCGGCAACCCGGCTCGTGTCATCGGTCAGGTAGAGGGTTCGAAGGCCTACGAGGCGGACTGAGTGGCTTGAGGTTTGCCGGTGTCGTGCCGCATGGGCCCCGCGATTCCCAGGTAGAACAACCGTTTCATCTCCCGGCGCCCCCGCGTCACCGCGTCCATGATCAGGCCGCAGACAATCGATATTGTCGCCACAAGCGCCAAGCCCGTCGAAAGCAGAGCCGTAGGCAGACGCGGCACTTCATGCGTGGCGAGATAGGTTGTGAGCAGTGGTATCGCGATGGCCACGCTTACGAGCATGGAAAACACGCCCACCAAACCGAAAAAATGCAGTGGACGTTCGGCGACGAACAACCGGAGAATCATGCGCAGGATGCGCAGGCCATCCTTGTATGTGGACAACTTGCTTTCCGAGCCTTCGGGCCGGGTCGTGTACGGCGTGTCCATCTCGCACCACGGCATACGTAGTTCGAGTGCATGCACGGTCAGTTCGGTTTCCGTTTCGAAACCTGCGGATAGGGCGGGGAAGGACTTGACGTAGCGGCGGGTAAAGACCCGATATCCCGACAACATGTCGGTGAACGTGCCGCCGAAGATTGCGGCGACGCAGCCCGTCAGCAAGCGGTTGCCCAGCCGATGGCCGCTCCGGTATGCGTGGACGCTCTCGTCCTTGCGTGCTCCAACCACCATATCGGCGCCTTCACCGAGCAGGCGTGCGATCATGGCCGGGGCGCTGGCGGCGTGATAGGTCGCGTCGCCATCGACCAGCACGTAGAGGTCGGCGTCGACATCGGCGAACATGCGACGTACGACGTTGCCTTTGCCGCGTAGACCTACCGTTCGCACGAGCGCACCGGCGGTTTCGGCGACCTCGGCGGTGCGATCTGTCGACGCGTTATCGAATACGTAGACGGTTGCCTGCGGAAGCGCGGCGCGAAAGTCACGCACGACTTGGGCGATCGCCAGCGCTTCATTGAAGCAAGGAATCAACACGGCGACCCGTGGATCCGGATGTGTGGCGTCTGTCGGCATGCGCTCCCTTCCCCTGATCGTTCCTGCGTCGCCCCAACTCCCCAGCGAACGGCGCACCATACGGCGATTGTATAATCTTGCGAGCCGGCACCGCCGCCGGGGGAAGCGACGGACGAGGGCATTCGGTGATCGATTGGAAGGATATATCGAAGGAGCGATTGGCCTGGACGTTGCCGGTCATCGTCTTCATCGCCCTCGTGCTGGTCCATTCCGACCTGCCGGGTATTTACATGGATGCGGCAAACCCGGACTTCCTTGCCGCGCAATGGCTGCACCGTGGACATAATCCCGGTGCAGGCATCCCCTCGAAGATCTTTCCTATCCTCGGCAGCTTCTATCATGGGCTGCAGAACGCCTACCTCGGTGTTCCGTTCTTCGCCATAGCCGGCTTCAGCGTGACGTCGCTGCGCCTGGAGCAGGCGGTCTTCGGCGTCATCCTCCTGATTGCGCTGTATCACCTGACCCGGCGTCTTACAGCGTCCATCCCCTTGGCCTTGCTCGCCAGCGTGGGGCTTGCGACAGAACTCGCGTTCACTGCCTCGTTCCGTACGCAGTTCTACATCGTGCTCGGCGGTGCGGCATGGCTGTTCGTCTCGCTGCTGCTTGCGCTGCCAGCGGAGCGTGAGTCCTGGATCGTCAAGCGACGGGTGTTCTGGTCGGGCGTGTTCTTCGGCCTTGCGAGTTACGGCTATTTCGTACTGGCGTTCTTTGCGCCGGCGATGGTGGTCCTCGTGGCGATGTGGGTGCCTCGGCGCCAATGGGGGCAGTGGATCGTGGGGGCGCTGGTGGGCGTCTCCCCGTTCGCACTGGGGTTCCTGTCGCTTCTGGCGAAGAAGCACGGGCTGGAGCCGACGCTCGAGTTCATTCGTGGGATGCTGGGGCAATTGAAGCCCTTCGACACCAGCGGAGCGTCGGGCAATCATCTCTACTACGCGTGGGATCTTGTACGCCTGGCTGCGAGCGATGCTGGCAACGAAGTGATGATCTTCGCCCAGCCGCTTCCCAGCGTCTGGAGTGCCTCGAAAGTCTGGTGGCTCGCCGGCGGTGCATTGGGTCTTTTGTCGTTCGGGGGGATTGAGAGGCTTCGGGGACGACCGGGTGTGCCATACGCCGTGCTGGCCTTTATGCCGGTGTCCTTCTTCGCCGTGGCCTCGCTGTTTGGTCCGAGGCTTTGGTCGCATCATTTCAGCGTCCTGGTGCCGTTTGTCTACTTGCTCCCGGTGCTGGTGCTCGCCCAGTGCTTGCGGTATGCCTTTACGCGCGTGGATGGGCGTGTCGAAAACGTTACGCTTGCCGTGGTGGCCCTGGTCGTACTCGGGGGAAATCTCTTCCAGCAGACAGGGTTCCATGAATCGCTGGTCAAGACGGGCGGCCGGGGGCGCAGCACCGAGGCGCTTACCCAGCTAGCTGTCGAGGCGCGATCGGTACCAGCGAACGTCGCGTACCTCTTTCCCGATTGGGGGTTCTTCACTTCGTTCTGCTTCTTGACCGAAAACCGCGTCCGGTACGGCGTTGATGCGGAAGCCCGGACCATGGAGCGCATGAAGCGGGACGGTGTCACCGAGATCCGCCTCGTTTACTGGAATGCGAGCGACGAGCAGCGCTTTCGTAGCACCCTGCAGGCCAGCGGATTGCGGGTGATTGAACACCGCACTTTCGCGGCGAGAGACGGTATTGCCGTGTTCCACTGGCTTCGTGGTGTTTTCGCCGTGAATGCGTCTCGCCTTGAGGATGCCAAGCCGTCCGTAGAGAATAAGCCGTTGAATCCGCCGGATGATCTTCCATGAAGTGTTTCAAAGCCTACGACATTCGTGGCCGTGTGCCAGACGAATTGAATGAGGATGTCGCGTATCGGCTCGGCAGGGCGTTCGCTCGCGCAGTAGGCGAGGGCGCCGTTGTTGTGGGGTACGACATTCGGCGCGACAGTCCGGCCTTCGCCGAGGCCGTCGCACGCGGCCTGTGTGACGAGGGTCGCGACGTTATCGACATCGGGCTCTGTGGTACCGAGGAGGTCTATTTTCAGACGTTCCATAGGAAGGTGGCCGGCGGTGTCATGGTTACAGCCAGTCATAATCCCATCGATTACAACGGCATGAAGCTGGTCCGCGAGGGTGCGCGCCCGATCAGCGGCGACACGGGCCTGCGAGATATCGAGCGGATGGTCGAAGAGAACGACTTCGGTCCCGTTGCCAGTCAGAAGGGCAGGGTGCTGAGCGAGCATGACAAGTCCGCTTACATCGAGCATCTCCTTGGCTATGTCGATGCGGCTTCGTTTCGCTCGCTGAAAATCGTCGTAAACGCAGGTAATGGCGGCGCCGGGAAGATCGTCGACCTGCTTGAGGCGCACCTCCCGTTGGAGTTCGTGCGCATCAATCATGAGCCCGATGGCAGCTTCCCTAACGGCATTCCCAATCCGTTGTTGCCCGAAAACCGTTCGGCTACGGCTGACGCCGTCCGACGTCACGGGGCCGACTTCGGTATTGCCTGGGATGGCGACTTCGATCGGTGCTTCCTCTTCGACGCGGAGGGTGAGTTCATCGAGGGCTATTACATCGTGGGCCTTCTGGCAGCACAGCTTCTCGAAAAACATCCTGGCTCCAAGATCATCCACGACCCGCGCCTTACGTGGAACACCATCGATATGGTGAAGCATGCTGGCGGCATTCCTATCGAGAGCAAGACCGGCCATGCCTTCATCAAGGAGCGCATGCGAGCGGAAGACGCCATTTATGGCGGCGAGATGAGCGCACACCATTACTTCCGCGAGTTCGCATACTGCGACTCCGGCATGATCCCCTGGTTGCTCATTGCCGAACGTCTGTCAAAGACGGGCATCAGCCTTGCCGACATGCTCGCGGAGCGCATGGCAGCATATCCGTGCAGTGGTGAAATCAATTTTGTCGTCGATGACGCAAAGGCTGCGGTGGCTAGGGTGCTGGCGTATTACCGCAATGATTCACCATCGCTCGATCATGTCGATGGCGTGAGCGCCGATTTTGGTACATGGCGCTTCAACCTACGCTCATCAAATACGGAACCGCTGCTGCGCCTAAACGTGGAAGCGCGCCATGATCGGTCGCTGATGCAGATGCGCACTGACGAGTTGTCACGGATCATCGCCGGCTGACGATGATCCGAAGATTTTGTTGAAAGGGATGACCGCCGCCGAGGCGGCGGTTGTTCACCCGACGGTACCAGCGCGCCCGTACACGTCGTCGAACCGCACGATGTCATCCTCACCCAGGTAGCTGCCGGACTGCACTTCGATGAGTTCGACCGGCACCTTGCCCGGGTTGCGCAGGCGGTGTTTGCTCCCGAGCGGGAGGTAGGTGCTCTGGTTCTCGGCCAGCAGAAACACCTTGTCGTCGCACGTGACCTCGGCCACGCCTTTCACGACAATCCAGTGCTCGGCCCGATGGTGATGCATCTGCAGGCTCAGGGCGGCTCCGGGCTTCACCACGATGCGCTTCACCTGAAAGCGTTCGCCGTTCTCCAGGGAGTCGTACATGCCCCAGGGGCGGCGAACCACGCGGTGCAGATCATGCTCAGTCCGACCTGCTTTCTTCAGTTCCTCAACGACCAGCTTTACGTCCTGAGCCGCATCTCGCTTGGCCACAAGGGTCGCGTCGGGCGTAGTGACTACGATGACGTCGTCGAGACCCACCGTCGCAACCACGTGCCTCGCATGAGCATGGATCAATGATCCGGTCGTGTTGATGGCAATGACGTCGCCTTCGCTGTGATTGCCATGCTCATCCTTGGCGGCAGCCATCCACAGAGCATCCCACGAACCGATGTCGCTCCACTCGCAACTGACGGGAACGACCGCAGCGCGCGCGGTTTTTTCCATCACCGCATAATCGATGGAATCGCTGGGCGAGCTGGCGAACGAATCGCTGTCGAGGCGCACGAAGTCAAGGTCGACATTGGCCTTTGTGTAAGCCGCCTTGGCCGCCTCGAGCATCGATGGCGCATGCTGTGCGAGCTCATCCAGGTAGCGGGAAGCCAGGAATAGGAACATGCCCGAATTCCAGTCGTACTTGCCGCTGGCCAAGTAGCTTTGAGCTACTTCGAGCTCGGGCTTTTCGACGAACTGGCTGACCTTGAACCCGAACGAGTCGATGCTGTCGCCGCGCTGGATATAGCCAAAGCCGGTCTCCGCGCGCTCGGGGCGGATACCGAACGTGACGAGCCAGCCTTGCTCTGCAAGAGGGCGGGCCTGAGCGACTGCTTCGGAGAACGACGCGTTGTCTCCGATCAAATGGTCCGCAGGCAAGACCAGAATGAGTGCGTCCGGCGATTTCTCCAATGCACGCAAAGCGCCGACCGCAATGGCGGGCGCGGTATTTCGCGCCGTAGGTTCGAGGAGGATGCTTGCACCCTCCACCTGGATTTCCTGCAATTGCTCGGCGGCGAGGAATCGATGGTCATCGCTCGCCACGACGATGGGCGCTCCCGTATCCGGGAGGCCGCGGGCGCGTTGAATCGTCTGCTGGAAGAGCGTCCCCTCTCCCGTCAGTGCCAGGAATTGCTTGGGCAGGTTACGACGGGAGATCGGCCAAAGGCGCGTACCGCTGCCGCCGCTCAGAATGAGGGGAATGAGCATGGTGGTTATTCCACGTGTTCGGATAGATAGGTGAGTACGTCATCCACGCCGGCGGTCCAGATCGGAAAAGCGAAGTCGAACGTGCTTTCGAAGCGTGCCGTGTCCAGTACGGAATATGCGGGACGTTCGGCCGGCGTTGGGAATTCGTTCGTGGCGATCGGTGTCACGATCGGCGCCCGCTTGATCAGGCCGCGCACCGCGGCACCGCGCAGCAGGTAATCGGCGAAGCCGTGCCAGGTCGTTTCGCCCTTGGCTGTGACGTGATACGTCCCCTGCAAACGTGCCCGATCGGTAGGGCCCGCGGAAAGCCAGGCGTCGACAGCGACAACCGATGCAGCGACGATCAGGGCGGTATGGGTGGGCGTACCGTATTGGTCCGCCACGACGCGCAACTCGTCACGTTCGGCGCCGAGTCTGAGCATCGTGCGAAGAAAATTCCGCCCCACTGCCGAGTAGACCCAGGCTGTCCGGAAGATGTAGTGCGGCGCGCCGCTCAGGCGGAGTGCCTCCTCCCCGGCCAACTTGCTGCGGCCGTAGGCGCCCACCGGGCCGGTGACGGCATCCTCGGTATAGGGCGTGGTGCCGCGACCGTCGAAGACGTAGTCGGTCGAATAATGGACCACCAGTGCCTGGTTTTTCGCCGCCCATGCGCCAATGATGCCAAGCGCTTCGGCATTGATGCGGTGGGCCGCCGCTTCGTCCTGTTCGGCCTTGTCCACGGCCGTGTACGCTGCGGCGTTGATGATGATAGCCGGCTGCTCGGTGTCGAGGATCTGAGTCAGCGACCCGGGTGTCGACAGGTCCGCCACCACGCCCGCCCGGCCGTCGGTAAGCTGGCCATTGCGGCTTGCCGCCAACAGCGTGCCACGCTCAGCGAGGTTGCTGTCGGCGAGGAAGGCTTGGCCAAGCTGACCATTGGCTCCGAGTAGCAGAATCTTCAATCAGCGAACTCCGGTAGCCGCTCCGCCGGCACGTCAGCCAGCAGCGGGGCGTTCATGTCCTTGTTCGAAAGGGTGGGTTCGCTGACCGGCCAGTCGATGCCAAGTGCCGGATCATTCCAGCGAATGCCTGCGTCGGCGCTGGGCTCGTAAAGTTCGGTGCACTGGTAAGAGAACGTAGCGTAGTCGGAAACGACGCAGAAGCCATGCGCAAACCCCTCCGGAATCCAGAAATGGCGATGGTTTTCGGCGGTAAGCATGGTCGCTGTCCATTGCCCAAAGGTGGGTGAGCCGGTGCGGATGTCCACCGCGACGTCATACACCTCGCCCTCGAGCACGCTGACCAATTTGCCCTGGGGGCGCGGCCACTGGTAATGGAGTCCGCGCAAGACGCCTCGCGACGACCGGGATACGTTCGACTGCACGAAGCGGCGCTCGATGCCCAGTTCTCGGAAGACCTTCTCGTTGTAGCTTTCGTAGAAGAATCCGCGCGAATCGCCGAAAACCTTCGGTTCGATGACGAGTACGCCGGGGAGGGACGTCGGAGTCGATTTCATTTAACCAAACCGTGCCCGATGAGGCTGTGCAGATATTCGCCATATCCCGTCTTGGCCAGCGGCTTTGCGAGTTTGAGAACCTGTTCGGCGTCGATCCACTTATGGTTGAACGCGATTTCTTCGGGGCAGCAGACCTTCAGGCCCTGGCGGTTTTCGATCGTCTCGATGTAGTTGCCGGCTTCCATCAACGACGTGTGGGTGCCCGTGTCCAGCCACGCGTATCCGCGCCCCAATTGCTCGAGCATCAGGGAACCGTCGTCGAGGTAGCAGCGATTGAGATCGGTAATCTCAAGCTCGCCGCGCGGCGAAGGTTTCAATTCGGCAGCGAAATCGCAGGCGCGCTTGTCGTAGAAGTAAAGGCCGGTGACGGCGTAGTTGGACCTTGGCTGTGCCGGCTTCTCTTCCAGGCCGACGACGCGTCCCTCGCTATCGAACTCTGCCACGCCATAGCGCTCCGGATCCTTTACCCAGTACCCGAATACCGTGGCGCCGTGCGAGCGGGCAGCCGCACGCTTCAGCCGCTCCGTCAGGCCGACACCGTAGAAGATGTTATCGCCGAGAACGAGGCAGCTGGGCTGACCTGCAACAAAATCCCGGCCGATCAGAAACGCTTGCGCCAGTCCATCCGGCGAAGGCTGTACGGCGTAAGAGATGTTTATTCCCCATTGCGAACCGTCGCCGAGCAGGCGCTGAAACAACGCTTGTTCGTGCGGGGTGTTGATGATGAGGACATCGCGTATGCCCGCCAGCATCAAGGTGGCCAGCGGGTAGTAGATCATTGGCTTGTCATACACCGGCAGCAGTTGCTTGCTGACTGCCTGGGTGATCGGATACAGCCGGGTGCCGGAGCCGCCGGCGAGGATGATGCCCTTGGTGGTCATGCGCCGAGTCGCTCCATGCGGTAGCTACCGTCAAGAATGGACGCAACCCAGGACTGATTATCAAGGTACCAGTTGACCGTCGCCTCGATGCCCGATTCGAACGTCTGCGTCGGCGACCAGCCCAGTTCGCTTTCGAGCTTGGTGGCATCGATAGCGTAACGGCGGTCGTGCCCCGGTCGGTCGCGCACGAAGGTGATCAACGACTCGCGCGGCTCACCTGAGGAAAGAGGCTGGCGCTGGTCGAGAATGCGGCAAATGGCTTTGACGACGTGGATGTTCTCACGCTCCGCGTTGCCCCCGACGTTGTAGGTCTCACCGATGCGGCCGCCGTCCAGCACCCGACGAATAGCCGAGCAATGGTCGCCAACGTACAGCCAGTCACGGATGTTCTTGCCATCACCATAGACAGGAAGAGCCTCACCCTTGAGCGCCTTCTGGATGGTCAGAGGTATGAGCTTTTCGGGGAACTGGAACGGACCGTAATTGTTCGAGCAGTTCGTCGTGAGGACAGGCAGACCATACGTATGGTGGAAGGCGCGCACAAGGTGGTCGGATGCCGCTTTGCTCGCGGAGTAGGGTGAGTTAGGTGCGTAGGGCGTCGTTTCGGTGAACTTGCCGTCCGCGCCGAGAGAGCCGTACACCTCGTCGGTCGATACGTGCAGGAAACGGAAGCTGTTGGCGGTGCCTTCGAGCGCGCGCCAGAAATCACGCGCTTCTTCGAGCAGCCCGAGGGTGCCAACGACATTCGTCTCAACGAAGGCAGCGGGTCCATCGATGGAGCGGTCGACATGCGACTCCGCCGCAAAATTAACGATGGCGTCCGGGCGATGTTCAGCCAGCAGGCGCTGAACCAGGGGGCGGTCGCCGATGTCGCCCTGGACGAAGACGTGTGCACTGTTGCCCTCGAGCGTTGAGAGCGTGCCCAGATTGCCCGCATAGGTCAGCTTGTCGAGGTTCACGACCCGCAGCCCGTCGGCAACGGCCTGAAGTACGAAATTGGCGCCGATAAAGCCAGCACCGCCCGTTACCAACAGTGTTTTCATAGAGCCTCTTGTCGTCCATATTTGCGCGTCGCGGTCGCTGAAAACCGCCTCCGACCGCGTTTATTCATGCCAGAGACGCTCCAGGCGCACCGTGGCTGTAATACCCGCAGCGTTATAGGCGCCAAGTGTAATATGTACCGCCGTTTGCGAGGGGTTGCGCTTAAACGGCCCATGAATCCAAGAGATAAAGTCCTGTGAAGACAAACGGTTACGTAAAGAACGCTCGTCCCGCCCATGGACTTGGTACTCGTGCAATCCATGCGGGTCAGACGCCTGACCCCTCTACTGGCGCCATCATGACGCCCATTTACGCGACGTCGACATACGTTCAGGCAAGCCCGGGCAAGCACCAGGGCTTCGAATATTCCCGCACGCAAAATCCAACGCGCATGGCTTACGAGGCGTGTGTCGCGTCGCTGGAAGGCGGCGTGGCGGGCTTTGCGTTCGCTTCCGGCTTGGCCGCTGCATCGACCACTCTCGAACTGCTCGACGCCGGCAGCCATGTGATCGCCATGAACGATCTATATGGCGGCACCTATCGCCTGTTCGAACGGGTGCGCCGCCGCACCGCCAACCTCGAGTTCGATTTCATCGATCTGAACGACCCTGCCGCCTTGCGTGCGGCGCTGAAGCCGAACACGCGGATGATCTGGGCGGAAACGCCGACGAATCCGATGCTGCAACTGGTCGATCTCGCGAAGGTGTCGGCGTTCGCGAAGAAGCACGGCCTCATCCTCGTCGTGGACAATACGTTCTGCTCGCCAATGTTGCAGCGCCCCATCGAGTACGGGGCTGACCTGGTGCTGCATTCCGCCACCAAGTATCTGAATGGTCATTCGGACATCGTTGGCGGCGTCGTGGTTGCGGCGAACGAGGCCTTGGCCGAGCAGATGGCGTTCCTGCAGAACTCCATCGGCGCCGTGGCGGGGCCGTTCGATGCGTTCCTCGCGATGCGCGGCCTGAAAACCCTACACTTGCGCATGCGTCAGCATTGCGAGAGCGCTCTCGCGCTGGCCTCGTGGCTGGAGAAGCACAAGGCTGTGGAACGTGTCATCTATCCTGGTCTGCACAGTCATCCACAGCACGCGCTGGC
The DNA here is from genome assembly GCF_023612255.1 of Luteibacter flocculans. Taxonomy (NCBI): domain Bacteria; kingdom Pseudomonadati; phylum Pseudomonadota; class Gammaproteobacteria; order Lysobacterales; family Rhodanobacteraceae; genus Luteibacter; species Luteibacter flocculans. The sequence goes on along the minus strand of NZ_CP063231.1, from coordinate 3,340,716 downwards.
CCGCAAGCAGATGGACGGTTTCGGCGGCATCATCTCCGTCGAGGTCAAGGGCGGAAAGACTCGGGCAAAGCGGGTGCTCGAACGGTGCGAACTCTTCGCCCTCGCCGAGTCGCTTGGTGGCGTGGAGAGCCTCATCGAGCACCCGGGAATCATGACCCATGCGTCGATTCCGCCTGCAACGCGGAAGAAGCTCGGCATCTCGGACGGCCTGATCAGGCTCTCGGTCGGCGTGGAAGATCTCGCCGATCTGCGCGGCGAACTCGAGTCCGTCCTGGCATGACGGGTCTTCCAGTAAGGGCGGCTGCGCTGCGCATCCCCCTACACCCATTCGGGCCGTATGTGTCGCTGTTCCGGAATGCCCGGCTGATCTGGGAACTGTGCAGGCGCGATGTTTCCGGTAGGTATCGCGGTTCGATGGGCGGCATGTTATGGGCCTTTTTGAACCCGCTGTTGATGCTGGCGATCTATTCGTTCGTATTCGGTTACATCTTCAAATCGCGTTGGACAGCAGTCGAGTCCGGCAATGTCAATTTCGCGATCATTCTCTTTATCGGTCTCATCATCAGTAATTTCTTTTCTGAGTGCTTGAATCGCGCGCCTGTTCTCATCACGGCCAATCCGAACTACGTGAAGAAGGTCATCTTTCCACTCGAGACCCTGTCATGGGTGACGGTTGGAACGGGGTTGTTTCATGCGCTCATCAGTACGTTGGTGCTGGTGGCGGCGCTGCTCGCTACGGGTACGGCGGTGGCCCCGACGGCCGCGCTGTTTCCACTGCTTCTGCTGATGTTCCTGCCGATGGTGGCGGGTGTGACCTGGCTGTTTTCGGCGCTTGGCGTGTATTTTCGCGATACCCAGCAGATCATGCAGGTATTGACTACATCCCTTGTCTTTCTCGCGCCGATTTTCTATCCGCGCAGTAGTCTTCCTGGGCAGTATCGTTGGCTGTTGTCGCTCAACCCGCTCACCTACATCGTCGAAGCTGCGCGTGATCTCGTGCTGTGGGGACACTTGCCGGACATGGCCGCATCGCTGGCGTACCTGGCGTCCTCGTTGATCGTGGCGTGGTTTGGTTGGTTGGTATTCAATGCGACGCGCAAGGGATTCGCCGATGTCATCTGAAGAGATCGTCATCGATGTCCAGGGCGTCAGCAAGCGCTACGAGATCTACGCGAAGCCTTCCGATCGGCTGAAGCAGATGCTGGCATCAGGCATACGTCGTATCCTGCCGGGCGACGAGGTGCGTTACTTCCGCGAGTTCTGGGCGTTGCATGGGGTATCCCTGCACGTGCGCCGCGGTGAGTGCGTCGCGCTCATCGGGCGAAATGGCTCCGGCAAGTCCACTCTTCTGCAAATCATCGCTGGCACCGTCTCACCTACCGAAGGTGTTGCCTCCGTCGACGGGCGGGTTGCCGCCTTGCTGGAACTCGGCTCGGGGTTCAACCCCGAGTTCACCGGCATCGAGAATGTCTATCTCAACGCGTCGCTGCTTGGCCTCTCCCGCGAAGACGTGGATGCCCGGCTCGACGATATTCTCTCGTTCGCGGACATCGGAGATTTCGTCAATCAACCGGTCAAGACCTATTCAAGCGGCATGACCGTCCGACTGGCATTCGCGGTACAGGCACAAATCGATCCTGACGTACTCATCGTCGACGAGGCTCTGGCTGTCGGCGACGCGCGCTTCCAGGCGAAGTGCTTTGCACGACTGAAGACGCTTCGTGAGCGGGGAACATCGATCCTGCTCGTAACGCACTCTACAGAGCAGGTCGTGACGCACTGCGATCGAGCCGTACTCATCGATCAGGGCCAGAAGCTTGACGATGGCGATCCGCGGCCCGTGGTGAATCGCTATCTCGATCTCCTGTACGGTCGTCAGCGCATCACGCCGCCGATTCGCGAGGGGGAGCATGCGGGCGACGCGACCGTCAATGACCAACTCGAGCATTTCGATCCGCAGTTCGGCGAGCGTCACGAACCTATGTTCGAAAGCCGGCCTGCGTACAACCCCTACGAGCACCGGTGGGGCGACGGAGGCGCGGAGATCATGGACTTCGCCGTATTTGCAGGTGACCAGGCTTTTCCTGCGGTTTTTCGCTCCGGGGAAGAGCTGGCCTTGTACGTCCGTTATCGCTTCCGGTCGGGCATTCTCCGCCCTATCCTTGGCGTCACGCTGAAAACCAAGGAGGGCCTGACGGTCTACGGTACGAACACCGAAATGGCCCTGATGGACCAGGCGTTCCCACCGGGCGAGGCCGGCCGCTCTGGTATTGCACTGTGTCAGTTCCGGTTGAAGTGCGCGCCGGGCGACTATTTCCTATCTGTCGGTATCGCGAGCCGCGACGGCTCCGGCGAGGCGGTCCCACATGACCGCCGCTACGACTCGATTCATCTGTGCGTGGAACCCGACACGCCGTTCGTTGGCCTCGCGGACCTGGGCGCCAGACTGGAATTCCTATGACCAACTCATCAAATCCTGCGCTTGCCGCGTATCGCTACGACGGCGAAGCTCTGTGCTGGCTCCGTCGCGATACCGTTCATGAATGGGCGTACTCCGATGGCGAAGCCGTCGAGGAAAATCTATATCGCCTGATAGCAGAGTGTTCCGACCGTTCGGTTCTTTCTGCAGAGCTCGCGGGCAAGATCACCGACTGGCCGACTCGCTACTACTTCAGCTCCCGGCGGGCCAATCTGCTTCGTCCGCTCGAAGAAATGCTGCGCGGCAGTGTGCTTGAAATTGGTGCTGGTTGCGGTGCCATCACGCGCTATCTTGGCGAGACAGCTCGTAGCGTGACAGCCATTGAGCCGTCACCTCGCCGTGCACGCGTGGCTGCCAAGCGTTGTGAGGATCTGTCCAGCGTAAGCGTCGTCGTCGACAACCTCGAAGCTTTCCAGACGTCGGAAAAATTCGACGTCGTCACGCTTATCGGCGTGCTCGAGTATGCCGAGCGCTTTGCCAAGCGGCCCGATGCGGCTGCTCATTGGTTGCAATGCGCGCGAAGCTTTTTGAAGCCTGGTGGTGTGCTGCTCGTTGCCATCGAGAACCAACTCGGGCTCAAGTACTTTGCGGGTGCACCGGAAGATCATCTGGGGCGGCCGATGCTCGGGCTGGCCGACCTGTACGGTACGAGTGGCGCGCGGACTTACGGCCGCGCAGCCCTGACGGCTATGCTGCAGGACGCCGGATTTGCGGATGCGGCGTTCGCCCTGCCGTTCCCCGACTACAAGCTACCGACGTCCGTGCTTCTGGCGCGTGGCGACGACGCCATGCCCGGGTTCGACGGTGGCTCCGCCTTGGCAGCTGCAGCGGTGACGAAGGATCCGCAGATCGGTCATCCGCCCTTGTTCGCTCTGGATCGTGCCTGGCATGTTGTTGCGCAGAACAATCTGCTGACCGACGTGAGCAATTCCTTCCTGGTCGTGGCACACACGGCGCCCATGGTGGCGCCATTCGGTCACGCCAATACACACGTTTCCGCTTATCACTTCTCGACGGAGCGTGCGCCTCAGTTCGCCAAGCAGGCGGCTTTCGAATACAGCGAGCGCGGGTGCCGGGTGCGTCGTCGATTTCTCGTAGACGCTTCCAGCCGTACCAACCGCGGATTTGAATGCCGACCAGCTGACGAGGCCTATGTTCATGGCCGATCGATCAGCACCGATCTCTACGAACTGTTGCAGTACGACGGCTGGCGCATCGAAGACGTGGGCGCCTGGACGCGGCGGTGGCTCGATGCCGTCGCTTTGCACGTGGGTCTCGATCTGGAGACGCTCCAGCGTTCGTCCTATAGCGCTGAGATCATGCTCCCTGGCGAAGCCATCGATTTGGTGCCGCACAATCTCGTACAGGATGCCAACGGCGACCCCCGCTTCATCGATCTGGAGTGGCGGGCCGCTCAGCAGCTTCCACTGGGCTACATCGCGTTTCGTGGTCTCCTGGAAATCGTCGGCGGGTGTGTCTCCGTGGCCCGTCCGTACGATCCGGAGCACGGCGAGGTTGGGCAGTTCATTGCCGGTGCGATGCGCCAATGCGGTGCCGACTTGCTTCTCCTCGATACCGACATAGAGCGGTACCTCGAGATGGAACGTCGATTCCAATTCGCCGTGTCCAACCGAGAGCCGGCGTTGTCGCTCGAATCGTTCCGTGCATCGCGTCTGCCTCTTTCCACCGCGAGCCAGCACGAAGGCGCTCTATCTCCGGCACGCTTCGAGGCACGTGAGCTGGAGGGCCATCTTGCCAGTCTGCAACGTCACCACGACGACCTCCTTGTCGAGCACTCCCGGGTAGCGGACTGGGCCCATGGCCTGGACAAGGAGCTTCTGGACCTGCGTTCGCGTTACAGCCAGCTCGTGCGGGAACACGAGGAAGTGGCGGCATGGGCAAAGGGTCTTGATGAGCAGGTCCAGGGAGCCATGAGTCGCCTGGACGCTTTGGTGCAGCTCGCAGAAGACGATGGCGATCTGGAGGCGGCCATGCTCGGTGCCTATCTCCTCGAACTGACCACTCTCCGCCGAAATTACGCTTTGGCCAAGCGTCGTGCGGATCGTCTTACTGCCGATATGGCCACGCTTGAGCGTACCTTGAGCGCTCAATCCGCCACTGCGGAAGATCTGCGGGCGCAACTGAGCGCCGTTGAGGCGCGCGTGCACGAGTTGGCAGAGGCGAATGACGTCTTGCAGGCATCGCTTAATGAGGCTCGCGAACGCGCTCATGGCTTCGAGCGCGAACTGGCGCGTGTTCGACGCGCGCTGGGGAGTGATGGTGCAAGCGAAAAGACCGTCCCGACCGAGATGCACATCGAGCCCTACCGTGCGTTGGAAAGCGAGCTGACCCAAGCAAAGACCGAGAGTGCTGCAGCACATGCACGAGAGGCGCATGCGACCGATGAGCTGGCCGCAGCAAGGCGACGGCTCGGAGAGGTGGAGCAGCAGCTTGCGGCGGTCACGGCTCAATTCGACCTGTTGGTGCGCTCGCAATCGTGGCGCCTTACCCGACCGCTGCGCTTCGGCTTGAGACTTCTTCGGGGTGACTGGAACGGATTGACGGCGTCGCTTCGCGGAAAGTCCTGGACGCAGTCGCGGATGCTGGGATTCGTCCGCGCGCCCGCAAAGCGGTTTCTCATGCGCAGGTCGGTCACCATAGCGCCGCCGCCGGACCTCATTGGTACGACCGGAATCGATGCACACGAACTGCTGACAGGCGTCTCGTTCGAGACGGTGGAGAACCCAGTCGTAAGCATTATCATTCCGGCCTATGGTCGCCTCGACCATACCGGCGCTTGTATCAAATCGATCCACGCGCATCTGCCGTCAGCATCGATCGAGGTCATCGTCGCTGAGGACGCATCGGGCGATCCAGAAATTGGTGCATTGGCCAACGTGCCCGGGCTGCGCTACTACGAGAATCCGACCAATCTTGGCTTTCTGCGTTCCTGCAATCATGCGGCAAAGCAGGCGAGGGGCAAGTACATCTATCTCCTCAACAACGATACACAGGTAACACAGGGTTGGCTGGATGCGCTAGTCGAAACGGCGCAACGCTGGCCGGACTGCGGCATGGTTGGGTCGAAGCTGGTCTACCCTGACGGAAGACAGCAGGAAGCCGGCGGTATCGTCTGGAAGGATGCGAGTGCGTGGAACTACGGTCGCCTCGATGATCCCTCGCGCAGTATTTACAATTACACGCGAGAGGTCGATTACATCTCGGGCGCGTCGATCCTGCTCGAGCGGAGTCTGTTCGAGTCCTTTGGCGGATTCGACGAGCTTTATTTACCTGCGTACTACGAAGACACCGATCTGGCGTTCAAGGTTCGTGCTGCCGGGCGGAAGGTGGTGTTCGAGCCGAAGTCCGTCGTGGTTCACTTCGAGGGTGTCTCGCACGGTACCGACACCTCTACGGGCATCAAGGCGTACCAGGTCGAGAACCAGAAGAAGTTTCGCGAGCGTTGGAAGGACGTTCTCGAACGCGACCATCTGGCCAACGCCGATCGCCCGTTCCTCGCACGCGATCGCAGCCAACTCAAGAAAGTCGTGCTCGTCATCGATCATTACATTCCACAACCGGACAGGGATGCGGGATCGCGCGCGATACACCAATTACTTATGCTTCTTGTGAAGCATGGCTACACGGTGAAGTTCTGGCCCGAAAATCTCTGGCATGACGCCGCCTATGCGCGTTCGTTGCAGGATGCTGGTGTAGAAGTGCTCTATGGCGGTGAATATGTAGGTCAGTTCGATCGGTGGATCACGGAGAATGGGGGGTTGATCGATGCGGTCATTTTCAGTCGTCCCCACGTAAGCATCAATTTCATTGATAGCGTAACCGCGCATAGCAAGGCGCGGCGACTTTACTACGGCCACGACATTCATCATTTGCGGCTGGCGGAAGAATTAAAGGTGCGTCCGGCTGAGCACATCCGGGATGAGATGAGTCGTTTCCGGTCGATGGAGGAGTCTTTGTGGACGCGTATGGATGCGGTCTATTACCCCTCCATTCTCGAAACCGAATTTGTGTTGCGTTGGGCTGACGAGCGTGGTCTTTCCGTCAACGCGATAACGATTCCCCTTTATGCCTACCAAGATATACCCAGGGACATTAGCAATAATCTTGTTTCGCGGGACGGCATCCTCTTTGTAGCAGGATTTGGGCATCCCCCGAACGTCGATGGCGCGATGTGGTTCGTGCGGGAAGTACTGCCGCACATACGCCAGTATCATCCTGGGGTGAAAGTGACTCTGGCAGGATCAAACCCTTCGCCGGACGTCCTGTCTCTAGCGACGGATGATGTAACCGTGACGGGCTTCGTCAGCGATGAGGTGCTTTCATCTCTTTATCGTGCTTCACGCGTAGCGATTGCTCCTCTGCGGTTCGGTGGGGGGATGAAGGGGAAGGTGCTCGAAGCAATGAGGTATGGGTTGCCCCTCGTTACGACCTCCACCGGTCTGCAGGGGCTCGCTCAGGCGGAAGATTTTGTTTTCTCGAGCGATGATGCCATCGGGTTCTCTCAGGCTGTCGCAATCTTGATGACAGATGACGAGGAATGGAAGCGTCGATCGACGCAGTCGCAAGAGTTCGTGCTCAAGGCGTTTTCGGAAGATGTGCTGCTTCGCGCTATTGAGGGGGGGATGTGAAGATCGTTGCGGTGATGCATACCCCGGCGCGCCTGGGCGGCGTAGAGTACACGAGGAGCAAGATGACCAAGCTCCGTTTTGGGTTGGTCTTGGCAGTGATCACACTTGTTCTCTGCGGGTGTAGCAGGGAAGGCGGCAAGGAGGCATACGCAGCTAAAAATGCGCCTGAACCTTCTAAGGTCGATGTTGCTCGCCCAGTGCCCACCTCCCTGCTGATAACCGATTACGGCCCTCGCGCGGTATTGCGTGGTCGTCCGTTCAATGCGCAACCTGATGGGTCATCAGCCATCTGGCTGAAGTTGGACCAGCCATTACTCGGTGGCAGCGCAGTGGTCAACTTCAGCGGGCGCGAGCTCAAAACGACGGTTGATGGGAGCGTCGTGACGGCCATAGTCCCGCCAAGTCTGATCGCTTCGCCATCCAATGCAAAAGTTGTGGTCCAAGTTGCGCTACCGGATGGCGGGAAGATTTCCTCCAACGAAGTCACGATCAGCGTCAGTAACGATTGAGGTTCAGGGATATGGCGCGTTCAATTCTGGTCGCGGAAGGCTTGGCCAAACGCGAAGACAACTTCCTCTTGTTGCGCGTCATCGCGGCATTGCTGGTTATCTATGGGCACAGTTTTCATCTCGCTCCCCGGGGCGGATTGACGGAGATTTTCATCGCGTCGGGGTGGGGTATTTATAGCGGCGACATCGCTGTGGATATGTTCTTCGTCATCAGCGGGTTCATGGTCGCTGGAAGCTATATCCGGCAGCCGGACCTCTGGGAGTTCATGAAAGCGCGAATCCTCCGCATTGTTCCGGGCTACTTGGCTTGGCTCATTATTGCAGCGCTGGTTCTTGGTCCGATGTTTACGGCCATGCCTTTGGGAGAGTATTTTCGCCAGCCCGACGTATGGCACTACGTCACGGATAATCTTAAGTTCTCTTCAGACATGCGTTTCCTTTTGCCTGGAGTCTTCGCGGCAAACCCGCACCCGGTTGTAAATGGCAGCCTTTGGACATTGCCCGCTGAGTTCAGAATGTACGTCTTCGTTGCCGTACTCGGCGCCACAGGCATCCTGTCCCATCGAAGGTTGGTAACGTCGGCCGTGTTCGGGTTGGTTGTCATCGGAATGATCACTCCGTGGAACCTCCCGTTGCATCCCGACTGGGTGCGTCTCGCCGGCTACTTCTCCATCGGTATTCTTGTCTTTGTGTTCAAGGACGAGATAAGGATAAGCAGCGCGGGGCTTCTTGCGATCGCCTTTGCCGCATATTTGTGCCGCGGATTGGATGTCTATCCAATCGTTTTTGCGCTCGCTTTGACATACTTCTGCTTCTGGTTTGCCTATATCCCAAAGATCCCTCGCCTGGACGCCTATGGCGATCCGTCATACGCGATTTATCTTTGGGGCTGGCCCATACAGCAGATCTACGTTGAGGCAATGCCTCAGTCTGTATCGGCGACGAACTTCGTGCTATCGGCCGCGACGGCGGTGATCGTTGGGTATATATCCTGGTATTTGGTCGAGAAGCCTTGTTTGCGATTAAAGACAGTGTTTTCGCGAAAGTCTCCCGCAGTGGCGAGGAGTGGCATGTGAGCAGGGAAGCCGCTTCCTCGATGGGCCCGGAAACTGGTCAATGGGTGAATTTTGCGTTGCGTTGCGTCGCGGCGCTGGTGGCGCTTGTATTCGCGCAATGGGTGCTCGTCCCCGGATTTCTGGCACTCGATGTGCCCAGTCATTCTGATCTGTGGCGTTACTACGCCACTGCTCATGACATGCCGTTGCGTACAGCAGTGGTTAGTCCGCGCCCCTTAATGGTTGTTGCACTTCATGTGCTCTCTGTAATAGAGAGCCCTCGACTATTCTTTTTTGTGCTTAATTTGCCCGCGGTCCTGTTCGTCGCTTCGCTTTCAATGGCCGCCGGGCGATTCACCCGGTTGGCGACATCGCACGTAGTTTTTTTTCTACTCTGCCTCATGATTTTTGGAACACCTACGTTCTACGAGCTCAACCCGCTCGACTATGGCGGATTGCTTTCAGGCGTGTTCTTCGCATTTGAGGTTCTCCTGCTATGTCACGCCCGCGATCGGGCGACCGATGGCGATCCCCTCAAATACTGGGCTTTGGTCGCTGGTAGTGCCTTGCTTGGCTACCTCTCATTCGAGACGAAGCCGACGTTCGCAGCTTTGATTCCTCTGGCTCCCATTGTTCTGTGCGAGAGATATTCCGCTCGCAAGATCATGGGTGTATGCGGGGCCTGCGCCGGGGTCATTGTTCTATCCGTGGCAAAGGATGTGCTGCTGAAATCGCCTTTCATTGACGTAAGTGACGGGGCTAGTCCCTATAAAGTCGGGACAAGCCCGGTTATTGTCTTGGAGGCAGCATCGTTTTACGTTCGAAAGATCTTTATCTGGCCATTGATTCCTATTGCCGCGTTTGGAATGTGGCGTGCGTGGCGCCATGGAAGGATGATGTTTTGCGTCACTCTCTTGGCACCGATTCTGGCTGTTTTGCCAATGTGTGCTATTCCGTCGCGCCTACTCGAAATGTATTCTTGGTACGGCACTGCCGTCTTGGGCGTGCTCCTGGCTTCGCTTTTTTCGGTCCGTGGCCAGAAATGGGTTAGGTGGATTGCGTCGGTCTTGGTTGTGATTGGTTTCGCTGCGGGCGTGATGGGCGCCGACCGAAAGGGTAGGGAAGCTCAATGGACTATTAGTAATCACTTGCTCAATAGCGCAACTCTGCGAGGTCTTGAAGCGTTGCAGAGTCGGATCACTCCGCGAGAGCGCATTCTCGTTACCGGAACGCTTGGTCCGTTCAGTCCGTTCAATAACGATCGCTTCATTGCAACCACGACACCTGTTCGCTTTTCGTGGAATGTTGCGTATCCTCCGGCTAGAGAGGCCCTGGTACGAATCTCTCATGATTCAGCACTGCACATTCCCCGCGCTTCGGTTGACTTCCGGGCCTACGATCGTGTCGCAATTTTCGGGGCAGGAGGCGAGCTGGCGGAGTTGAGGCCGGCCTCTGAGTTCCTTTCCATGCCAGACTACGACATTGCTCTATTGTTTTATTGCCGCGATGGATTGGACTCGAAAGATCAGAAGCTGCCTCAGGCGCTTGAATGCCTTAATCAGTTTGGCGAATACGCTGCTGCGGAGTCCTACGGTCAACGGATGGGCGAGAGTTCGGGTAACCAATGGGTATGGTATTGGACGGGGCGTGCGAGCGAGGCGCTGGGCCATAGTTCCGAGGCATTTAAGGCCTACGAGAAGGCTGCATCGATTGAGCGCGCCGCTGTGTTCGTGGATGCCGCCGAGCGAGTCAAGGGCGGTTGACGGTCCGCGCTGCTTCCTCCCGTCGCCCCGGGGCACGAATTAGCTACCGTTCTGGTGACGTTGAAGATTCCGACAGGCAGGTTATTTGAGATGATGCATCTAACAGACCTCCGGCGCGGCTCTTCGGCACCTGTTGTTACAGCGCTACTGCTTTCGCTGCTGTGCGTGGCGGCAGGGCAACTATTTGAAATCCGCTACGGCCTCAACATCTGGGATGAGGGCTTCCTCTGGTACGGCGCCCAGCGAGTGACGGCTGGCGAGGTCCCGATTCGGGATTTTATGGCCTACGATCCGGGGCGTTATTACTGGGTCGCTGGGCTAACCAAGCTCCTGAACGTGCAGGGGATTCTTGGTATTCGCGTTGCTGTGGCGCTGTTTCAATGGGTGGGATTGGCGGTAGCGCTATGGATGGTGGTTCGAAACACCACAAGGCGGCAACTGCTGTTTGTCGTCATCGCAGCGATCACGCTGTGGATGTGGATGTTCCCCCGCCACAAGCTGTTCGATATTTCCCTATCCATCATGTTGGTTGGCTTGGTGGCATGGTGGTGGGAGTGTCCAGACTTGAGAAGGCATCTCGGGCTTGGCATCGCACTGGGCTTGGTCGCCTGCTTCGGGCGCAATCACGGGGCCTATGGTTTCGCCGGTTGTTTGCTTGCTTTTGCCTGGATGGCCGTGGCGACACGGCGTCTTCCCTCAACGACACATTTCGCCGCCTGGATTGCGGGGCTTTGCCTTGGCTTTGCGCCTATATGGATCGCATGCCTGTTCGTTCGTGGCTTTGCGACCGCCTTCTGGGAAAGCATCGCTTTCCTTTTCGAGGTGAAGACGACCAATCTGCCACTGCCGATTCCCTGGCCTTGGCTGGTCAGTAGCGCCTTGCCTTTGGATGCTCAGGTGCGCTATCTGCTCGTTGGCATTTGCTTTGTGGCCTTGCTGCTCTACCCCGTGGCGGCAGCTTTTGTTCTGTGGCGCCGCCGGGCGCGCGGTGAATCGTTCGATGGCGCTCTGGTGGCGACGGTGTGTTTAGCGGTGCCTTATGCGCATTACGCATTTTCCCGCGCCGATGTGGGGCATCTTGCCCAAGCTATTTTTCCTTGCCTGATCGGATGCATCCTGTTTCTTTCGGGTGCGCCACTTGTCAGGCGAGGCGTTGGCCTCGCTTGCATGTCCTTCGCTTCGGCGTGGGTCGTCTGGCCTTCGCATCCTATTGTGCCGTGCATTACCTCGGGGCTCTGCAAGGACGTGACCATCGGCGACGATCACCTCATGTTGGATCCCGCCACCGCCTCCGATATCGGGTTGATCCACCAGCTGGTAAGTAACTACGCCCCGCGCGGACGGGCATTCATCACCACGCCATATTGGCCTGGCGCGTACGCTCTGATGAATCAGCGTTCACCGCTCTGGGAGATCTACGCGACGCCACCGAGAACCGAAGCATTCCAGCGTCAGGAAATTGCCAGACTCAAGGCGGCTGACCCAGGGTTTGTATTGATTCTCGAGTTTCCGCTCGATAACCGCGATGAACTCCGTTACAGCCGGACACATCCCGTGATGTTCAAGTACGTACAGGAGCACTTCTTGAGTGTTCCGTCGCCAAATCCCAACTATCTGATATTCCGCGCGCCCGACACATCGGCAGTCGGATCAGGCTGACCCAGCTCGCTTGCCGAAGACGATACGCGACATCACGTAGGTGAGCGGAATCGTGATGAAGATGGCAAAAAGCGGGGCGATGCTCGCAGGCATGTGGAGCCGCTCCACCCACGCCCAGACGACGGCCAGGCTCACGAGGTACTGGGCAAGGTAGACGAACGGGTACAGCACGAGTGAACGCCAACCGCGGTGAGCCTGAAACACAAACAGTCGGTTCAGTAAGAAGCCCAGTACGATGCCGAAGATATAAGCAACAGTGTACGCGGGCTTGTACCCCATGAACTGCAGCAACAGCAGGTACATCCCGTAGGTGGCGCCAGTATTGACGCCACCGGAAATGAGAAACCGAAGAAAGCTGGAGCGTGAGATCAGACCGCGCAGCCTTGTTAGCGTGATTGCCACTGCCGCTTGCTACTGGTCGGTAAGACTGGCGCGCCAAGCGGCATAGCCCATGTCCTGCCAGGGCATGCCTCGATCGAACGATTCGCGCCAAGGGTAGACCTTGGAACCATCGGCCTTGGACTTTACGTCGTGCACCGACGCCACGGGCTTTGCGGGGTTACCCGCAACGACCGTCTCTGGCTCGACATCCTTGCGAACCATGGACGATGCACCGACGAGCGAGTCACGGCCCACGGTAACGCCAGGGAGGATAACCGACATCGTCGCAATGACCGCGAATTCTTCCACGGTGACACCCAGCAGCGTCTCCGATGGCGGATGGGGGTCGTTTGTGAGCACTACGTATGGAAAGATCCACACGTAGTCTTTCACCACGCTCTTGTGACCGATATGCACGTTGCTGTGGAATCGCACGTAGTTGCCAATCGTGCAGTGGCCCTGGATGTCCGACAGTGTGCCGATTCGGACATGGTGCCCGATATCTGCCCGTTCTCGGATCGTGACACGGTGACCACATTCGAAGTGGTCGCCGAGCTTCGAGCCGGCATAGATGATCGTGCCGGAACGAATGATCGAATGGGCGCCGATCGACAGCTCAGGGTTCGTGTACTCGGCGGGGCTTCCATAGATGCCTACATTGGGCTCGCCGAGGATGCACTGGGCTCCGACGATCGTGTTGTCGCCTAGCACAACGTTGTCGTAGACGATCGTGTTAGCTCCGATCGTCACATTGGCGCCGATCGACACGTTATCGCCAATGATCGCGGTGGGATGGATTCCAAAGACGTTCTTCATGCGTTGCCCTCGTTCTTTATTCCGGCGGTCAATGTCCGGAATTCCTGGTATGACCTGATGTACTCGGCACTGTCGTAATAGTGCGAGGCGAAGACAAGAAGCACGGCGTCAGGCGAGTACTTGTACTGCACCCCCCAGGTCAGCGGAGGTAGATAGATGCCCACCGATGGATCATCAAGAAGAAATTCTTCGCGGTGGTGACCGTCGTCCGCGACGACGCTGCAGCGTCCTTGCGTGCACAGCAGAAACTGCTTGCATTCGCGATGGGCGTGCTCTCCTCGGATCTCGGCGTTGGGCACGCCAAACACCATGAAGTAACGCTTCGGCTCGAAAGGCACCGTGCGCCCGAATTCCCCTACGGTCAGGTTGCCGCGTAGATCGAGGATCTTGGGAAACCGATGCAGGGTGACGCCCCTCACGAGGGTGGGTGTTACCGAGGCATCACGGTTCGATCCTGATGCGTCGACGCTTACCGGCGCGTCGCCGTCTGAGGAGACGGTATAACCAATGATTTGCGCGGGATTACCGGTGACGATAGCGTGCGGCGGTACGTCGCGGACCACGACAGCGCCAGGCTGGATGCGAGCACCCGTCGCGATGACCACGGGTGCCGACACGACGGCGCCGGCCATGATCACGACGCCGGGTTCCACGCGCAGAGTGGCGCCGGCATTCCCGCAGAGCATCGCACCTGGGCCGATCTCGACGTTGTCGCCGATGACGGCATGAACGAGGATTGCGCCTTCCGCGACGTTCACGTCGTTTCCCAGCGCAACACCTGGGCCAAGGGTTGCGCCTTCGGCGACACGGCTTCCTTGGCCAATCGTGGCGTTTGAGTTGATATTCGCCTGTGGACTGATCATCCCTTGAAACCCCTTGAGTGGATTGTCGTCAGTGGTGTTGCAAACACGGCTGACGAGAGGCGTGTTAAGACGCCTTGGGTGGAAAGTCGAGCTGTAGCGACACAATGCTGAGGGGGCGCTGCTTGGTATTTTCATAAGCTCGCCAGGCATAGTTGCCCACGATGCCGATACCGAACGTATTCAACGCGCCGAAGAACAGGATCGCCAACATCGAGCCAGCGAACCCGGGAACCTCGAATGCCCCGAGCAGTCGCGCCCCTACGACCAGCGTGCCAAGAAGCAACGCTACGCCCAATCCGATGAGCCCTACGGCCATGAGCACACGTACCGGCAGATCGGAAAAAGCGAAAACGCTGTCCATCAAGTACGTGACTTTCTTCTTCAGCGTCCAGGCGCTTTTGCCATGCTCGCGCTCCTGGCGCGTGTAACCGACGAATTCGCGTCTGCCGCCCATCCAGAACAACAGGCCCAAGAGGCTGCCGTTGGCCTCGCTCATGGCGACCAATCGGTCCCTGAATGCGGAGGTCAGCGCAAATACATCCACGCCACCCGGCGGCACGTCGGGTTGCACGAGTCGGCGATAAAGACCCCAGAAGACGTTGGCAAACAGTTTGCTCATCCCCGGATCTTCTCGCCCCAGACGCTTACCAAACACAACGTCAAGGGGTTTTTCCGTGAGTGCGGCGAAGAAATCGCGCATCAGCGAAGGCGGTTCCTGCAGATCTGCTGCCATGACGCCGATGTAGTCCCCCGACGCCTCTCCCAGTCCGCAACGGATCGCCGCGAAAGCGCCGAAATTGCGCGACAGAAGGATCAGCCGGGCCTGAAAACGCACCGTACTGAGCCCTTCTTCCAAACGCGCAAAGCTGGCGTCCGGGCTGCCGTCCACGACGAACACGGTTTCCATGGGGGCATCGAGCGTGGCCGCCAGCTCGTCCAGTGCCTGGAGTAGCGCCGGTATCGATCCCTCGTTCTTGTAGACGGGGATGACGATGGAATAGCGTGGCTTTACCACGCGTTGCAGGCCTCGATCACCTGTGTCACCTCAGCATCAGTCAGTTCGGGGAAGCAGGGGAGCGTCAACACCGAGGTGCACGAGCGATCCGTGACCGGTAATTGTGTGCTGGCGAACGTGTCGGAGAACAGCGGCTGGCGATAGTCGGGTACGGGGTAGTGGATTTCGCTGTTTACGCCGTGGCTGGCAAGGTGGCTTTGCAGTCCGGAGCGATCTTCCGTATGGACCACGTAAAGATGGGCGACGAAATCGTCGCCGCTGGGCGGCGGCGTTGCGATGCGGGCATTGCGTATTTCGGTCGAGTAGCGATTTGCGATCGACCGACGCCTCTCGTTCCAACCATCCAGCAGCGGCAACATGACGCGGAGGAAGGCCGCCTGGATCTCATCCAGCCGGCTATTGCGGCCGCCGGCCAGTTCGTTGCGATACTTGGCCGTCCAGCCGTACTGGCGCAGTTTGCGCAGGGTGTCAGCGACTTGCGCATCGTTCGTCACCACCGCGCCGCCGTCACCGAGCGCTCCGAGGTTCTTCGTCGGGTAAAAGCTGAAGCTGGCTGCTGCGCCGAACGTTCCGGCCTTGCGGCCTTGCGCATCCTTCGCTCCATGCGCCTGCGCGCAATCCTCGAACAGGGCGAAGCCGTGCTTTTCGGCGAGAAGGGTGAGCGCAGCCATATCCGCTAGCTTGCCGTAAAGGTGCGTGACGATCACGACATCGATGCGTCGCTTCGCAAGGACGGCTTCGAGCGCCTTGGGATCCATGGTGCAAGTGATCGGATCGACGTCCACGAAGACGGGCTCTGCACCGCAGGCGAGGACCGCGGTGGTGCCATACATGGCGGCATTACCGACCACGGCCACGGCCTTACCGCTTGTGACGCCGAGGCTGCGAAGCCCGAGTTCGAGCGCTTCGGTGCCGTTGGCGACGCTGACGCATTCGGCAGCACCACACCATGCGGCAAACTCCTTCTCAAACGCCTTGACGTTCGGGCCGAGCACGAAATAGCCGCTGGAGATCACCTGCGCCGCGGCCTTATCGAGCTGGCTGGCGATCGGGGCAATGTGGCGGTCGAGGGCGTTGACGGGGACGGTGTTGGTCATGGGAGTCCGTAGCGTGGCAGACGCGGAGGCCGTCCGGCCTCCGCATGGATTAACCGAGAGAAGCTTCCAAGTCCGGAAGAATCTTGAACAGATCGCCTACGAGGCCGATATCCGCGATCTCGAAAATGGGCGCCTCACCGTCCTTGTTGATCGCGACGATCGTGCCGGCGTCCTTGATGCCGGTCAGGTGCTGGATCGCACCGGAGATACCCACGGCGATATAAAGCTCCGGCGCGATGATCTTGCCGGTCTGGCCGACCTGCATTTCGTTCGGGACGTATCCCGCGTCAACCGCAGCACGCGATGCACCTACGGCAGCACCGATCTTGTCGGCGAACTTGTAGATGATCTCGAAGTTCTCCTTGGAGCCCACGCCGCGGCCACCGGAGACGACCTTGGGCGCACCCTGGAGGTCGGGGCGATCGCTCTTGCCCTGCTGCAGTTCGACGAAGCGGGTGTGCGAGGGCAGGGCGGCGTCGACGCTGATGGCTTCGATAGGGGCCGAGCCGTTGGATGCGGCGGCCGGCCAGGAGGCGGTGCGGATCGTCGCGACCACGATCGAGGAAGCATCCACTTCCACCGTAACGATGGCGTTGCCGGCGTAGATCGGGCGCTTGAAGGTATGAGGGCCTTCCACGGTCATGACGTCGCTGACCTGCGAGACGCCCAGCAGGGCGGCCACGCGCGGGGCGAGGTCCTTGCCGAAGGTCGTCGACGGTGCGAAGACGTGGGTGTAACCCGCGGCGGCCTTGACGATCTGCGGTGCGTAGATGGCCGCGAGACTATGTGCGTTCTCGGTGCGTGCCACGGTCAGCACCTTGCTGACGCCGTCGATCTTGGCGGCCTCGGCGGCCACCGCCTCGGGGGCGTCGGACAGCACGATGACGTCGATGGCATCCGGCTTCACGGCGGCCGCCGCGCTGACGGCTCGTGCGGTGGAGCCGTTGAGCTTGCCGCCCAGGTGTTCGGCGATAACGAGGATCTTGGTCATGTCGATTCTCCAGTCGGCTGCTTTTACAGCAGGCCCTTCTGCTTGAGGGCCGCGACGAGCTCGGCGGCGTCCTTCACCATCACGCCCTTGCTGCGCTTGGGCGGAGCGGCGTAGTGGGTGGTCTTGATGTGGTCAGCGGTCTCGACGCCCAGCGAGCCCAGCTCGATGACGTCGATCGGCTTGGACTTGGCCTTCATGATGTCCGGCAGCTTGATGAAGCGCGGTTCGTTGAGGCGGAGATCGGTGGTGATGACGGCCGGCAGATCGGCTTCGATGACTTCCAGGCCGGCGTCGACTTCGCGGGTCACCTTGGCCTTGCCATCCGCAATCTCTACCTTGCCTGCGAACGTGGCCTGGGGGCGGTCCCAGAGGGCGGCCAGCATCTGGCCGGTCTGGTTGGCGTCGTCATCGATGGCCTGCTTGCCGAGGATCACGAGGCCCGGCTGCTCCTTTTCGACCAGCTTGAGGAGCGTTCGGGCAGCCGTCAGCGGCGACACGGCGTCCGCCGTTTGCACGTGGATGGCACGGTTGGCGCCCATGGCCAGGCCGTTGCGGAGGTGTGCGGTCAGGTCTGCCGGGCCGATGCCCACGACGACCACTTCGTCAGCCACGCCTTTCTCGCGCAGGCGCAAGGCCTCTTCGAGGGCAATATCGTCGAACGGGTTGGCGGAGAGCTTGACGCCGTCCGTGACCACGCCGGTGCCGTCGGGCTTGACCTGAATGCGGACGTTGTAGTCCACGACGCGCTTGTAGCCGACCAGAATCTTCATTCGCGGTTCCTGCTTCGTTAGGGCGGGCGCTCGCGCGAACTCGCGACGCCTTGGAGTTGACTCGCCATTCTAACGAATCTTCTTGCGGGAGTTTGACGCGGCGCAGGATTCGGTGAGACTCAGCCTGAGACGAGGTCAGGCTGCCCTAGCGTTCGTCGTCATGCCGTTATCGCGTAACGATTTACGGAAAAGCGCCATGAGAGTGTGAAGACTCCTGGCGCCGGGCGACTCAAAGGCGATCCACTGAGGCTGGAAAGGAACGCGGCGTGATGGGCCTCTACCTAGCCGCTATGTCAGTCTGAAGGTCCCTCGTCGCCGAGCGCCTCGCAGAGGGCTGAATGCGCTGCCTGGGCGGAAAAATGTCGGGCGACGTGGGCCACTGAGCTATCCGAGAGCCTTTGCCAGCCCACCGGATCCCCGGCGAGCCGAACATAGGCGTTAGCGAAGTCGGCGGCAGTGACCGCGGTCAGCACATCGCGCCCATCGATCAGATGCATGCCCTCTACCGCGACGGGCGTACCAATGACAGGCAACCCATGACTCATCGCCATGTTGACCTTGCCCTTGACCCCAGCACCGAAGCGCAGCGGTGCGATGGACGCGAGGACCGAGTTCATCAGCGGCGCCAGGTCGGGAACGCGACCCAGCATGTCCAGGCCGGCATCCGAGAGACTGCGACGCTCAGCGTCGGGTACGTCTCCGGCAACCCAAATCCGTGCGTCGGGCGCGACTTGTCGGAGTGCGGGCAGGATGTCCTGCGCCATCCAATGCATCGCATCGGCATTCGGCGGGTGTCCATAGCCACCGATGAAGAGAAGATCGCGCCGTCCTGCGAAACCTGTCTCGCGTCCGTAGACGTCGTGGATGTTGGAGAGCAGCGCCACTCTTGCGTCCGGCATCAGCCGGGAGAGCATGTCGCGCTCGTACTCGCTGACGACGAAGGTCGTGTCGGCTTTCTGGATCAGCGCCAGCTCCTGCCGACGGCTGGCTTCCGCCTGTCTCGCGAGCGCGCTGTTGCCGCTGCGTTCGGCGGCGCGTTCTTCCCTGAGGAAATGCAGGTCCACCGTATCGAAGATCAGCTTGGCGCTTGGCGAGTGTCGACGCACCAGGCTTTCGTACTGCGCCGCTACGGTGTGGCGACACAGAATGGCGGCGTGCAGATCACGGTGATTCGCGGCGAGCCACGACGGCACGCTGCTAACCCATGGCCTCACGAGCACCTCGACGCCGATTGCGCCAAGCTCGCGAATGGCGGCGTCCTCGGCGTGCCCGTCATCGGGCGCGAAGACCACGTGCCAGCCGTCTGCCAAAAGCAGTTTCAATATCCCAACGAGACGCAGCGAGCCCGAATCCCGCGACGCATCGGGCATGACGGTGTCCACCACCAGCACCGTTCCGCGACGGCGTGCGCGATCGACAGCGGTCAGCGGCGTGCCGGGCGCCGGCTGCTTTCGCAAAGCATCGCGCCATTTTTCCGCAAACTTGGTCTGGTTGATGGCCTGGTAGCGTTTCATCCCCGTGTCTGCAAGGCCGGCGGAGCTGATGCCTTCCGAGTGCACCACTATGCTGTCGGGCACGTACCAGGCGGACCGGCCAGCGGCGCGAGCGGCGAAGGCGAGGTCGGTGTCTTCGTAGTAGCCGGGTGCGAATCGTGTGTCGAACCCCCCCAGCGATTCGAAGAGATGACGCGGGATGGCCAGCGACGCGCCGGAGACGTAGTCGACCGTGCGGGCGTAGCGCAGCGCAGGATTCTTCCGCGAGGTGAAGCGTCCGATGTTCCATGCCGACGCATCGGCGAACACCCAGGCGCCCGCTTCCTGGAGGCGGCCGTCGGGATAGACGAGCTGACTTCCGGCGATGCCAGCGTCCGGATGGCGCTCGAAACACCGCAGCAGCGCTTCGCTCCAGCCGGGCGTCACCTGTGTGTCGTTATTGAGGAAGATGAGGTATTCGCCACGAGCCGCCGCGGCGCCCGCGTTGCAACTACCCACGAAGCCGAGGTTCTTTTCGTTGTTGATAACGCGGAGGCCCGAAACCGCGGCCAGGATCGTTGCGGTGTTGTCCGGTGACGCATCGTCCACGACGATGACTTCGAACGGATCCGCGGGTTCGAACGTCGCGATGGAGCGAAGGCAAGCCAGCGTGTACTCGATTTTCCCGTAAACCGGGATGATCACGCTGATTCGAGGCGACGTGGATGTGGGCAGCGACAGGGGCGAAAAAGCAGCTTCCAGCGGAAGCAGGCTAAGCGATTCGTCAACGTCGGGACGGCGAGCTAGGTCCTGGGAAATACGCTCGATCGTGCCGCGCCATCCACGCAGCGCGATGCTCGCACGCACGCGCCGCGCCATGCTCAGCAGGCGCTTGTAGCGCCAGGAAAACGGGATCGACACGTACGCTACCTCCGGGTTCGGCCTCCAATGTTAGCGGCTGGAGCCCGATATGGGCGCCCGATCGAGCAACCAGAGGTCGGCCGGGCCACCATCGACGTTCAGTTTGGTCGCCAGCCCTTGGCGCACGAGGTCGTCCAGCACGGGGCGTACGCGGTCATCGACCCCTGCCGTCTCGTCGTGGGCGAGGGCGACCAATTGAATGCCGTGGCTGCGGAGCAGGGCGCGGATGGCCGTGTCGTCGGCAAGCAGGGATGGGCACGACCACCCGATGGTCGCCAGAGATTCGTAGCGCACGGGAAAATAACCCCCGTCCAGCACAGGCATGTCGCCGAGCATGCGTGTTCCCTTGGGCCAATGGCTCAAGGCATCGGCGAGCGGTCCCATGCCGCTGATTCGGAAACGCGCGTCCGCGAGGGCCTGCAGCTCCGAAAAGGGTGTTCGATCGAACCGTGCATCGAGTCGCCGGTTGCCCGGCATCCAATTGGCGGTGGTGAGCACCATGAAGAGGCAGAAGGCCACAATAGCCATTGCCCCGCGCGTCACGGGCTTCGATACGAAGGGTGCCGGCGAGGTTCCGAAGATGCCGACCCACACCGCCATGTGCAACATCACGATCGGCACGATGAAGTAATTGCCGTCTGCGCCATCGTTGCCGTACCGGTACGCGTAGAGCAGCACGTACATGGATAAGCCGACGATCAACAGGAAGACGGTGACCGGTTTGAGCATCCAGCGCCAGCCGCGTATCGCTATCGCCGCCACCAACAGTGGTAGCCATCCATTGCCCATCCAGAACAGCGCCTGGTGGATGTACGCGGCGGGTCCGAACAGAGAGTCGATCAAGCCACCCGGAAAGGGCGTGCGGAAGGTGGGTACGTAGCGACCAATGTCGTCGTGCAAATGCCAGCCGATCAAGGCTTGCAGATCCAGCAGTACGTCGGGCGACACGAATGCGACGCCGGTTTGTTCGAAGGTTCGGAGGCAGACGAGGCCAGCCGTCAGCATGGCAAGAACGACCGGTGCGATGTCGGTGCGCAACGCGCGTCGATTCGGCCGTGTGAACGCGAAGGCCATCAGGAAGAGGAAAATGGCCGCTGCGTATGGCAGTACGGTCAGGCGAGCCAGTGGCGCGAGCACCACCGCGGCAACGCCAATGCCCAACCATCCTCGGCTTGTCGCGTCGTCTTTCAGCTTGAGCCCCGCCAGCATGCCGAAAGCACACAGCCAAGCGGCAAGCAGTTCGCCTTTCGGCGTCACTGCTGAAGCCGCTACGGCGGGCACGGCGCAGCAAAGCAGTGCGCCCAGCCACGCGTGACGGGATGCCACCCCAAGATTCCCAAGCAGTTCTCGCACCGTCATAGCTAGCAGCAGCCAGCAGATCAGGCTGAATCCCGTGACAAGGCTGGCGCTACCCAAGCCGAGAAAAGGTGCCTGCAGCGCCTCGGCCAGCTTCGGGTAGAAGTGCACGTGGGCAATGAGGCCCTGCGCGTCGAACAGGTTGCCTTTGCCGAACAGCATGCGGTCGGCGTTCAATCCATACCAGAGCGCATCGCTGTCGGCCGAGGCGGCCGCCTTGGCGCCCAGCATCAGCGTGACCGTGACGAAAGCGGCCAACAGCATTGCTCCGCCGTGCGTACCGGGTCGTTCCGGCAGTTCCCACGTCGAATGCCATCGCCATGCCGAAACGACGAGGGCGGTACCAAGGACGACGATGGCGAGCGTGCGTAGCGACGAGAGATCGCCCCATCCGGCAAATGAAGCGAGCCAGATGATGGCCGACCACGTCAGGAGACCAAGCAGCGTGTGACGCAGATGTAGCGTAAGCGTGTTGCCGGCTTGCAGACCCAGGAGCCGATTGCAGCATCGGCCAAGTCCGTGAATGCCTGCAAGGTAGGCGCCGAGCAGAACAAGCGTGATGTCGATCCCATGCCGACGCGCATACACCTCGGCGCACACTGCCGCTAGCCAGGCCCCGCCACGCGGCAGGCGAAGGCTCCCATATACCGTGCCGAACAGCAGCAGGCATTCCGCCATGCTCTTCCACGCCAGCGAGCGCGATAGCTGGCGGACGAACGGACCGCTACCTTCGTACAGCGCGTGCCACGGCAACCAGATACATGCCGCAACCAGAACCCACCAACCAAGCCATCCCAGGCGAACGCGCATGCTTAGAGGTTCTGATAATTCGGCCCGGACCCGCCCTCGGGCGTGACCCAGGTGATGATCTGGTACGGGTCCTTGATGTCGCACGTCTTGCAGTGCACGCAGTTCGCGGCGTTGATCTGCAGGCGGCGGCCTGCGTCGTCCTGCACGATCTCGTAGACGCCGGCTGGGCAGAAGCGCTGGCAGGGGTTGCCGTATTCGGTGGTGCAGCGGTCGACGCAGATGCTCGTGTCGAGCACCTTGAGGTGGACCGGCTGGTCCTCGTCGTGCTCGGTGGCGGCGAAGTAGACGCTGGCGAGACGGTCGCGCGGGGCGAGCGTGCGATCGACGTAGTCTTTCTTCGGCGCTTCGTATTGGCCGAGCTTGTCCAGCGCGGACCAGTCGGCGTGGTTCTTGAGCGTCCACGGCGAGCGGCCGCCCGTGACGGTTTCCCACGCGGCGTTGATGAGTCCGCGCCACAGGCCCTTGTTGAATCCAGGGCGGATGTTGCGCACTTTCTTCAGCTCCGCCATGACCGCGGAGCCGCGCAGCACGCCATCCCAACCTGTCGGGTCGAGGCCGTTGCCGGCCAGATGTTCCGCCGCGAGCATGGCGGAGGCGATGGCCTGGTGGGTGCCCTTGATCTTGGGCACGTTGACCAGGCCCGCGGAGTCGCCGATGAGGATCGCACCGGGCATGTCCACCTTCGGCAACGACTGGTAACCGCCTTCGATGATCGCGCGCGCGCCACCCGAGACGATGGTGCCGCCGTCGAGCAGGCCTTTCACGTTGGGGTGGTGCTTGAACTGCTGGAACGCCTCGAACGGCGAGAAGTTCGGATCGGGATAGTCGAGGCCCACCACGAAACCCACGGCGACGCGGTCGTTGTCGAGGTGATAGAGGAAGCTGCCGCCGTAGATGTCGCTCGGCAACGGCCAGCCCACCGTATGCACCACCTTGCCCGGCTCGCCACGACCCGGCGGAAGCTGCCAGAGCTCCTTGAGGCCGATGCCGTAGGTCTGCGGGTCGCTGTTCGCGTCGAGGTCGAACTGCTTGATGAGCGCCTTGCTGATGTGGCCGCGGCAACCTTCGGCGAGCACGGTGACCTTCGCGCGGATGTCGATGCCTTCGGTGTAGCCCGGCTTGTGGCTGCCGTCGCGCGCGACGCCCATGTCGCCGATGCGTACGCCAGCGACCTTGCCGTCCTCGATCAGCGCTTCCGCGGCCGCGTAGCCGGGGAAGACATCGACGCCGAGCGCCTCGGCCTGCGGTGCCAACCATGCACACAGGGCGCCGAGACTGACGATGACGTTGCCGTGGTTGTTCATCTGCGGCGGCGTCAGCGGCATCTTGGTGCCAGACGCATGGTCGCGCAGCATCCAGAACTCGTCCTTGGTCACCGGCACGCAGACCGGCGGCGGATTGTCGCGCCAGTTGGGCAGCAGGCGGTCGAGCGGACCCGTCTCGATCACGGCGCCCGACAGGATCTGCGCCCCGATCGTCGAGGCCTTCTCGATCACGCAGACCGAGATCTCGGGATTGAGTTGTTTCGTGCGGATCGCGAACGCGAGACCGGCGGGGCCGGCCCCGACGACCACGAGGTCGTATTCCATGGTTTCGCGTTCGCTCATGGCTGGCTCACTCAAAGGCTGGCTGCGGAATCGGCCCGGTATTGTCCGGGTTCGCCGGTAGCGGGGCAAATGGGACGTTTGAAACGCTAGGGAGTGTCCCTAAGGGTTGCACGATCTTCACGTATCCCGTTCATAATCTCCTTAAGCACAAGGAGAGTTCATGAATACGATGCCGCCGGTCGCCGATGTCGATATGCGCCGCGCCACATTGCTGCAGATCCTGCATTGGCTGGCGATTGGACGGGTCCAGCCCCAGGCCCTGTCCGACGTCTATCAGGACGCCATCGAGCGCCTGAATCCCCGGCTCAACGCGTTCGTCGATTTCAGCGTCTCCCTCATCCAGGAGCAGGCGCTGGCGGCTGACCGCCGCCGTCGTGACGGTGTCATCGGTCGGCTGGACGGTATGCCGATCGCGATCAAGGACAACTTTGACGTGGCCGGCGTGCCCACGCGCGCCGGTATGCGGCGGCGCACCGTCGTGCCGGAGGAAGACGCTCACGTGGTGGCCCGGCTGCGCGCCTCGGGTGCCGTGCTGCTGGGCAAGACGAACATGGATGAGGGCGCGCTTGGCCTCGCCACCAATAATCCGTTTCATGGCGCAACGCACAATCCGCACCGGCTCGGTTACACCGCCGGAGGATCGTCGGGTGGCGCCGCTGCTGCCGTGGCGGCGGGCTTGGCCGTCGCCGCGATCGGCTCCGATACGCTGGGCTCGATTCGCGTGCCGGCCAGCTATTGCGGCGTCTACGCGATCAAGCCCACCCATGGCGAGATCTCGGCGCGCGGTCTCGTTCCTGCGGCGCGCCGCCTCGATGCCGTGGGTCTGCTGGCGCGTGGCGTCGACGACCTTACGGTGCTCTTGCAGACCCTGGCTGGCTACGACGCCGACGATGCTCGCTCGCGCCGCCGCCGCGTGGCCTTCTCGCCGCCGGACTGGGAACCAGGCAACCTGCGCGCCGGCTTCCTGCCGGACCTTGCGGCGGTCGGTGTGGAGCGCGACGTCATCGACGTGTTCGAGGACGCGTTGTCCAAATTGAAGGGTGAACTGGGCGAGCGGCGTACCGTCGACTTCTCCGACTGGGATTTCGCCCGCACCCGACGCGCCGGTCTCCTGCTGATGGAGGCCGAGATGCTCAACACCTTCGCCACGGAGCTGGCCGACGAGGCGTATCCGGTGTCATCGGGTTTCCGCGACATGGTGGATTTCGCCGCGCGCAAATCCGCCGCCGACTATGTTGCGGCCGATCTCGTGCTGGATGCCGCCACGCTCAAGATGCGCCGCCTCTTCGCGCAGGTGGACGTGCTCGTACTGCCGACCACGCCGCAGGGCGCGTTCCCGCTCGACGGCCCGGTGCCATCGTCGCAAGCGGACCTGTGCAGCTTCGCCAGCCTGGCCGGCTGTCCCGCCGTGAGCATCCCCATGGGTACGTTGCCCAACGGGATGCCGATCGGTCTCCAACTGGTCGGTGCGCGTGGCTCGGATCTGCGCCTGCTCGAACTTGCCGGCGTCTGCGCCTCCTCGCTGGATGCGGAACCGGCCTACCCGGTGGAGCCACACTGAGCGGCATCTGGTCGCGCATTGGTCTTCCCGGCGCGGATGTTACTGTCGCGCCGGGATGGCTGGAGCGCGAAGAAGCGGATGAGCTGCTGGCGCGACTCACCGACGAGCTTCCCTGGGAAGTCCATCGCATCCGGATGTTCGGCCGTGTCGTCGATTCCCCGCGTCTCAGCGCGTGGATCGGCGACGCGGATGCTACCTATCGTTATTCGGGCACGCGATTCGTCCCGCATCCCTGGACCCCATCGTTACAGGCGCTGCGCGATCGGGTCGCCGAGGCGTGTGGCGCCCGCTTCAACAGCGTGCTCGCCAATCTGTATCGCAGCGGTGGCGACCGCATGGGCTGGCACAGCGATGACGAGCCGGAACTCGGTCCCGAGCCGTTGATCGCATCGTTGAGCTTGGGGGCAGAGCGGACTTTCCGCTTTCGTGCGAAATCCGGTGGCGAGGCCGTCGCGGTGGAACTGGGTCATGGCAGCCTGCTGCGTATGGCGGGCGCCACGCAGCGGTTGTACAAGCACGAGCTTCCGGCGCGGGCGCGTATTGCCGCGCCGCGCATCAACCTGACGTTTCGCCTGATAGGCGCATGATGGCAGCGCGCCGTTAGCGCGCAGGTATGCTGTCCATCGTCCAGCGGACGACGTCGCCGGATACCTTGTCCATGGCGCGGCCGAACGCTTCCACCACTTTCGGCACCTCCTTGCCATCGACGGGCTCGCGCACTTCGAAGCGCCGGCTGCTCACGATCTGGTGCTTGCGGGTTGCCGCGAGCACAGCGTCGTAACGCACGACGACTTCCGGTTTGCCGTTCGTGTATTCGGTCTGGAACGCGCTGAGGCTGCCACCGAGTTCGTAGTCGGCGGCGAGGTTGCTGTCGTCGGTGCTGATGGCGGGTACGCGCCCACCGTCGCGGAACGCATCGGCCAGCCGTTCGCGGAACAGCTTGGGCGCGCTGTCGGCCCATCGTGCGCCGGCATAGACCGTGATGGTGTTGGCCTCGGGGACCACAGCGATGCGCGCGTTGTCGAGCGCGCGTGGTGCGTTCGGGGTGGCGACACGCAGCGCCCAAGGGACCGGGCTGGCTGCTGCCGGTCGCGCGCCTGGCGCGGCAGGCAGCGTGTAGATATGGGGCGACTCCGCCTTGGGCAGGATCGAGCATGCCGTCAGCAGCGCGAGAATCAGCGGGGCGGCGAGGCGGGCACGGCTCATGGGGTGAACTCCTTGGTCTTCTCTCGGCCGAACAGGTAGCCGCTGGGGTTCTCGTCGAGGCGACGGGTGATGGAGCGCAACGAACCGAGCGTGTCGCGCAGTTCGTGCAGTGCCGGAGCCAGCTCGCCGAGGCTGGCGGCGCCGCCATTGATCGCATCGCTGTTGTCGTTGAGGAGCCGGTCGATCGATGCCATCGAATGTTCGAGCGAGGCCATGGCGCGCTGTGCGCTTTCCAGCGTGGCCTTGCCCTGGCCTTCGACCAGACCGTTGGCGTTGTGCACCAGTGAGCGGCTTTCGGCGAGCGTATCGTTCGCCTGCTGTGTGGCGGCAGCCAGTTGCTTGATGAGCGCGCGGATGTCCTCGCGCTCGTCGGCGATCACGCCCGTGGTCTTGTCCAGGTGATCCAGCGTGCGCTCGATACGGTGCACGTTTTCCTTTGACAGGAGTTCGCTGGCGCGGGCGGCGGCCTGGTTGATGTTGGTGATGAGATCCTCGCCGTTGGCAAGGATGCGCGCGAAGGGCGACGGGTCGGCGATGATCACCGGTACCTCGCCGTCATGTCCCACCAACGTCGGGCTGCCCGGCGAACCGCCGGACAACTGGATGATCGCCACGCCGGTCACGCCGGTGAGGGCGAGCTTGGCGTGGGTATCCTTGCGCAGCGGTGTATCGCCCTCGACGCGGATGCGTGCGAGTACGCGGCGCGGGTCGTCGGGATCGAGTCGCAGCTGCATCACGTCGCCCAAGCGGATGCCGTTGTACTGCACGGCGCCCCCGCGCGACAGGCCGGTCACGGCTTCATTGAACACGATGTCGTAGTAATTCCATTCCTGGTCCGAATGCGCCTTGGCGAGCCAGACGCCGAAGCCGAGGCCGAAGAGAACGACCAGGACGGTGAACAGTCCGATGAGGACGTGGTGGGCCCGGGTTTCCATGGTTCAGTCCTTGCCTTTGTGTGCTGCGCGGCCGCGCGGGCCGTTGAAATATGCCTGGACCCAGGCATCGTCGGTGCGTGCCACTTCGTCGATGGGCGCTGCGGCGAGCACGCGACGCTGAGAGAGTACGGCCACGCGATCGCAGGTCGTATACAAAGTGTCGAGATCGTGGGTGACGAGGAACACGGTCAGTCCGAGCGCGTTGCGCAGGGTCACGATCAAGCTGTCGAACGCCGCGGCGCTGATCGGATCGAGGCCGGCGGTGGGTTCGTCGAGGAAGAGGATTTCCGGATCCAGCGCCAGTGCACGGGCCAGCGCAGCGCGCTTGATCATGCCGCCAGAGAGCTGCGCGGGATACTTGCGTCCCGCGTCGACGGGCAGCCCGGCCAGCGCCAGCTTCACGCCCGCCAGCCGTTGCGCATCCACGCGCGGCAGGCCGGCGTGCTCGACCAGCGGAAGCGCCACGTTCTCGGCCACAGTCAGCGAGGAGAACAGGGCGCCACTCTGGAAAAGCACACCGAATCGCCGTTCCACCTCCGAGCGGCGTTCGTCGGACAGGGCCAGCAGGTTTTCGCCGAACACCCGCACTTCGCCAGCTACCGGCCGCACCAGCCCGACGATGGTCCGCAGCAGTACGGATTTACCCGTACCCGATCCGCCGACGATACCGAGGATTTCGCCGCGGTAGACGTCGAGGTCCAGGTGCTCGTGGACGGTCTGCGCACCGAAGCGGTTGAGCAGGCCGCGCACTTCGATCACGGTCTCGCGAGACGGCTTTGGATGCATCTGTGCGTTCACCAGCCCATCTCCATATAGAAGAGGGCGGCCAGTGCATCCAGCAGTATCACCACGAAGATCGACTGCACGACGGCCGAAGTGGTGTGTTGGCCCACGGACTGCGCGCTGCCGGAGACCTTGAAGCCCTCCATGCAGCCGATCACGGCGATCATGAAGGCGAACACGGGGGCCTTGGCGATACCGACCAGGAACTGGGTCAGCGAAATGTCCGCCTGGAACATCGTCAGGAACATCGATGGCGACATCTTCAATACGGCGAGACACACGACACCGCCGCCGACCACGCCCGCCACCATGGAAATGAACGTAAGCAGAGGTAGCGACACCAGCAAGGCAAGCACGCGCGGCAGTACCAGCAGTTCCACCGGATCGAGGCCCAACGTGCGGATCGCGTCGATTTCCTCGCGGGCCTTCATCGAACCGATTTGCGCGGTGAATGCACTCGCGGTGCGGCCCGCGAGGAGGATGGCCGTGAGCAGCACGCCGAACTCGCGGAGGAAGGCGTAGCCGACCAGGTCCACGGTGAACAGGCTGGCGCCGTAGCTCGCAAGCGCCGTCGAACCGAGGAAGGCCACCACGCAACCGACCATGAAGGACAACAGCGCCAGGATCGGCACGGCGTCGAGACCGGTCTGTTCGATGTGCGAGACCAGCGAGGTGACCCGCCAGCGGCGTGGCCGCCAGATCGTGGCGAGAAAGCCCTGGAGCGTGATGCCGATGAAGGCGAGCAGTTTGGCGGTCTGCTTCCAGAAGCCGGACATCGCCTTGCCGATGCGCTCCAGCATGACGACGAAGCCGGCATCGCGCGGTCGAGTGATGCCCGTGCAATAGGTGTCGATCGCGTCGCCGACCGTTTTCAGGAGGGCGCGACGTTCGGGGGGCAGCACCTCTTCCTGGGCCAGCGCCTGCGTGCGAGCGCTGCCCAGCAGTTCGGCAATGATGAAGGCGCCCGATGTGTCCATGGCCCCCAGTCCGTGGATGTCGATCGTGGCGTGGCTGTCGATCGACCCGGCCAGTTCCGTCGCTCGCCGGTGCAGGTCGCTGTAATGGGGGAGGGTCCAGTCGCCGGAAAGGATCAGCCGGGGTCCGCCCGCCTCGCGGGTGAGCGTCACCGAGCCGGGGAAGGATGCCGTTGCCATGAGCGAAGGCTAGCAGGACTCGGTGGTGCCTTGGGGGATGCGGAGCGGCGCACGATTGGCCTTCCGGGCCCGGCAGGCCGATAATGCCGGGCTGATCCCGCCGCCATTCTCCTTCAAGGTACGACGATGACCGACAAGACCGAACTCAACGCCACCCACCGCGAACTCGGTGCCCGCATGGTCGACTTCGGTGGCTGGGACATGCCCATCGCCTATGGGTCGCAGATCGAAGAGCATCACGCCGTACGCAAGGATGCCGGCATGTTCGACGTGTCGCACATGACGGTCGTGGATATTGTCGGTGAGCGCACTCGGGAGTTCCTGCGCAAGCTGGTGGCGAACAATGTCGACAAGCTCGCCAAGTCCGGCAAGGCGCTCTACACCTGCATGCTCGACGAGAACGGTGGGGTGATCGATGACCTCATCGTTTACTTCCTGCGCGAGGACTTTTTCCGCCTCGTGGTGAATGCTGCCACTCGCGCAAAGGATCTGGCCTGGATCGAAAAGCAGGCGGCCGCCTTCGGTGTCGCCGTTCGCGAGCGCAGCGAATTCGGCATGATCGCCGTGCAGGGCCCCAACGCCCGCGAGAAGCTGATCGGCCTGCTGCCGGAGGACGTGCGCGCGAAGGCGAGCAAGCTCGGCAAGTTCGCTGCTATCGAGATCGAAGGCCCGGAGGGCATGCCGTTGTTCCTCGCGCGGACCGGTTACACCGGCGAAGATGGTTTCGAGGTCGTGGTGCCTAACACGCGCGTCGTCGAGTTGTGGAATCGCCTCCGCGAGGCGGGTGTAGCTCCGGCGGGTCTGGGCGCGCGCGACACCCTGCGTCTCGAGGCCGGCATGAATCTGTATGGACAGGACATGGATGAGAGCGTCACGCCCTGGGAGGCGGCGCTCGCGTGGACGGTGTCGCTGGACGAGGGTCGCGACTTCATCGGCCGTGCAGCGCTGGAGAAGCAGAAGGCTGCCGGCGTGCCGCGCGTCATGGTGGGGCTGGTGATGGACGACAAGGGCGTGCTGCGCCACGGGCAGAAGGTGCTCACCGCTGCCGGTGACGGTGAGATCCTGTCCGGCGGTTTCGCCCCCACGCTGGGCAAGTCTGTTGCGTTTGCACGCGTGCCCGCTGGCGAGCTGGGTGATGTTCGGGTCGACATCCGCGGCCGTGAAGTGCCGGTGCGCGTCGTGACGTTCCCCTTCGTCCGTGACGGCCGTCCGATGCCGGGCATCGTCGGCTGATCGACACTCTCTATATATATAGAGAAAGCGAAGGGCGGCCGAGGCCGCCCTTCGTATGAGAGATCAAGGGGTCTTGTTCACCGTCTCCTTGAACACGCGGTTCTTCACCTGATAGGGCTTGAGCACCATCTTCGCCCAGCCACGTGCGCCGACCAGAGGGGCATCGTGCGTGCCGTAGTTGCCGCCACGCTCGATCACATAGAACGAATCGATGTAGTCGGCATCGTTCTGGAACCACTTGGAGTCCATCGCGTCGAGCACCTTGCTCGCGATCTTGGACACGCCGGAGATCACGAGTGCCTGGGGTGCCGTCGGCGAGACCAGCAGGGAGACGTCGCCCACCGCACTGGTGACTGCCGACGCCAGGTTCTTGAAGTTCGTGTCGCCGTCGTCCTCAAAGAGCTGCACGTTCACGTAGCTCGGACCGAAGTCCTTCCAGTTGATCAGGTCCATGCCAGGCTTGTACAAGAACTTGTCGTGGTCCAGCCACGGCATGTCCTTGGTGATGACCTGCACCTTGCCCTCGGGACTGACGCCGGTAATCACTGCGAAGATCTCGGCGTCGAAGGCGGTGTTCGGCTCGCGGTCGTCGGCCAGCCAGATCTCGGAGAGGATGGTCAGCTCTTCCGCCTCCGGCACGGCAAGGTTCTCCACGGACGGCGGAGCGAAGCGGGAAAGGGTCGTCGGAGCGAGGCGCGAAACATCCCGCGCGGAAGAACGCAAGGAAGAACGCAGCGCGGAGCGAGACATCGGTTGCGTCCGGGGAGTCTGCGCGCCCTCGCGGCGAAGCGCTTCGTTCATGACCTGCATGCCAGCCTGCGTGCTGCGAGTCGAATCCGACTCGACGAGCAGCATCGGGACGCCTGGGGCCTGATCGGCCGAAAACTGCTGCTTCTCTCCCGACGGGCCGTAGGCGACCAGTTGCTTGGTCCCGGTGGCCTGATCCTTCACCACGGTGCCGACCCAGGTGCCATGAACGTTGGCGGCCGAATCCTGCGCGTCGCCGCCGAGCACGCGGAGATCGATCACGTTGTCGATGGCGCCATCCAGACCGCGCAAGTGGACGGCCTGACGTTCGAGGTCGCGGAGTTCGTCCACGACACCCTGGTTACGTGCGGTGGTGTCGGCGGCGTACTGGCGCACCACGTCGGCGAGCGCTGCCTTGTTCTTGCTCAGCTTGTCCTGCACGGCCGCTTCAAAGGCGGGGTCGTTCACGAGAGTGGCGATACTGCGGGCGACCTGGTCGCGAACGTCGCTCACGGATGTGGCTTCGGTGGCCATCAGCGGCGAGGAGAAGG